>DATHVW010000098.1:0-95458 GCA_035461085.1 Longimicrobiales bacterium | reverse complement strand
GCCGACCAGCAGCGTGCTCTCCATGCTTCCTGTTGGAATGCGAAACGCCTCGACGAGAAACGTTCGAATGATGAGGAAGAGGCCGAATGCGATAATGAACGACTTCGTCCATTCCCAGACCCATCGTCCGCTGGAGTGTGGTCCGCGGGTGGTGCCGGCGATCCGCGGTTCACCGACCGTAGTCGGCTCGCTCACGGACGAGACCGGGTCACGCATTACAACCACTGAAAATCCTACTGTCGGGGTCTGCTGCTGTCAAACTCGCACGCGCGACAGTCATCGGCCCCGGCGAGTGTGTCTGCTTTGTATGGAACGTTCGTCGGTGTAGAAGGCTGACGAAACGGTAACGGAAGCCCGTGCCGCACGCCAGTGCCAGAACATCGGACGCGGCACCCCTTCTGCAGATCGACCCGTTCCGCCATACCCGTGTCCGGCATCACCATGCTGCACCGCCCCTCAACCCCGCCTTCACTCGCGAGACCGAGGTCGGCGAGATGTTCAGAAACTCGGCGACTCGGGTCCCGACGTACCCGGCCGAGAGCGCACGCGCGATCACCTGCTTGCGGATCCGTACGAGCGGTCGGGTCGAGCCTCCGCTGCGCAGCAGCTCGATCGGCATGTCCGGATCGAGATCCCTGAGCGCCGCCTGCACGTGGTCGCGCAGGTCCATTGCTCGTGTCGCGGGGACCGCAGTCCCGGCGACGCGCAGGGGGCGGGTGCTGCCATACTCGCGATACCAATGCAGGTCACCCCCGATCGAGAGGGGCGCACGCGGCAGCGGATGAAGTGAATCGCAGTCAGCATCGAGGTACTGATCCATTGCCAGTCGCCAGCGCACGAATGCGCGGTAGTCGCGACGGCATCGCTCGCTGGTCTGTTCGGAGGCGCACGCAAAAGTCCGCACCCCCTGCTCCACTGCGAGCGCATAGCGGGTCGGGCTGTCCGGTTGCGGACCGCTCGCATAGTCCCGATGCGAGGTCCACGGATAGTCGGCCGGTGTCCTGCAGATTCCCGCCCGCACGGGATTCAGGTGCACATACGCGACCATGCTCCTGAAATACTCCGGATCCTGGCAGGCGCTGTGGCCATAACGCCCGCGGAACACGTGGCCCCGCCTGCCCGTCCTCTGGATGATCCGCAGGGCAATGCGCCGCAGCAGGGGCTGCATGAACTCGCCGAGCGGTCGCCTTCCCTGCACCACGATTACGTGGATGTGGTTCTGCATTACGGCGTACGCGAGAAGCTCCGCGTCCGAATAGTGGATGGAGGTGCGGATCATCGTTGCGACCTGCTCCTCCACCCCCTCGAACAGCGGCTCGTGTTCCTGTGTGCGCGCCGTGATGTGAAACGGCACACCGGGCAGTCGGGGTCTCAGCAATCTTCCCATGGCGCCCAGGATACCGCTTCCGCCGGGGCGCACGAATGGCCGGATCGGCCGACTTGCAGAACGGGTTCCGCGTCCGGCGGGGCGCGGCCGGCCGCGGCCGCACGCCGCGGCCGCGTCCGGCGCCGCCTCAGTATGGACCGGCGTCGTACGTGTCGATCTGCGCCCGCTGCAGCTTGCCGGAGTAGTCCACGTAGCAGACCTTCGTCTCCGAGTAGAACTCGTAGACCTCCCAGCCGCCCTCGCGGTGACCGTTGCCCGTCTGCTTCACACCGCCGAACGGCAGGTGCGCCTCGGCGCCGATCGTGGGTGCGTTGATGTAGGAGATGCCGTTGTCGAGCTCGAGCATCGCGCGGAACGATGCGCGGACGTCGTTGGTGTAGATCGAGCTGGACAGCCCGTACTTGACCTCGTTGTTGATGCGGATCGCCTCGTCCAGGTCCTTGAACCGGATCACGCTCAGCACCGGGCCGAACACTTCCTCGCAGGCGAGCCGGGAGCCGGGCTTCACGCCCCGCAGGATCGTGGGCTCGAAGAAGAAGCCGCGGTCCAGGTCTCCGCCCGTTGCGCGCCGGCCGCCCGCCAGCACCTCATCGCCCTCGCCGCGCGCGACCTCGACGTAGCTCGCGACCTTGTCCAGTGCCGCCTGGTTGATGAGTGGGCCCACATCGTTCCCATCCACGAGACCGCTGCCCAGCCTGAGGCTGCCGGCGCGATCGATCAGCTGGCCGAGGAACTTGTCGTGGATGTCCTCGTGCAGCAGCAGCCGGCTGGTCGCCGTGCAGCGCTGGCCGGTCGTGCCGAACGCGCCCCACAGCACACCATCGATCGCGAGGTCCATGGGCGCATCCGGCATCACGATCTGCGCGTTCTTGCCACCCATCTCGAGTGACAGCCGCTTGTGCATGCGACCGCAGACGGCGCCAATGTTGGAGCCGACGCCGGTCGAGCCGGTGAACGAGATGACCGGGATCTCCGGGTGCTCGACCATCGCCGCGCCGATCTCCTCGCCGAACCCGTGCAACAGCTGCACGACATCGGGGGGCAGGCCGGCTTCGAGCAGAACTTCCACCAGGATCGTCGAGGTGTGCGGCACGTCCTCGGCCGGCTTCAGGATGACGGAGTTACCGCAGACCAGAGCCGGAAACATTTTCCAGGTCGGAATCGCGAGCGGAAAGTTGAATGGCGTGATCAGGCCGGCGACGCCGATCGGACGGCGGTAGGTCATGGCCCACTTGTCGCGCAGCTCGCTCGGCACGGTGTGGCCGAAGAGGCGCCGCCCCTCGACGGCGGCGTAGTACGCCGTGTCGATGCCCTCCTGCACGTCGCCGCGCGTCTCGTTCAGCACCTTGCCCATCTCGCGCGTCATCGCGCGTGAGATCTCTTCCTTACGCTCGGTCAGGATGTCGCCGACACGGCGCAGCACATCGCCGCGCAGCGGGGCCGGCGTACGCCGCCACTGCTCGAAGCCGCGCTTCGCCGACTCGATCGCCCGTTCCAGGTCCTGCGAATCCGAGCGCGGGAACTCGCCGATCAGATCGTTGTTGTCCGCCGGGTTCCGGTTCTCGAACGTGCGCCCGCTCGCAGAATCGGTCCACTCGCCTGCTATGAAATTCCTGAATCGCTCTGGCATTCTGATCCCTTGATGTTGAAGTACGAATCAGGTGTCTTCCCTCACCAGTCCGTATCGTTCGATCTTCTTGTACAGGTTCGACCGCGGCATCTCGATGCGCCGCGCGGTCTCGCTCACGTTCCAGTCGTTCTCGCGCAGCCGGGCGAGGATGAACGCGCGCTCGGCGCGCTCCTTGAACTCGGAGAACGTCGCCGCGCTCAGCATGTCCGCGGAGAGCGAATCTGCCGTGTGCCGGCCGCCGACCAGTCGCTCGACATCGGCTTCGCTGATGTCGCCGCCGCGGCCCAGGATGAGCAGGCGCTCGACCGTATTGCGCAGCTCACGCACGTTGCCCGACCAGTCCAGCCGGCCGAGCGCTTCCAGCGCACCCGCCTCGAAGTCGCGTGAAGGCAGGCGCTGCTCCTCGACCGCCTTGCGCGCGAAGTGGCGCACCAGCATGGGCACGTCCTCGCGCCGTTCGCGCAGCGGCGGCACGTGGATGGGCACGACGTTCAGGCGATGATACAGATCCTCGCGGAAGCGACCGCCGGCGATCTCCTCCTCGAGCGACTTGTTCGTTGCGGCAATGACGCGAACGTCCACGCGGATGGGCTTCTCGCCGCCTACCCGCGTGATGATGCCCTCCTGCAACGCACGCAGCACCTTCGCCTGCGCCGCCAGGCTCATGTCCCCGATCTCATCGAGGAAGAGCGTGCCGCCGGTCGCCTGCTCGAACTTGCCCGCGCGGTCGGCATGGGCGCCCGTGAACGACCCCTTCATGTGGCCGAACAGCTCGCTCTCGATGAGCTCGGACGGGATCGCGGCGCAGTTCACCTCGACAAACGGTTCCTCGCCGCGCGCGGACAGCCGGTGGATGGCGCGCGCGACCAGCTCCTTGCCGGTTCCGTTCTCGCCGGTGATGAGGACGCGTGCGTCCGTCGGTGCGACCTTCTCGATGCGATCGAGCAGCGAGCGAATCGCGAAGCTGCGGCCCACGATCTCGTAGCGGCTCTCCACCTCGCCGCGCAGTCGCGCGTTCTCCTGCACGAGACCGCGCTGCTGCAGCGCGTTGCGGATCGTGAGCAGGAGGCGATCGGTGTCGAGCGGCTTTTCCAGGAAGTCGTACGCACCCCGGCGCGTCGCCTCGACGGCCGTCTCGATGTTGCCGTGGCCGCTGATCATGACGACGCACGCATCGGAGTCGTGCTCGCGGATGCGGTCGAGTGCCTCGAGCCCGTCCATGCGCGCCATCTTCACGTCCATGAAGACGAGGTCCGGGCGCAGGTCGACGTATGCTTCGATGGCCTCCCCGCCGCCGGATGCGACACGCACCTCGTGCCCCTCGTACTCGAGGACCTGGCGCAGGATCTTGCGGATCCCCTCTTCGTCGTCGACGACCAGAATGTTCGCCATGCAGCGTCCGTGTGCGTGTCAGTTGCCGCCGGCGGGACGCGCCAGCAGCACGAGCGAGTCTCTGCGTATGTACGCCGTCGCCGCACCGCGCGGCAGTCTGACGGCGATCGCGTCGGACGGCAGGCCCTGCTCATCGCGCCGTCCCATCCGCGTCAGTGCACCGGCTATGAAGCGGTCGGGCAGCGGCACGCGCGCAGCGCTGACGTCGTCCACACCGAAACCGACGCGGCCGGACTCGAGCGGCAGCAGCTTGCCGGTGACCGTCAGGTCCGTCGTGTCGGGCAGAAACGCGGCTGCGTCCGAAAGGCCGTCCACGCGGGGAAGCTTGTCGATCGGCACGCGGGCGCGCAACCGGAGTCGGTCGCCCTCCAGCTGAACCTGCGGTGAGTCGAGGAACGCCGGCAGCACGCCGCGATAGCTGTGCAGCATCAGGCTCTCCAGCTCGACGCCGGACAACGACACCGATGAGACGGAGCCGTCGCCCAGCGCCTCGAGCTTGCGCTGCGCGCCCTGCGCCAGCTCGGCCGACGGCGACTCTACTTCCTCGGTGCCGCCGCGCCAGTCGTTCCATGCGGTCCGGATCCGGTCGCGGAAGATCCACGCGCCCGCCAGCAGGAGCAGGAGCAGGAGCAGCATCACGACGCGCCGGAAGCAACCGATCACAGGCCCTCCTTCTCGCCGAGCCGGCGTCGCAGCAGCGTATCGTATCGCGGACCGTCCGGGCCCGTATGACTCTGCATCAGATCCACAGTATCCACCGTTATAGTCGTTTCGTATCGGACCAGGCCGCTCAGGCGTTCGACGTCGAGCGGCTGCGTCCCGCCGCGTGTGCGGCCGATCGTGATGTGCGGGCGAAAGGGACGCTGATCGCGCGGGAAGCCGAGCCGCGACAACGCGGGTTCGAGCTCGCGCTGAAGTGCGGCCAGCTCGCTGTCGCCGGTGACTCCCACCCAGAGGATGTTCGCGCGACGCAGCGACGGGAAGCCGCCGAGGCCGCCGATCCGGAGACTGATGGGCGAGCGACGCTCCGCTGCCGTCAGCAGCACCTCATCGACCGCCGCTACCGCGGCACTCTCGGTGTCGCCCAGAAACTTAACGGTCATGTGAAGTGCATCGGGTGCCGCCCAGCGAACGGGCAGCGACTTCGCGCGGACCGGTTCGAGCGACTCGTGCAGACGTGCGCGCTCCTCCGGCGGCAGGTTCAGTGCGACGAACGTCCTCACGTGACGCCCCTCACCGTCTGCGGTGCCGGCACGCTGCGCAGGATGGCCTCGACTGCGGCCACGGCGCGCTCCACGTCCCGCTCTGTCGACGACCAGCCGAGTGAGAAGCGGAGGGCGCCCGTCGCCTCCGTGCCGAGCAGGCGGTGCACCTCCGGCGCACAGTGCAGTCCGGGCCGGGTCAGGACGGCGTGCTCGCGATCGAGACGCGCAGCCAGCGCCGCCGCATCGAGGGTAGCGGTGGTGATCGTGACGACAGGAAGGCCGTCGGGGGTGTCGGGTGAATGCACGGTGACGCCGGGCACCGCCGCGAGGCCTGCGCGCAGCGCCCGCCTCAGCGACCCGGTGCGTGCATGAATGGCTTCGACTCCCTCATCGAGCACGACGCGGATCCCCGCTGCCAGACCGGCGATGCCCGGACCGTTGCTCGTGCCCGCCTCCAGATGATCGGGATAGGCTGCCGGCATCCGCCGCTCCAGCGAATTGCCGCCGGTTCCGCCGGTCATGAACGGCTCGACCTCGACGCCCGCACTCACCCACAGGCCGCCAATGCCCTGCGGTCCGAGCATCCCCTTGTGCCCGGTGAACGCGATCATGTCGGCGTCCGCGGAGGCGGCGTCGAACGGCGCATGTCCTGCCACCTGCGCAACGTCAACCACGCTCAATGCGCCGGCGTCGCGGGCCAGCCGCGCCAGTCGTGGCACGTCCAGGCGGGTGCCGAGCACGTTGGACGCCGCATTGATGGTGAGCAGTCGCGCGCCATCCAGTGCGCGGCGCAGTGACTCCTCGTCCACACGACCCATCGCGTCCACCTGCACCAGCACGACCTCGACAGCGCGCTGTCCCGCGAGCGCCGCAGCGGGGCGCAGCACTGCATTGTGATCGAATGTCGTCACGACTACGCGATCGCCGCGACGCAATGTGCCGTGCAGCGCTGTGTTCAACGCCTGCGTCGCATTGGCCATGAACGCGATGCGGCCGATGTCACCCGGGATGTTGAGCAGCTTCGCGATCTGCTGTCTGCACTGAAGCGCAACGCGACCGGCCTCGACCGCAAGCCTGTGCCCGCCCCTGCCGGGGGTCGCGCCGATGTTCTCCAGATACGCGACTACCGCGTCCGTCACTGCGCGCGGCCGCACCGCCGACGTCGCAGCGTGATCGAGGTAGGCGAGATCAGCCACGGCCGGCCGCACTGCCTGCCGTCGTGAACGCAGCGGCATCCACCGCGATGTAACGGAAGCCGCGCGCCCGCAGCGCTGCCGCGGCACGCCGGGCGGTGTCGGGATCCGCACCGGCCACGATCGCGATGTCCCCGTGGAACCCGCCAGGCTCGTGCTCCGGAAGCGGCTGCTGTGCGTCCGGTCCTGCCGTGGGCGCACCGATCTGCACGAGCGCTTCGTTCAGTGCACCCCTGCGGTACCCTTCGACGTCGATGAGCACGCGCACACCTTCGGTCTCGGAGATCTGCCGGTGAATGTCGTCGGCGAGGGCGTACACGCGCTCGATCTCGCCGGGTGCGAGCTCGATGCGCAGGCAGTCATCGTGGTGCCGCACACGCAGCTCGCGGAATCCCAGGGCGCGAAGCGTCTCCTCGGCGCGTTCCACGGCCCGCAGCCGCGCGGGTGTCACCGCAATCCCGTACGGCAGCCGGCTGGAGAGACACGGCGCGGCCGGCTGATCCCACGTGGGGAGGCCGAGGCGTGCGGACAGCTCGCGCACGTCCGCCTTCGTGAGACCGGCTTCGAGCAGCGGCGAGCGAACGTGGTTCTCGCGGGCGGCGGCGAAGCCGGGTCGGTAGTCACCGGCGTCGTCGGCATTCGACCCATCCAGCACGGCGTTCAGGCCGCGCTCGCGTGCGACACCGACCAGCTTCGGCCACAACTCGGACTTGCAGTAATAACAGCGATTGGACGGATTGGCGGTGTACCGCTCATCGGCCAGCTCGTCCGTCTCGATCTCCAGGTGTGGAATGCCGAACTCGCGCGCGCACTCGAGAGCCACGTCGCGCTGCACCATCGGATACGCCGCACTCCTGCCAGTCACCGCCAGCACGTTGTCACGACCGAGTATCGTCACGGCGGCAGCCGCCAGATACACGGAGTCCACACCACCAGAATACCCGATGCACACCGAACCGCACTCGCGCAGAATCTCATGGAGCCGCTGCGCCCGCTGATCGAGCGACGCGGGATCCGTCGTCATCATGTCCTGCCTCATTTCCCTGTCTCCACCTCAACCGCATGCTGCAAGACCCGCGCGCGACACCGGTCCCGGGCCGCGCCCGCCACCCGGATACCCGGTTCGGGTGCTGCGCCTCGCGGGTGGCGGAAAGGTATCCGCCCGAATCGCCCGCGCCAACCTGCCGTCAGAACAGGGTTGTCTGCGTGTCTCCCGCCGCTTCGGCCGGGTAGGTCACCGTCCCGTCAGGGCCTACGCGCGCGTGCTCATTGAGACGGTGCGGCTCGGCGCGGTCCGGCGTGAGGATGTTCAGAACGTCGTGGCCGTGCGCGACGAGGGCGTCGGCGATGAGCTGCCGGTGACAGCGCCACGGCACGGCCTCCGCACACATGATCGCCGTAGCGGTTTCAGTCGCGTCCGCGACCACGCCAGCGAGTGCGTCCTGGAACACGGGCGTCGCCATGTAATCGGCGTACGCACGGAAGCTCGCCGACCGCCACGCTCCGTTCGGGGAATCCGGCGCGGGCGTGCGGCGTCCGCCGAGTGCGGGTACATGCTCGTAGCGAATGCCGTGCGCCGGCAGCGTGCGCTCGAGCGATTCGCGGGAGAAATGGGGATGGCGGCGCGAGCCCGGATACCGTCGCACATCGACGAGCAGGCGTATGCCGTGGGCGCGAAGAAGAGCGATGAACTCATCTTCGGCACGGGTCGAATGACCGACGGTGTAGATGGTCATTCGTCGCGCAGCACCTCGAGCGGCCGCACGTGGACCGGCGCCCATGCGACGGCACCGGCGGCCAGCATCGCGAGCAGGACCGCTGTCGCAAGCAGCGCAACGGCGGCGCCCGCGCCGAACTCCATCCCGATCGACGATTCCCGCGCGTTCAGGATCGCGACGACGATGCGGACGCCGACGATGCCCGCGATCCCGGCCACGAGTCCGAGTGCGCCGTTCTCGAGCAGAATCGTGCGCAGCACGCGCCGGCTGGTGTAGCCCACGGCCATGAGCACGCCCAGCTCCCGCCGGCGCTCGACCATGGCGAGCGACACCGCGTTCGCGATGAGGACTCCACCAGCCAGCAGTGCCAGGCCCGCCACTGCGACGACGAACATGAAGAGGCTCTGGTACGTCGCGACCAGGAAGTCGTTGATGTCGCGACGACTCACGACGAGCGAGCCGGGCAGCCGCTCGCCGAGCGTCGGTGCCGCGGCGTCCAGGGCGTCCTCCGGCAGAGCCGCGAGGTACGTCGTCGGCGATCCCGCGATGCCGAGCGCACGCGCCACGCCCGCGCCGCCGATCATGCCGCGCGGTGCGCTGAAGAACTCCGTGTCCAGCGGTTCATAGAACCCCGCGATGTCAACCGTGATCGAGCGGTCGCCCGCCGAAACGGTCAGCCGCTCGCCGACCGCGCGCGAAAACGGTGGGTCCCTCAGGAGATCGGGAACGAGCACAGCCAGCTCATCGCCCCGCCACTCCGCGCCCGCACCGAGCGAGACGAGTGATGCGATATCGCTGACGTCATGGATCGCGAGGTGGTCCAGCATCGACAGTCGGGCGCCGGCGCTGTCCACCGTTCTCACCGTCGCTTCATGACTGGCAATGATCTCGCCGGCGCCGAGCTCGCGCAGTGCGAGCGGGATCGCCGCGCTCTCATTGGCGGCCGCGTACACGCGCATGTTCAGGCCTGCATCCGTGCCTCGTCGCGAAGCGACGCGGTCGCGCCCCGAGGTCATTGCGGCAGCGGCGAAGCCGATCGAGAACACGCCGACGAACAGCGCGATGAGCGAGAACGCCGAACGTACCTGCCGGCTGCGCAGGTTCGCGCGCGCCATGTTGATCAGCGGCAGATGCGGCAGCGGCAGCCGCACGACGAGCCACAGCAGGGCGATGAGCACTACGCCGAGCACCAGGGTACCGACAGCCGCGAGCGCCACGACGCCCACGCCCGCGACGAACGAGTGCATGATGACGCCGGCCAGCAGTGTGAACATGAGAGCGAGCAGCGCGTTCAACGCGAGTGCACCGGCGACGGCGCCGCGTGCCGGCCGGATGGGAAGGTCGCGCAGCAGTACGCCCGGCCGGACGGCGCTCGCGCGCAGGATGGCCGCGGTGCCGAACAGCACGGCGGTCGCGATGCCAACGAGCGGACCGGCAACCAGCAGCCCGGGAGCTACGCTGTACTCCAGCATCAGCGCGCCCGCGGTGCGATCGAGCAGGTGGACGAGTTGCGCGGACAGTGCAATCGCGAGAGCGGCACCGAGCACGCCGCCAGCCGCACCCAGCAGCGCTGCCTCGAAGCCGAAGAGCAGCACGAGGTGGTGCGTGCGATAGCCGATGGCTCGAAGCGTCGCGATCTCCATGCGCCGGCGCGTGAGCATTACCTGCAGCGTGTAAGCAATGCCGATCCCGCCGATGATCAGGCCGAGGAGCCCCGCCCCGCGCAGCATGATGCCGAACACGCGCGAGGCCGATTCGGGTCGCTCATCGACAGCGCGACTCACCACGAGTCCCGATGAGGCGATCCGGACGGCGGCCGAACTGTCATTCACGGCCGTCGCGGCCGCCCAGCGCATGTGCGGACCGTCGCCCGCCAGCAGGTCGGCCGTCGCCAGGCTGAAGAGCATGGACTGACCGCGCCGGTCGGGTATGGCATCCGCAACACCGCCGACGACCAGCCGGGCCGGCTCCCGGGCGGCATCGCCGTAACGGAGCGTGTCGCCGACCGTAACGCCGAGCGCCGCTGCGAGATCGCGCGTGAGCACTACGCTGCCCTGCTGCCCGACCGCATCGGCAAACGATCCGCCGTCGCGCAGCCGCAGCTCACCCACGAGCGGGAACGTGGCCGGATCGACGCCGAGTGTGCGACCGATGAAATGAACGCGACCGCTCCCGCCGCTGCGCACCATGCCGGCCGGCCCGCCCGCAAACATCGTCACACCCGTGAGCACACCGTCGCGTACGAACGCATCGAGCCGGGCGCTGTCCTCCTGCGTCAGGCTGCCGCCCGATCCGCGGATGATCAGGTCACCACCCAGCTTCAGGTGCGGCTCCACGTTCGTCGCGCGGCCGACGACATTCGCGAGCAGCTGCATCGCGACGAGGGCAAGCACGCCGAACGCGATGCAGACGACCGCGAGCAGCGACCGCTGTCCGCCGCGGCGCAGAGACCGCAGCGCGTAACCACCCAGGAACCGCATGCTCATACCGCGAACGCCGCGCGCGTGTCACTCGTCAGTCGTCCGTCCGTCATGTGCAGCACGCGGTCGGCGCGCGACGCGACGTCCGGGTCATGCGTCGCGACGAAAAGCGTGACACCCAGATCCCTGCGCAGGCGGGAAAACAGCTCGAGCACCTGCTCGCCCGTGGCGCTGTCCAGGTTGCCCGTCGGCTCATCCGCGACCAGCAGCGCCGGACGAGTCACGAGCGCGCGTGCGATCGCGACACGCTGCTGCTGCCCGCCCGACAGCTGATGCGGGCGGTGGTGACGACGATCGGTCAGTCCCACGAGCTCGAGCATCTCGCGGGCGCGCTCCCGCGCCGAACGATGGTCCGGTCCCGCATACAGCGGCGCTTCGACATTCTCCTGCGCCGTCAGCGCCGGAATCAGGTTGAACGACTGGAACACGATCCCGATGCTGCGATTCCGGATCAGCGCCAGCGCATTCTCATCCAGGTCCGTGATGTCGGTGCCGTCGATCGAGATGCGCCCCGCCGACGGCCGGTCGAGTCCCGACACGATGCCGAGGAGCGTGGACTTCCCCGATCCGCTCGGCCCCGTGAGCGCTATCCAGTCGCCCGCGGCGACGTCGAACGTCACGCCGTTCAGAATGCGGACGTCCTCGCCCCCGAGCGGGAGGCTGCGGTGTATGTCAACGGCGCTGATGGCAGTCATGTCGGACGCGGAACCCTTTCTGCATTTTGGCCGATCCGCCCATGTGGCCGGATCCGTGTTTGGCGCCGGAGGCACGCCAGCCCGTTCTGCGGCCGCGCCCCGACGGGCGCGAGGACATCGAGGCCGACAGCGCCGTGGGCGGCTTCATGGCCCGGTGTGCCAAAATGCAGAATGGGTTCCGCGTCCGCGAGAGTTCGGCGCCCGCGAGCATTACGGGCTCCTCATTCCATTTGTTTCTGTGCTGGCTGGATTCTGACGGTCGGTCCGATGGAAGCAGCTCGCGGGAGATCCGGAAGGTAACGCGACCCGATCAGCGTCGCGTGCGCGGGCGGTCGAGCGAGCGGTACTGCACCGCCTCGGCGATGTGAGCGGTGGCGATCCGGTCCGTGCCGGCCAGGTCGGCGATGGTGCGCGCGACGCGCAGAACGCGATGGTACGCGCGCGCCGACAGGCCGAGCTGCCGCACGGCGGCACGGAGCAGCTTTTCGGCAGCGGAGCCGATCACACAGTGTTCGCGCAGCTCTCGCGCCCCCATGTCGGCATTGACGTGAATGGCGGCGCCGGCGAACCGGCGGGTTTGCACGTCGCGTGCGGCGAGGACGCGTTCGCGCATGACGGCGCTGGGTTCGCCGCGACGATTGTCGGTGAGTCGCTCGCCGGCGAGCGACGGGACCTCGATGTGGATGTCGATGCGGTCGAGAAGCGGGCCGGACATCCGGCCGACGTAGCGCTCGACCTGCGTCGGGCTGCACACACAGCGGCCGCAGCCGCTGCCGTGGAATCCGCACGGGCATGGATTCATGGCACCGACGAGCATGAAGCGGGCGGGATACGTGAGCGAGATCCGCGCGCGGCCGATGCGGATGACGGCATCCTCCAGCGGCTGGCGCAGTGCCTCCAGCGCATTGCGCCGGAACTCCGGGAGCTCATCGAGAAACAACACGCCGGTGTGTGCGAGCGACGTCTCGCCTGGCCGTGGCGGGCTGCCGCCTCCGACCAGTCCCGCGTCCGAGACGGTGTGGTGTGGAGCGCGGAACGGACGCATGGTCACGAGGCCCTGCCCGGCGGGCAGTGCGCCGGCGACCGAATAGATTTTCGTCGCCTCGACGGCCTCGTCGTGACGGAGCGGTGGCAGGATGGCCGGAAGCCGCCTGGCCAGCATCGATTTGCCGGCGCCCGGCGGCCCGATCATCAGGGCATTATGAGATCCCGCGGCGGCGATCTCGAGCGCTCGCTTCGCACTCTCCTGTCCCTTTACGTCCGCGAAGTCGAGGTCCCCGATCGGGTGCGCCACCGCGGCGTGCGGCGCACGTGTATGCGGCGGCAGCGGCGCCGTCCCCCTCAGGTGACCGACCGCCGCACCGAGCTGCGGCACCGCAATCACCTCCACCCCGTCCACGACGGCGGCTTCGGCCGCGTTCGCCGGCGGGCACAGCAGTGTGCGGAGGCCTTCCGCCCGACAGCGTGCGGCGATCGGCAGCACCCCGCGCACGGGCCGCACGGAGCCGTCCAGTCCGAGCTCTCCCACCACGCACGTCCGCTCGAACTGAGCGCCGCCCAGCTCCCCGGCGGCACTCAGGATGCCGAGCGCGAGCGGCAGGTCGTACGCGCTGCCCGATTTCGGGATGTCCGCCGGGGCTAGATTGATCGTGATCCGGCGCGGCGGCACCTTGAAGCCTTCGTTGTGGAGTGCGGCGAGCACGCGCTCGCGACCCTCACGCACGGCACTCTCGGGCAGCCCGACCACGTTGATGCACGGCAGCCCTCGACCGAGGTCTACCTCGACACGCACGAGGTACGCATCAACACCGAGCACGGCGCCGCTGATGATCTCTGCCAGCATGATGTCGCTCGTTGATATCCCGGGCCGGTCGAAATCCGCCGTCTGGCGGCGGCACGGCTCCGGCTTCCGCGCCGCGACAGCCAATACTGTGTGCAGGGCGGGGCAGAGCCATGGCGGGCGGGGACGATCGAAGCCGGGGACGATCGGAGGAACCTTTGGCGGCGCCGCGGGATCAAAGGATGCAGCGTGGCGCGCCCCTGCAATCGGGGCACGACCCGTGCACCCGTTCATAACGGAATCGACAGATACGAGTCAGTCAGGTGCTGGAGGAGGCATGGAGCTGCAGATGCGAACGCTGGGGATCGGGCTGATGCTGGGAGTGGTCGGACTCGCGGGCTGCGACGAGATGAGCCGGAGCGTGAATGGCGCGCTGACTCAGAGCGACGAGCCGATCGAGACGCAGGACCGCCTGGAGCAGCAGCTCGGTGACATCCCCGCGACGCTGGACACCACGGCAGCGGCCGCACTCTCGGGCGCGTTCCGGGCTGCATCCGCACGCGCGCTGCCGGCGGTCGTCCAGATCCGGACGGTCGCGGTTACCGAGGCGCCCGGCGGCTTCATCCCGGGACTGCAGCAGCAGGAGCTCCGGCCGCAACGGACGCAGGGCAGCGGCTCGGGATTCGTGTTCGACAGCCGCGGCTACATCCTGACCAACCATCACGTCGTGCAGAACGCCGTATCGCTCAACGTCGCGATGCTGGACGGCCGCGAGTACACGGCTGAGGTGGTCGGAAGCGATCCGAACACGGATGTCGCCGTCATTCGCATCGATCCGGGCGACCACGAGCTGCCGCTGATCGAGATCGGTGAGTCGGACCGGCTGCGCGTGGGTGACTGGGTGATCGCACTCGGCAATCCGCTGGGACTCACGTTCACGGCTACGGCCGGCATCGTCAGTGCCAAGGCGCGCAGCATCGGGATCCTCGCGGAGTCCGGCGCAGGCGAGACCGCACTCGAGGCGTTCATCCAGACGGACGCCGCAATCAATCCGGGTAATTCCGGCGGGCCGCTCGTCGACCTGAACGGTCGTGTCATCGGCATCAACACCGCCATCGAATCGCCGACCGGCTACTTCACGGGCGCGGGTTTCGCGATACCGATCGACCTGGCGAAGAAGGTCGCCGACGACATTGTCGAGTACGGGACCGTGCACCGGCCGCGTCTCGGTGTCGCGATCTCGGACGTGAATGCGGCCGATGCCGAGGTCTACGACCTGCCGAGCGTGAGTGGTGTCGAGGTGACGGCGGTCACACCGGGCGAGCCCGCCGATCGCGCGGGCCTGCAGCTCGGCGATGTCATCCTGAAGATCAACGATCAGCCGGTGAACTCGGTGCCCGATCTGCAGTCGCGCATTGCACGGCTGCAGCCTGGCAACCGCGTTGACATCGGGTTCGTCCGCTACGGCAAGGCGATGACGACGACCGTCGAGCTCGGCGAGTTCGAGCCGCCGCGGATCGCCACACCGGCGGTGGACCCACGGTCGGGCGGCAACCTGCTCGGCTTCACGGTGACCACCGTTCCCGCGCGCATGCGTCCCGCCGCGCTGCGTGAGGTCGAAGCGCCGATGGTTTCCAACATCGACCAGCTCGGGCCCGCGGCCGGCTCCGGGCTCGGCGTTGGCCACGTCATCCGTCGCTTCAACGGGCGGGAGATCCGCAACGTGCGGGACCTGGAACGTGCGGCGGCGGGCGTGAGCCGTGGCGATGTCGTATCACTGATCGTCGTCAACATCCGCGACAGCGCGGGCCTTCCGACGATCGTGAACTACCGGGTGCAGTAGCCGACAGGAAGAGGGGCGGGCCGCGCATCCGGAGGTTTCACTCCGCCGCGCCCGCCCCGGTGTCCGCTCGGCCGCCATCCCGTCGCCGTTGCTGGCCTCCCTGCGTTACTGGGGCGTCCTCCCGTCGCTCTCTCCCCCGCCCTCTGCTGCCGGCCTGGTCTCGCGATCCGCAATGAGCAGACGGATCCGGACCACGGTACCGCCTCCTTCGCGCGATGCGGCCGTCACCGTACCCTCCCAGGACTCGACCAGCCGCCTGACGATCGCGAGCCCGAGACCCGTGCCGGACGACCGCGTGGAAAAGTGCGGCTCGAAGACGCGCGCCAGATTCTGTTCCGGTATGCCCGGCCCGGTGTCGGCGACATCGATGTCGATGTGACCGCTGTCGGTCTCGTACGCGCTGATGATGATGTCGCCCGGGCCGTCGAGCGCGGCGCGGGCATTCTCCACCAGGTTGAGCAGGACCTCCTTCAGCTCGTTGGAGCGGGCCCGCGCGCGGGGCAGGTCGGGCTGCACGTCGTCGATGTAGCGAACCGTTCGGTCGCCGGACCGGTAGAGCGTGAGCGCCTCGCGGATCACGGCGGGCACGTCCACGGGCGTGAGCGGGCCGGACGCGATGTTGGGCGCGCCGTAGCGCGAGAACGCGCGCGCAATCTCGCTCAGGCGATCGATCTCCGTGAGAATCTGCGAGACGTTCGACTCGAGCACCTCCTCGAACTGCGGATGACGGTCCGCGTAGGCCCTCCTCAGGTGCTGCACCGACAGCTTGATCGGGGTGAGCGGGTTCTTGATCTCGTGCGCAACCTGCCGGGCCATCTCACCCCAGGCGAGCACGCGCGCAGTGCGCAGCTCGCGCGCCCGGGCACGGCGCAGCCGCCGCGCCATGCGGTTGAACGACGTGAACAGCTGTCCGAACTCCCCGCCCTCCCGTTCCGGCAGCTGCACGCCGAAGCGGCCTGCGCCGACGGCCGCACTCGCGCGCCGCAGTTGTCCGATCGGGCCGGCCAGCGCACGGCCGACCGCAACGGACAGGGCCAGTGACAGGAGCGCGCCGACCACGACCGCGAACAGCACCAGATGCGCGAACTCCCGCTGGCGCACCGCCGTCTCACCCGATGACAGGGACATCGGCACGCCCAGTGTGCCCGACGGCCGCACGGCATGATACGCCGTGATGTAGGAGTAGTCGCCCAGGTTCTGCGTCGCGAGCGCGGACAGATCCTCGCCCGTCTCCAGGCGGTTGAACACGTCGGGCGGCATCCACGCACCGTAAACGCCGAGATCGAGCGCTTCACGCGACGACACGGCGATCAGCTCGCCGTTGATGTACCGCAGCACATCGGTGCCCGCGTGCGCGGCCAGGTCCGGCAGGTCCGCGACTCCCTCCTGGAACTCCAGCACCACGCGCGACACGGA
Source organism: Longimicrobiales bacterium (assembly GCA_035461085.1). GTDB lineage: Bacteria > Gemmatimonadota > Gemmatimonadetes > Longimicrobiales > RSA9 > SH-MAG3. The sequence goes on along the minus strand of DATHVW010000098.1, from coordinate 78,719 downwards.
GTACTGCGCCCATGTCTGCGCCACGCGCGCTACCTCACCCGCCAGGGCGCGGTACGCGACCCAGCCGAACACGAGCGTCGGCACGAGGAAGAAGCCGAACAGCGCGACCGTGATGCGCGCCCGGAACGTGTCGAGCCACGTGCGCAAACCGCCGCGCGGGAAGGCGGCGCCGCCGCGTCCGACGACACCGATGACCCACAACAGAGCGAGCAGGGTTAGATCGAATGCAATGAGCAGCATGCCGCGCGCGAGCCGTACGCCCGCCGGCGCGACGGACACGGCCAGGTGCGCGTGAAACCAGCCGTCCGGGTACTTCACGAACGCTTCGCTGCGCCATCCCTCGACGCTCGGCTGCCACTCGATGAACGTCTGCTGCGGCTCCGGCCCGCTCGCCTCGACCAGGTTCAGGCGGGTCGTGGCCGGCGCAATGACGCCGAGGAACGGCGCGACGGCACTGATGCGGTCGAGCGTGCGCCGCGGCGGGACCATCACGGTGATCAGTGATCCGTCCGCGAGCGGCACCGTCAGCAGCCGGCTGAGATCGGGTACGTCGGAGAACTCGATGATGGCCCACGACGTCTGCGAGCGCGCCGAGCGGAGCAGGTTGTCCAGCTGACGCTCTTCCGCCACGCGCGGCATGGGCGCGGAACCGAGCTGCACCTCGGGCACGAGAGACTCGCCCGACCCGGACCAGAGCACGATACGGGCGGGATACGGCTGCTGGGCGAGGCCGCTCGCCACCCACGTGCGGTACAGCAGCTGAACACCGGTCTCTCCCGCGGCGAACCGGTCGCGTGCCTGGTTGCCGAAGTCCTCCAGCAGATAGTGCAGAAACGGATCGGCCCGCGTGCCCAGACTCTCCAGCTGTCGCTCCGCGGCGGCCAGGCGCGCATCCACGTGCGCACGCCACATGTGCGGCAGCACGGCCGTGCCGGCCAGCCAGCCGGCCAGCAGCAGTCGTGACAGCGCGCCGGATCGCCCGGACTCCGGGGCGAGCGCAGCGGCGCCGAGCGCGAACGGCAGCAGCCACAGTGACGCGACGAAGAGCGGCAGACGCTGCGACTGATCACCCGCGAACGTGATGAGGACGGCGAATGCGATCGACAGCAGCACGGCGCCAGCCAGCAGCAGGCGCTGGCGTGGACCGGTGGGTGCGGCCGCCGCCTTCTCCCCCGGCGCGTTGCGGCGTGGCAGTGAGAACAGCGTTACGATCGACAGGATCAGGACCGCAGCCAGCTGGAACGCGTACCAGTACGCGGGCGTCCCTTCCAGCAGTGTCGTCGTCGTGCCCGCGAACAGCAGGCGCAGAACCAGTGGGTAGGCAGCCGCGACGACCAGGGCACCAGCCGCGATGCGCAGTGCGGGGCGATAGACCGGCCGCTGCCGGCGGCGCGCCCCCGCCACCAGCGCCGTGAGCGGCAGGAGCACGGCGAGCAGGGCGCCGAGGGAGTTGTCGCGCGGGGGCAGCGTAAAGAGCACCGGTGAGAACAACCGCTCGGCACCAAACGTCTCCCGCAGCGGAGCGGCCATCACGACCGGGAGGAGCGCGGCCAGAGGAAGCGCGGCCGCCCACGGCGGGCGGGTAGGCCCGGTGCTGCGCAGCCATGCGACGCATAGCGCGATGAACGCGAAGAGCACGGACAGCAGCACGACCACGCGCGCAGTGCGCTCCAGCCGCTCCCGCCAGCTCCGCTGCGTCAGCGGCTCCAGGCGGGCGTGAACGATGGTGTCACCCCCCACCACCAGCGACCAGACCTCGTCCGTACCACCCCCGCTCCGGAACGACGCCCGCGTCTGCGTGCGCGCTTCCACCACCTCACCGATACCGCCATCACTCCCGTCGCTGATGACGCCCGTCTCCACCAGCACGGCCGCGATCGCGTACTCCTCGCGGCCCGGCACGAGAACCGGAAAATACACGTAGCTGAAGAGCGGCCGCTCCTCGAAGTACGCGGTCATCTCCCGCATCCAGAGCGTATCCGGCAGCTCGCCGCGATGCTCCCCCGCCCAGGCCAGCAGTCCGCCCTGCTGCGTATACAGCGCCAGCCCGTCCACCTGGTACTGCTCCAGCAGCGTCGCCAGCGGCCGGAACATGTCCGTCGATTCGCTGCGCGATCCCGCAATCGCCGCCGCCTGCTGCGCCGACGCCATCCCGCGCTCGACGACGTCGCTCATGCGCGCATTCAGCTCCGCGCCCATGCGCGCCTGCCGCTGCTCGACGATGCTGTTCCAGTTCAACCCGATCCGGTCGAACTGCCACGTCGTCACGGTCGCGAAGCCGGTGCCCAGCAGCAGCAGGCCGAGCGACAGCACCAGAGGGCCGGGCGCGGCCCGGCGCCGCCACGCCAGCCACGTCAGCACGACGGCGCTGATGAGCGCCGCGGTCGCCGCGATCAGCCAGCCGACCTCCAGCTGACGCGTCCACCACACGAGCAGGTAGAGCGTCAGGACGGTTGCGCCAAAGGCTCCGAGCACCGACCGTTCGGCCTGGATCCGCTTCAATCGAGTCCGTTTCCCGATACGTGAAAAGACTATGGCCGCCACATCACTGGCCCTGGATGAGCTGAGCTGGATCGACGCCGCCGCTCACCTGGCGCGCAATCCGCGCCTCATCATACCCGTCGGCGCCCTCGAGCAACACGGACCGCACCTGCCGCTCGGCAGCAATGTACTCATCTCGCGCCGCGTCGCGGTCGATCTCTCCACCCGCTTCGGCGTGCTCCGCGCGCCCACCATGTACTACGGCGTCAACGTACCCTCCGAACGAGAGTATGCCGGCACCGCCTCGCTGCGCCAGAAGACGCTCCACCGCGCGATGAACGAGCTGCTCGCCGCGTGGGAAGAACACGGCGTCGGTGAGTTCATCATCATCACCGCCCACCGGCACGAGCCGCACCTCGACGCCCTCGCCACACTCATCACCGGCCGCGCCCGCGTCCGCGTCATTTCCCTCTGGGATGTCGAGGTCGGGGATCTCCTCGAGAAACAGCCCGGAGCCCTCCATGCCTGCGAGGCCGAGACGTCCGTCATGCTCTACCTCTACCCCGACCTGGTACGCATGGAACGCGCGCGCGACTTCCACATCTCGGAAGCCGAGTTCGAGCGATATGTCCGCGGCCAGCTCCCCTCCCCGCCACCCGGCGGCGCCGGCGTCGTCGGCTATCCGACAGCCGCTACCGCCGCCAAGGGAGACGCGATCTACACCCGTCTGCTCGAGGCGGTTCGCCGCGCCGTCTTCCAGGCGGACGACGAGGAATCCGATACCGTGTGAACGGATCCGGGTCGGCATCGCTTATATTCTCACGGACCCCCTCTCCCGGCAGGGGGTACCTGATGACAACGCTGGAGGTACACATGAAGCGTGTTTTGTTGGGATTCGCCGCGATCGCGATGATGGTGGCGCCCGCAGCCGGGCAGACGGTGCGGCTGGACGAGGGCACATTCCGCATTCTGGTGGACGGCCGCGAGGTCGGCACGGAGACGTTCTCGCTGCGCCAGAACGGTACCGGCGCCGATGCGGTGGTCATCGCGCAGGGGCGCGTGGTGCTGGACTCCAGGGAGACGACGGCGAACGTGCAGCTGGCCGGCACGGGTCTGCGCCTCGTCGCCTACGACGTGGAGCTGTCGGGCGCGGATGCGCGGCGGATCCGGGCGTCCATCTCGGGCAGCCGGGCGAGCGCGCGCACGCTGTCGGCGGCCGGCGAGACCATGAAGGAATACCTGGTGAGCGACGGCGCAGTCCTGCTCGATGACGGCGTTGCGCACCACTATTACATGATCGCCCAGCGGGCGGCCGCCGGAGCGACGAGCACGCCGATCCTGATTCCGCGCGAGAGCCGGCAGGTACAGGCTACGATCACGAATGCGGGCGAGGAGTCCGTGAGCGCGGGCGGCACGACCGTGACGGCGCGCCGGATCGTGGTACAGCCGGAGGGCGGCGATGCCCGCACCGTCTGGGTCGATGGCCAGGGCCGGGTCCTGCGCGTCGAGATTCCGGCGCGCAACTACGTAGCGGTGCGCGCCGCACTGCCGTGAAGTCAGCCGGGGGGCGGCCGCGAAAACGGCCGCCCCTTTTCGCTGCGAAGACAGAAGCTCAACATCTGCGAAACCTCGCGCGTCATCTGTTCGTAAGGTGAGCGCGATCGACTGACCACACAGAACCACCATCAGGGAGCTGCAACGGTGCACTCATACAGCTATCGCCAGCCCATCATGGCGGCGTTGGCGCTTTTACTGGCACTGGCGCCGGACGCGTCCGCCCAGACAGGTGCAACCCTCACTCTGGATGAGGCGATCACGCTCGCCCGGCGGAACAACCCCGATTTCCTGCAGCAGGCAAACGATGTGGCCGCGGCCGACTGGGCCGTCCGTGACGCCTACGGCTCGCTGCTGCCGGGTGCTTCGGCGTCCACATCGTACAGCTACCAGGCCGCGGGCACGCAACGCGTCGGCAACTTCGGCGATATCGGCGTTACGAACTCCACGGACTACTACTCTTCGAACTACAACCTCGGCGTGAGCTACCGCCTGAGCGGCGCCACGTTGATGGCGCCCGGGCAGGCGAAGTCACAGCGCCGGGCAACCGCCGCGGGCGTCGAGGCCGCAGTGTTCGCGCTGCGCACGAACGTCACGCGCCAGTACCTGGCCGTGAAGCGCGCGCGCGATGGTGTCACCCTGGCCGAGCAGGAGCTCGCGCGCGCGAGCGACAACCTGCGCCTTGCGCAGGCGCGGGTGCAGGTGGGCGCGGCCATTCCGATGGAAGCCACACAGGCCGAGATCGAGCGCGGCCGTGCCGAAGTCGCACTGCTGCAGGCGCGCAATCTGGTGGATACGGAACGGTTCCGACTGGCACAGGTCCTGGGCACCGATCTGCCCGCCGATGTCGATCTGACGACGCAGTTCGCGGTGACCGAAGTGCCGTGGACGGAGACGCAGCTGCAGGCGTTCGCCGCGGAGGCGCATCCCTCGCTCCAGGCCGCACGGGCCGCGGAATCCGCATCCCGGGCCAGTGTGCGCATGGCGCGCTCGTCCTATCTCCCGTCGCTGAACTTCTCGGCGGGGATATCCGGATTCATGCGTCAGGCCGGCAACTCCGAGTACCTGGTCGATCAGGCATGGCAGGGCGTCTATGCGCAGCAGGACCAGTGCGAGCTGATGAACCAGATCAGCTCGGGGCTGAGCACGCCGCTGCCCGGCACACCGCAGGACTGCACGCGATTCTTCCTGACGAGCGAGGACGAGCAGAGGATTCGCGAGGGCAACTCGCTCTTCCCGTTCGGCTACGAGCGCAACCCGTTCTCGGCGTCGCTGTCGATCTCGCTGCCGATATTCGATGGCCTCTCGCGCGAGCGACAGGTGGAGCAGGCGAAGATCGCGCGCACCGATGCCGAGCTGCGCCTCAGGTCGGAGGAGATGCGTCTGCGCACCGAGATCGCCGCGGCGCTCGGCACGGCGCGCACGGGCGCACGCAGCGCGGAGCTCGAGGCCCGCAACGCGGAGCTCGCCGATGAGCAGCTGCGGCTGGCGCGCGAGCGCTACCGCCTCGGCGCGGCTTCGTACATCGAGCTGCAGGAGGCAGAAACGCTCAAGGCACGTGCCGACCGCGCGTATCTGAGCGCGCTCTACCAGTTCCACGAAAGCCTCGCCGCACTCGAAGCGGCGGTTGGCCGTCCACTTACCGATGCGGAGATCCGCTGATGAAGAAGGGTATGAAGATCGGGATCGGCATCGCAGCCATCGTTGGCGTCGTGGCCGTCTCGATGGTTGCGGCGTCCAGAGCTGACAGCGGCGGCGTGATGGTCCGCATGGAGCCCGTCGCGACGCGCGACCTCGTGGCGACCGTTACGGCGAGCGGCTGGATCCGTCCGCACCGGCGCGTCGAGGTGCAGGCCGACATCATGGGTCGCATCATCGAGCTGAACGTCAAGGAAGGAGACGTGGTGCAGCGCGGCCAGGTGCTGCTGCGCATCGACCCGACGCAGTTCGAGGCGGCCGTGTCACGCGCGCAGGCGGCGGTCAGCGAAGCTCTGGCCCGCGAGGCGCAGACGAAGGCCAACCTGCTGCAGGCGGAGCGCGCATACGAGCGGTTCGCGCAGCTCGCACAGTCCGACCAGCAGCTCGTCAGCCGACAGCAGCTCGAGGAGGCCGAGACGCAGATGCTCGTGCAGCGCGAGCTCCTGACCGCCGCCGGCTTCGGCGTCGCGCAGTCCCGCTCGGCACTCACGGAAGCGCGCGACCGGCTGGCGAAGACCGTCATCCGCGCCCCCATGGACGGCATGATCACGCGGCTCAATGTCGAGGAAGGCTCCACCGCCATTGTCGGCACGACGAACAACCCCGGCAGCATCCTGCTGACCGTCGCGGACCTCTCCACGATGGAGGCCGTGGTGCGCGTCGATGAGACCGATGTCCCCGACATCCACGTGGGCGACAGCGCGTCCGTCACGATCGACGCGTTCCCGCGTCAGCCGTTCACGGGCCGCGTGAGCGAGATCAGCTACAGCTCGGTGCGCTCCCCGCTCCAGCAGGGCGCCGCGGCGAGCACGCAGGGCGGGCAGGCGATCGATTACGAGATCGTGATCACGCTCGACAATCCGCCGACTTCACTGCGCTCGGACCTGTCCGTGTCGTCCGACATCGTCACGGCGAAGCGGCCGGGCGCGCTGTCCGTGCCGATCATCGCGCTGACCGTGCGCGAGGAGTCGGACGCCGATCCGGTCGATAACGAGGACCCGGCCGCTCGAGCGGCCGCTGAGGCGGCCGCCGAAGGCCGCAGCCGCAAGGGGGACCAGGAGGGCGTGTTCGTGGTGCGTAAGGGCAAGGCCGTGTTCGTGCCCGTCACCGTCGGCATCGCGGGCCAGGAATACTTCGAGGTGATCACGGGTGTGACTACGGCCGACACGGTCGTTGCGGGACCGTACGAGGTCATCCGCACGCTCGAGAACGGACAGGCGGTCCGGCCGATGCCGGCCACGACACCAACCGGTACAACGAGCGGGGCTCAGGCCGCCGCGCGGGAGTCCTGAATGTCCATACCAGTCATTCGCACGCAGGGTCTGACCAAGGAATACGTGCTCGGTGCCGAAACCGTGCGTGCACTCAGGGGCGTCGATCTGACGATCGAGCGGAACGAGTACATCGCGATCATGGGTCCGTCCGGATCCGGCAAGTCGACGTTCATGAATCTGATCGGCTGCCTGGACACGCCGACGGCCGGTGAGTACTGGCTGGATGGCACGCAGGTCTCCGGTCTCGAGGACGACGAGCTGGCGAAGATCCGCAATCAGTACATCGGGTTCGTGTTCCAGACGTTCAACCTGCTGCCGCGTGCATCGGCGCTGCACAACGTGGAGCTGCCGCTGATCTACGCCGGTGTCTCCAAGAAGGAGCGCCAGGAACGTGCTGTGGACGTGCTGCAGAAGGTCGGCCTGGGTGACCGCATGGAGCACAAGCCATCGGAGCTCTCGGGCGGCCAGCGCCAGCGCGTCGCGGTCGCGCGTGCACTGGTCAACCGGCCGTCGCTGCTGCTCGCCGACGAGCCGACCGGAAACCTGGACAGCAAGACGAGCACGGACATCATGGCGCTCTTCGACGAGCTGCACGCCGGTGGCCAGACGATCATGCTGGTGACGCACGAGCATGACATCGCCGAACACGCGCACCGTACCGTGACGCTGCGCGACGGCATCATCTCCGCCGACGAGCCAACGGGTCGCGCGCTCACGCTGGCCGGCGCCCAGGCGGGCGTCTGAACCGCTCATGACGCGCGCCGCAACCGCCGTCTGCTCACGCGGATCATGCCCATGAACCTGCGTGAAGGCATCCTGCTGGCCCTCAACCAGATCCGCGCGCAGAAGCTGAAGAGCTTCTTCGCGGTGCTCGGCGTCATCATCGGCGTCATGTTCCTGATCACGGTCGTCAGCGTGGTCGAGGGCATGAACAAGTACATGGAAGAGGATTTCGCGGGCGCCATCTACGGGCTCAACACGCTCACGCTCAGCCGTCAGCCCGAGATCAGCTTCAGCTCGGACCCCGACGTCTGGCGGGCGTATCAGCGACGCCCCCGCATCACGTTCGACGATGCGGACGCGATTCGCAACGCGCTCACGGTGCCGGCAATGGTCGCCGTCGAGAGCTTCAGCGGCGGCAACATGGTGTCGGAGCACGGCGTCGAGGTCGAGAACGTGTGGCTCACGGGCGCCTCCGCCGATCTGCTGCGCATCCGTGACATGGACGTGGAGCACGGTCGCGGCTTCACTGCGCCCGAGGACCGCTCCGGTGTGCCGGTCATCCTGCTGGGTGCGGAAACCGCATCGACGCTCTTCGGTGCGCTCGACCCGCTCGGGCGCACCGTGAAGGTCAGGGGCGCACAGTTCCGCGTGATCGGCGTCCTGAAGAAACAGGGATCGTTGTTCGGCATGTCCATGGATAACCGCGCGTTCGCACCCGCTCGCTCACCGATGGGCCGGCTGGTCAATCCGCAGGGTATCGTCGACCGGATCCTGGTCAAGCCGTTCGAGACCGATGACATGGAACAGGCCCGCCTCGATGTCGAGGCCACGATGCGGATCCGCCACAAGCTGCGGGGCGGCGAAGAGAACGACTTCGCGATCGAGACGGCATCGGAGTCGATGAGCTTCTGGCAGAACATCCGCAAGATCCTGATGATCGCGTTCCCGGGACTGGTGTCGATTGCGCTCGTGGTCGGCGGCATCGTGATCATGAACATCATGCTCGTGTCGGTGACGGAGCGCACGCGGGAGATCGGCATCCGCAAGGCGCTCGGTGCACGCAGGCGCGATATCCACGTGCAGGTGCTCGTGGAATCCGCGACGCTGTCGCTGCTCGGCGCACTCATCGGCATCGGCGTCGGTGTCGTGCTCGCGCAGATCGTGCAGGCGCTGTCGCCGCTGCCGGCCGCGATCGCCCCCGTGTGGATGGGGGTGTCGGTTCTGATGGGCATGGGTGTCGGCGTCATTGCCGGTATCTACCCCGCCGCGCGCGCCGCGCGGCTCGACCCTGTCGTCGCCCTGCGGGCGGAGTAAGCCATGCGCCTCGAAAGCCTCACGGAAGGTGCCGCACTCGCGATCGATCAGCTGCGTGCGAACAAGTTCCGCTCCGGACTGACGATCCTCGGCATCGTGGTCGGTGTCGCAACGGTCATGGCCATGAGCGCGATGATCCAGGGCATCAAGACGAGTGTGGCGGGCGAGATGGAGGCGCTGGGGCCGAAGAACTTCATGGTCTCACGCTACGACATGAACGGCGTCCAGATCGGCGGCCCCGGCAGCCGCTCGGACCGGAACAATCCGAAGATCACGCCGCTCGAGGCTCGCCGCATCGAGCAGCTGCCGGGCATCCGTGAAACGCTCATCGCGCTCGACATGAGCGCCGAGTTCGTCAACGGACGGCAGCGCCTGCCCAGCGTACAGATCGCGGGACGCGAGGACGGCTGGGCCCAGTACACGAATGCAACGATCGTCTCCGGTCACGACATGCTGCGCAACGATGTACGCTCCGGAGCCGCGGTCGTGCTGCTCACGACGGATCTGGCGGAAACCCTCTATGGCGCACTCGATCCGGTCGGCCGCATCGTGCGCATCAACGGCAGACCGTTCGAGATCATCGGCATCGTGAAGATGCCGGACAATGTCTTCAGCGCGCTTCAGAAGAACCTGGCGCTCATGCCCTATACGTCACTGCTGAAGCACCTCGGCGCGTGGGACGGCGGCTTGGGAGTACTGGTGTCACCCACGGCCGCGACATCGCAGGACGAAGCAATGGACCAGGTGACGACGCTCCTGCGGACGACGCGCGGCCTGCGTCCGGACCAGGACAACGACTTCGCGCTGATCCGGCAGGAGGAGTTCCTGGAGATGTTCAACACGGTGACGAGCGTGTTCTTCATGGTGATGCTCGCGCTGTCGTCGGTCGGCCTGATGGTCGGCGGTGTCGGCGTCATCGCGATCATGATGATCGCCGTGACGGAGCGGACACGCGAGATCGGCATCCGCAAGGCGATCGGCGCCACGCAGCGTGAGATCCTGTGGCAGTTCCTGTTCGAGGCCGTGACGGTCACGTGTATCGGAGCGATCATCGGCATGGCCATCGGCGCCGGCGGGGCGTACCTCGTCGCCGCACTCACGCCGATCCCCGCTTCGGTCCCCCTCGGCGCGATCCTGGCCGCACTCGGCATGGCCACGATTGCGGGTGTCGCGTTCGGGATGTGGCCCGCCTGGAAGGCCGCGAAGATGGACCCCGTCGAAGCACTGCGGTTTGAGTAGCGGCGGACGCGGGCCAGTCACGCTGGCCCGCTGCCGTGACGTGGAATCCGCGCCCCCGGTCCGTTAGTATCCTGCCGATGACCGATCTTCTCGCCATCATGGCGCACCCTGACGACGCCGAGCTGCTGTGTGCCGGCGCCCTGCTTGCCACGGCCGCCCGCGGCGGCCGGGCGGCAGTGCTGGACCTGACGGGCGGCGAGCGCGGCAGCTGGGGCACGGCCTCGCGCCGCTCCGATGAGGCTGCCGCCGCCGCGGGCATGCTCGGCCTGGCCGAGCGCAGGAACGCCGGCCTGCCGGATGGCTCGCTGACCAGCTCCCCCGAAGCCCGCAGCACTGTCGCGGCTCACATCCGGGCGCTCCGGCCCGCCACGGTCGTCCTGCACTGGCCCGACGCCCGCCATCCCGACCACCGGGCGGCGAGCGAGATCGGCCGCGACGCCTGCTTTCTGGCCGGCGTGCGCAATGCCGACATCGAGGGCGAGCCTTTCCGCCCGCACAAGGTGGTCTTTGCGCTGACGTATGCTGAGCATGGCCCGAAGCCGACCGTGGTGCTGGACATCAGCGACCACATGGAGCGGAAGCTGGACGCCATCTTCGCGTTCGGCTCCCAGTTCGAAGGCAGGACGGCCCTCGGCGATGTGTTCGGCGGTGACCGCCCGATCCGCGAGCAGATCCTCGCCTATCATGCGTACTACGGCTCGCTGATCCGCAAAGCGTATGGAGAGCCGTACTGGACGAAGGAGACGGTGCGCGTCGAGGACCTGGCGGCGCTCGACGTCAGCAGCTTCTGACGCACGGGACGCTGGCGGAGTGCCATCTCCGGTGCGCCGGTCGCCTCTGGCGGCCCGGGCGCGTTCAGCAGTTGGTGGCGGGGGACCCGGTCAGCTCCACCTCGAGCAGGACGCGGCGCCAGCTCGGCGTGTCGGCGCCGGACACGCGCACCGCGCGCGCCCGTGCGCTGCCGCCGCGCAGCATCCACGGGGCGAGCCAGTACTCGATCTCGGGCGGCAGGTGTCCAATGACGTCGCCTTCCGGCATATGCACCCAGATACCGGGGTCGTCGTCGATCGGAGGGCCGGGGATCAGGAGGACTTCATCACCGGCGTGCAGGCGGCAGAGGTGGGTCGAGCGTTCGGCGAACACGGTGCCGTGCACCGTCGCCCTGAAGCTCGGCGGCCGCTCCGGCGGAAGCGGAGGTGGTGCGCGGTGATTCATACCCGTTAATTTATCCCCGTCCTCCGGGACTGCCAAGCTTTGCGACGAGGCGCCCGTGCTTCGCCGCGCCTGACCCGTGACCAGCCATGTCCGTGAAATTCGTCTATCTCGACCACGCGGCCACGACGCCGCTGCGACCCGAAGTCCTCGAGGCGATGTCGCCGTACTTCGACGAGCGCTTCGGCAACCCGTCCAGCATGCACCGCTGGGGCCGACAGGCGCGCAACGCGCTGGAACAGGCGCGAGAGCGCCTGGCGTCCGCGATCGGCGCAGGGCGCCGCGAGGTGGTGTTCACGGGCGGCGGCACGGAGGCCGACAACCTGGCCGTCCTGGGCCGCTGGCGTTCCGCCTGCAGCAACGGTGGCCGCGCCAGCGCCGTGGTGTGCTCGGCGATCGAGCACAAGGCGGTGGGGGCGGCGGCACAGTGCGCGGCGAACGAAGGCGCCGAGCTGATCATGCTGGGCGTGGACGAAGAGGGCCGCGTGGACCTGGACGCCGTCGGTGAGGCGCTTCAGGTGAAGCCGTGCGTCGTGAGCGTCATGTGGGCCAACAACGAGGTCGGCACGGTCGAGCCCGTTGCGGAGATCGGTGCGCGCTGCCGCGAGGCCGGCGTCGTCTTCCACACCGATGCCGTGCAGTCGTTTGCAAAGCTGCGCGTGCGGGTGGACGAAACGCCGTGCGACCTGCTGTCGCTCAGTGCACACAAGATCGCGGGACCGAAAGGCATCGGCGCGCTCTACATCCGCGAAGGCACGCACGTACTGCCGCTCGTCCACGGCGGCGGTCAGGAGCGGGAGCTCCGGCCGGGCACTGAGAACGTCGCCGCCGCAGTCGGGTTCGCCGTCGCAGCCGAGCTGGCGGCCGCGGAGCAGGAGGAGGAGGCCGCCCGGCTGGCCGCCCTCCGCGACCGGCTGCGGCAGGGCCTGCTGGAGCTGGTGCCAGAGCTGCTCGTGAACGGGCCCGCGCGAGACGTACTGCCCAACATCCTGAACGTCACCGTCCCGGGCGCGGACCAGGAAGGGCTGCTCATCGGACTCGACCTGGAGGGCGTCGCGGCGTCGGGCGCGTCGGCGTGCCAGAGCGGGGCGATCAAGCCGTCGCACGTGCTCGCCGCAATGGGACGGATCACGGAGGGCGACGCATCCGTGCGGCTGTCGCTCGGCCGACTGACGACGGCGGAAGAGATCGAGTTCGCGATCGCGGCGTTCGGGCGCGTGGTGGAGCAGCTGCGCGTGGAGGCGTAAGAGCAGGTCGGCGGGACGGCGCGGGCGCGGCGCTGTTGCGGAGGCGTCGTGCGCGCGCGCTGGCTAGCGGATGCGGCCGCCGCCCACGAGCACGTCCCCGCGGTAGATCACGCCGGACTGTCCAGGCGTGATCGCGCGCTGCGATTCCGCCAGCTGAAGCGACAGCACCTCATCGTCTATCTCCTGCACGACGGCGTCGACCGCCGCCGCCCGGTGCCGCACCTGGACACGGACCCTCGCGCCGGCATCCGGCGGTGCGGTCAGCCAGTTCAGGTCGCCAATCGAGACAACGTCGCGGAACAGCTCCTCATGTGAGCCGACAACCACCTCGTTGCTCTCCGGGTGCACGCCGAGCACGAACAGTGCGCGACCGCGCCCGCCACCCAGACCTCGCCGCTGTCCGACCGTGTAGCGCGCATAGCCGCCATGCTCACCAACGACCGTGCCGTCGCTCGTGACCATGGCTCCCGGCTGGAGCGAATCGTGGTCGTCGCCCAGGCGTCCTCCGAGGAAGCGCGCATAGTCCCCGTCCGGCACGAAGCAGATCTCCTGCGACTCCGGCTTCTCGGCCGTGGCAAGGCCGAGCTGGCGGGCGCGCTCACGCACCTGCGGCTTCGTCAGCTCGCCTACGGGAAAACGCAGATACGGCAGCACCTCGCGCGGGACGCCCCACAGGAAATACGTCTGGTCCTTCCCGGCATCGCGGCCACGGAGGATGCGCACGTCTCCGGGGGAGCCGGCGACCCGTGCGTAGTGACCCGTCGCGATCGCATCGCAACCCAGCTTGCGCGCGCGCTGCAGCAGGTCGGGGATCTTCGTATTGGAGTTGCAGCGCACGCACGGATTCGGTGTCCGGCCGGACGCGTACTCGTTCACGAAATCGTCGATCACGGACCGGCCGAACGACTCCTCCATGTCGAAGACGTAGTGCGGCACGTCGAGCGATTCCGCTACGCGACGGGCATCCATGATGCCGTCCAGGCCGCAGCACGTCTTGCCGGCGGAGTTCGCATCCGTGTAGCAGAAGGTCTTCATGGTCGCACCGATCACACGGTGGCCCTGTTCCACGAGCAGGGCCGCCGCGACCGACGAGTCCACGCCTCCGCTCATTGCGACGAGTACGGTAGCCATGCGCTCGTTTACCCTTCGCGGCGCCGCCGGTTCACTTCAGGACGCGAACGGTCTCCGGTGCAGGCGGGGCCGGCGGCTGGACCATGCGCGCGTGCGCGGGGGCATCACCGGTGGCTGGACCATGCGCGCGTGCGTGCCCACAAGGCTCCAATTACTGCGTGGAATGCCTGGCAATGGATGATTGGGAGCACATGAGGCACTCAATCATCCAGGCCTCGCCGCGCGCGCGAGGGCGATGGAGGATTGGATGCTCCATGCGCCGCCAATCCTCCACACCCGTGACTTCTGGCCGGCGAGTGGACGATCGGGAGCGACGTCAGTCGATCGGGCGCGCGTGTTCGAGCAGCTCGAGCAGGGCCGCGTCATCCATCTCCGCGATGAGCCTGAGTGCGTCGGCTTCATTGTCGCCGATGTCAGCGGCGCGCGGGCGCACGTCCATCCGCGAGAGACAGTTGAAGATGGCCTGCGGATTGTCGGGGAATCCGTGTGCGCCACCGGAGGGATAGACTTCCCAGACGAGGAAGTTATGGTCCTGAATGGTCCTGCTCATTTCCGCTGTCCTGTTGCTCAGTAGCGCAGCTCGGCTGCGTCCGCAAATTCCTTCATGAGTCGCTCCTGCTCCGGTGTGAGCGTCGCCGGCACATCGACCTTCACCTGCACGTACTGATCGCCGCGGCGGCCGCTCTTCTCGACACCCTGCCCGGAAATCCGGAAGCGCGTGCCGGACTGGGTCCCGGCCGGGATCCGAAGCGCGACCTTCTTCTCATCGACGGTGCGCACGCGGATCTTCGAGCCGAGCATGGCCTGCGCGACGTTGATCGGGACGGTGCAATGGATGTCGAGGCCATCGCGACGGAAGAAGTGATGCGGCTGGACCTTGAACGTGATGATCAGGTCACCCGGTGGTGCACCGGCGCTTCCCTTCTCGCCCTGTCCGGACAGCCGGAGCTTCGAGCCGTTGTCCACACCGGCGGGGACGCTGAGCAGGATCTGGCGGTTCTCGCTGACCTGGCCGGATCCGTTGCACGCGCTGCAGCGCTCGCTGGGCACCTGGCCGCGGCCGAGGCACACGGGGCACGGCCGGCTGACGGCGAAGCCGCCCTGGCCGAACGTGATGTTGCCCGAGCCACGGCACTCGGTGCACGTCTGGAGGCGTGCGCCCGGCGCGGCGCCGGTCCCGTTGCAGACGGTGCAGTCATCCGTCATCGGGACGGTGAGCTGAACCTTGCCACCGCGCACCGCGACGTTGAATGAGATCTCCACGAGATATTCGACGTCGCGGCCACGGGCGGTGCGCGCGCCCGGAGCACCGGCGCGCTGCTGCCGGCGCTTGCCGCCACGATCGAAGATGGAGCTGAAGATGTCGCCCAGACCGCCGAGGTCGCCGAGGTCCTCGAAGCTGAAGCCCTGTTCGCCCGTGGTCGTGTAGGTGCCGCCCGCGGCGCCGCCTGGCCGTGCCGCTCCCGGTCGCGCGCCGCCGAAGCCGAAGTTGCCGAACGGGTTCTTGCGCATCGTGTCGTACTGCTTGCGCTTGGCCTCGTCCGACAGCACGGAATACGCCTCGCCGACCTCCTTGAACCGATCCGCGGCCTTCGGATCATTCGGGTTCGCATCGGGATGGTACTTCTTCGCGAGCTTGCGGTACGCCTTCTTGATGTCGTCCGCGGCCGCGCCCTCGGGCACGCCGAGAACGTTGTAGTAATCCTTGGCGGTGTTGGGCGGCATGGACTCAGGCCCCGTGCTTCTTCACTCGCACGCGGGCGGGACGGATGAGGTTGCCCTTGAAGCGATAGCCGCGCTGGAAGACATCGCTCACCACGTCGTCTTCCTCATGCGAGTCCACGGGCACCATCGCGACCGCCTCCATGGAGTTCGGGTCGAAGCGCGCGCCGTCGGCGTCCACTTCCTCGAGGCCCGCCGCCTGCAGCGACTGACGCAGCTTTCGCTCGACGAGCTGCACACCCTGAAGCAGCGCGTCATCGGACTCCGCGGCATGGTGAGTGAAGCGCTCCAGGTCGTCGAGCGCGTCGAGCAGGCGCGCCGCAAGATCGCCCTGCGCGCGCGTCCATGTGTCCGCACGCTCGCGCTCCACGCGCTTGCGGTAGTTGTCGAACTCCGCGGCCAGGCGGATGTGCCGATCGGAGAGCGTCGAGAAGTCGCGGCGCAGCTCATCGATGTCGGACTCGATCTGCTCCGCCTCCTGCTCCGCGTCATCCCCGTCCGTGATCTCCTCCGCTGGCGGCTGCGTGGAGGTCACGTTCGGCGGATCACCCTCGAGTGAGGCATCGCCGTCGGCAATGCTGCCGGGATCCGTATCGTCGCGCTTCAACACGCCTTCACCATCGAAATGCTTTGCAGTCATGATCCATTCGCCATAGAAACCTGCATGCCGGCCTGCGCCTGCGGCAGCCCGTTGCCGCGGCCGGAAGTGCGCGGGCGCGCAGCCGCACGCGCGGCGCGCAGACCCGTCGCGAGACCCCAGCACGCGGGTGCAATCAGGAGGCCACCCGATCCTGTCAAAGTGACGGGCCGCTGAAGCGTTGGCAAGCCGCGGCACCGAGCGAAATGGGCGTGCTCGGCTTCCCCGGGACTGGGACTGCCCGACAGGAGCAGGCGGCCGACCTCCGCGCAATCGAGCCCGGATCGAGCGGCCTAGACGCGGGCGGCGATCCAGTCGCGGATCTCGCGGTGGATGCTCGCGCGGTCCAGCTCGTTCAACAGCTCGTGATAATGGCCGGGATAGACCTTGACGGTCAGGTCGGGCGCGGTAAGGGAGCGGGCGAAGCGGAGGGATCTCTCGGTATCGACGAGGCGGTCGTCGCCTGCGGCCATGAAGAGGAGCGGCTCCTGGATGCGGTCACTGCGCTGGAGCGCGAGACCCATGGCGGCCGAGATTTCGCTGAAGAACCGTGGTGTGACGCGATCGTGCACGAGCGGGTCGGCCCGGTAGGCCTCCACGATGTCGGGATCGCGGCTGACGTTGTCGGGCTGGATGCCGGCGTTGAACGGCAGTGCGGGCAGCAGCTTCGACAGGGCCTGCGCGGCGTTGGCCTTCCAGCGCGGGACGGCCATCGCGGTGGCGAGCCACGGCGAGATGATGATCGCGCCCTCGAATCGCGTGTTGTACTCCTCCTGATAGCGCAGCGCGATCAGGCCGCCAAGTGAATGACCGAGCAGAAACATGGGCACGTGAAAGTCGGCCAGGCCCTCGACCTCGCGGCGGAACCGGTCGAGCTCCTGGAGGAACACGTCGAACGCCGGCACGTGGCCGCGTCGGCCGTCGGACAGGCCGTGTCCGCGCAGATCCATGGCAAACGTGGACATGCCGTAGCCGGCCATGCGCTCCGCGAACTCGGTGTAACGGCCGGAGTGCTCGCCGAGGCCGTGCACGACGACGATCGTCGCACGCGACTTTGGGGCCTCCCACGTGCGGTACGAGAGACGCAGCCCTCCGACGCCCAGAATGGAGCCGTCGCTCCGCTTCATGCGTGACTCAATGCGCGGCGTAACATGTCGAGAGCCGTCTGCGCGGCGCGGTCACGGACGTCGCTGCGACCGCCCGAATGGATGAAGCTGCGCGCAATGATGGGCTCGGCGCGGCCGAGGCGGCGCGCCACGCCGGGTTCCAGCGCGACTGCATACCACACGGTCCCGACCGGCTTCTCCTCCGAGCCGCCGCCCGGCCCCGCGATGCCCGTGACCGACACCGCCACGTCCGCGCCGATGGCCATGCGCGCGCCCTCCGCCATCTCGCGGGCGCACTGCTCGCTCACCGCGCCGTGCATGGCGAGCGTCTCGGTGCGCACGCCCAGGAACTGGCGCTTCGCGTCGTTGTGGTAGGTCACGAACGCTGCCAGCAGGAAGTCCGATGCACCGGGCTCGTCGCTCATGCGCTTGGACACCAGGCCCCCAGTACAGCTCTCGGCGAGCGCCAGCTTCAGCCCGCCGGCACGCAGCATACGGCCGACAACCGTCGCGAGGTCGCTGTCGTCGCGGGCGTACACGTCTGCGGCGAGGCGCTCGGCGAGTCGCTCGACCGCGCGATCGAGCCGCTGGCCCGCGTCCGCGACATCACCCGCGCACGTGATGCGCAGGTCCACGCTCGCGACCTGCGGCAGGAACGCGAGCGACAGCGGCGCGAGGTCCTGTGCGATGTCGTCGATCCGCTCCGCGAGCGCGGACTCACTGATGCCGGCGGTGCGCAGCATCCGGGACTCGATCGGCCTGGCCACACGCAGATGATTCCGCAGCAGCGGCACGACATGGGTATCCATCAGACCGCGCATCTCCGACGGCACGCCCGGCATGAGAATGGTCAGACCGAGTGCGTCATCGTCGAGTGCGACGCCGGGCGCGGAGCCATTCGCGTTGTGCAGCAGTGTCGCGCCGTCGGGGAGCATGGCCTGCACACGATTCACCGCCGGCATCGGCACGCCTCGCTTCTCGTAGCGCTCGCGCAGCACGGCCATCCAACCCTCATCGATGTGCTGTTCGCGGCCGTACACCCGCGCCACCGCATCGCGCGTCAGGTCGTCGCGCGTCGGGCCGAGCCCGCCGGTGCAGAGCACGACGCGCGTGCGGCGCAGCGCAGCACTCAGCGCATCACCGATCGCTCCATCATCGTCGCCCACCGTCGTCTTGCGTGCGACGCGGATCCCCTCGCGTGCGAGACGCTGCGCGATCCAGGCAGCGTTGGTATCGACGGTCGCGCCGAGCAGCAGCTCATCGCCGACGGCGAGGATTTCCACGGCTGGATTCAAGTCGGGTTCCCGGCCAGGAAGTGTGCGTTACGTGTGGCTGAATGTGTCCGCGCAGCGGCTATGCGACGAGCTTGCGCCATTCCCGCAGATACACCACGAGACTGTACACCGTCAGGAAAACGGCGATCACGAGCGACGTCATGAACACGAAGCCGTGAAACCACGTCCAGTACGTCCACGACTGCATGCCGTACCAACCCAGGTTGAGGGCGGCACTGTTGATCGCCAGCCAGAAGAGGGCAGTGCCGATGAAGATGTTCTGGAACACCGCCTTCAGCTTACCGCTCTTGCCGGCCGGAATGACGATGCCGCGGTTGGCGGCGACGGAGCGGATGATTGTGATGAGGAGCTCACGGCCGAAGATCACGAGCAGGATCCAGAGCGGCATGCTGCCGATGGCGACAAGCTGGCCGTGCGGATCACCCTCGCGCTGCGACAGGATGTAGAACGGCAGGAATGTCATGACCAGCAGCAGCTTGTCCGCGATCGGATCGACGAGCTTTCCGAAGTCGGAGATCCAGCCGTACTTGCGGGCGAGATGGCCGTCCCACAGGTCCGAGAACGCCGCGATCAGGAACAGGATGAACGCGACGAGCCGCGCGGTGAACGTCGGCACGAATGCGAGGAATCCGACGACGGGGGCAAGGGCGATGCGTGCGATCGTGATCGCGTTCGGGAGCGCGCTGCGTTCGAACGCCATGCGTCGCTCAGCTCAGCGATTTCAGGACGAGCTTGCTCACGGCCTTGAGCGTGTCGAACACGCCGACGCCGTTGACCGCGACCGCCTCGAATTCCGGCAGGCCCATCGGGTTGAGCTGCCGGCGCAGCTCATCGACCGGCACGGCGTTCGGCAGATCCCGCTTGTTCCACTGCAGCACGATCGGCAGCTGGTACGGATCGTAGCCGTAATCGGACAGGTTCTCGTACAGGTTCTCGAGCGCGGCGATGTTCGCATCCATGCGCTCGGCCTGCGAGTCGCCGACGAACACCAGACCGTCCACGCCCTTCAGGATGAGGCGGCGCGACGCGTTGTAGTAGACCTGACCGGGCACCGTGTAGAGGTGGAAGCGCGTCTTGAAGCCCCGGATGGAGCCGAGGTCAACGGGCAGGAAATCGAAGAAGAGCGTGCGCTCCTGTTCGGTGGCGAGGGAGATGAGCTTCCCGCGCGTCTCCGGGTTGACCTTGTTGTAGACGTACTCGAGGTTCGTGGTCTTGCCGCCCAGCCCCGGCCCGTAATAGACGAGCTTGCAGTTGATCTCGCGGCTGGCATAGTTGATCATCGACATCGTTCGTCTCTACTCCTCTGCGAAGAGACGATCGATTTCGGATTCGGCTTCGTTCGCCCAGCCCGTCTCCATCTGGACCACCTGCCCGGACGGACCGCTTTCGGCGAGGCGTGCAAAACATTCGGCAAACCGCGGCACGAGCGACCTAGTCGTAATGCGGACCATTCCCAGCGTCGTACGAGTGTCGAACAGGGCGGCCAGAATGGCGGCGCCGCCGATTTCCGCGAGGAACATGGAACGTTCCGCGCCATGATGATAGAGCGAGGTGAATTCCGCTTCGCCCAGCAGCTCCGCGAGCTGATCGCTGGCGGCGAAGTCGGCCGAGGCAAGCGACGCGAATGCGACACCGTCCATACCGGCGGTATCACCGGCCTGGGCGAGCATGCGGCCGGTGCGATCCACGAGCATGGTGCACAGAGCGCCCGTGTCCGTGATGAACTCGCGCAGCAACTCCTCGAACGCGGCGGCATCGTCGGCGCCGAGGAACTTCAGACTGTCCGGGGTCACCTTCACCCGGCGATCCCCGCCGGCACGGCGCCCGCCTGTCGCTCGAGCTGCTGCTCCATGCGCTCCAGAATCTGGTTGGCGCGCCGGCGCAGGATGGCGTTCGGCTCCCACGCACAGAAGTCGCGCAGCAGCTGCACCAGCTCGACCGATGCGGGCGTCCCGGAAAGATAGCCAAGCGCCGCGAAGCGCTTCAGGGCCTGAGTGCTGAACAGGTCGCGCTGATGCCGTGTCATCTGATCGCGCGCCACGAGCATGCCCAGGCCCGCGGCACCGCCGACACTGAGCAACACGATTCCTGCCGTCCTGAGAATGCTGCTACGCCGCATCACCGCACTTCCCACTTAGAGTTCCCGCCGCCCCGCAAACGCCTGCGCGATCGTGACGCCATCCGCGTATTCGAGGTCACCGCCCACCGGCAGACCCCGGGCGAGGCGCGTCACGCTCACGCCCAGCGGTTGCAGGACCCTCTGAAGGTACAACGCCGTCGCCTCCCCTTCCACACTGGGGTTGGTGGCCACGATGACCTCGCGCACGACCGTCGGGCCGGCCGCATCATCGGCCGCCGCGCCTGCGCCTTCACCCCCCGCCGGCGCGGCCTGACCCGCCGGCACGCCAATGCGACGCAGCAGCGCGGCGACGTTCAGCTCGTCGGGCCCGATGCCGTCGAGCGGCGACAGGCGCCCGCCCAGCACGTGGTACATGCCGCCGTACTCGCCGGTGCGCTCGATCGCCATGATGTCGGACGCCTCTTCGACCACGCAGATCGAGGAGGCATCACGACGCGGGCTCGTGCACAGGTCGCACGGGTCCTGCTCCGTGAGATTGCCGCAGCACGAACAGGCGCGCACCCGCTCCGCGACGTCGTCGAGCGAGCGCGCAAGCCGCCGGATCTCGTCGGGCGGCCGCTTCAACAGGTGATAGGTGAGTCGGAGCGCCGTCTTCCGACCGATCCCGGGCAGTCGGGCGAGCTCGGATGTCAGATCCTCGATTACGCTCACGGAAGATTCGGAAAATTGAACGGCAGCGGGAACCCGCCCGCGACCTTCTTCATCTCCTCTTCGTAGATCTTTTCGGCGCGCTGCTGCGCCTCGTTGACGGCCGCGATCACCAGATCCTCGAGCATCTCCACATCGCCCGGATCGACGACCGATGGATCAATGCGGATCTCGCGCACGCGGCCCTTGCCGTCCGCTGTGACCGTCACCATTCCGCCGCCGGCGGTGGAGGTGACAGTGCGGTTGCCAAGCTCCGTCTGGAGCTGAGAAAGCTGCGCCTGCACCTGCTGGCCCAGCTGGAAAAGCTGCTGGAAGTTCGTCATGGGATTCGTCCGAACCACCCGGTAAAATGGAGGCGAAACATGGGCGCGCAGGCCCTCGATTGCAAGTAGAAGGCCGGGCCAGGAGGTCGGTTGAAAAACCTCCTCGGGCGCCTGTGTGGATACCCTCGGCGAGAGCGAATGTTGCCGGCGTGGGCAGGGTTCGGGAAGGACCACCCCCAAGCCCGCTTGCGCGTGCGCGTGCGTGCCCGAAAACGCTCACATTCGCGCAAAAGCGGTCACGGGTGGCGCAAGGAATGGCGGGCACGGAAACTCGGCGCGGCTCGGCGTCACGGGTGCGCCCGACGACCGGCGGGGTTCGAGGCGCAACGGCCTTCATCCGGGTAGGAGCAGGATCCCGGGCGGGCGCACGCACGCGGGTGCGGGCGTGGGTTTTTCGGCCGGACACACGGACTGGGGATTACAAAGAACCGGCACCGTCCTCGTGAGAGGACGATGCCGGTCGGTACATCCGGGCCGGGGCTGGCGGTTACGGCTGGATCCCGGCGCTCGTGATCGTCAGGGTCTGACTGACATTCTGGCCGGAGACGACCGTGAACGTCAGCGGCAGAGCCGGGTCGGTCGTGAGCAGGAGCTTTTCCACCAGGCCGAGTCCGACGGTCCAGTCACCGGGCGGCAGGAAGCGGAACGTCGCCTCCCACGTGCCATCGGCGTCGGCGTCGGTCAGCATGACGGGAATCAGGTCGCCGTCGCGGTCGAGCACGGCGCTGATCATGCCGAGCGTGACCTGGGTGGTGTCGATGACCGGCAGCGTGACGCTGTCGGGGAGGACGACATTGAGCGTAAGCGATCCGGTGGTGGTGAAGCCGGTCGCGTGGATGACCGGGTGCAGGACCCACTTCCCGGAGTTGCCGGCCTGGTGGCCGAAGCTCTGCGCGACGTTGAAGTCGATCAGGACGGCGTTGTCATCGCCGTCCACCACCGCCTCCTGGGCGGGCAGCTTGATCTTCAGACCGCTCTGGGCGAAGCTCGGCATCTGGAGGTCACCGTCGGCCGTGAAGCCCTCGCTGGCGGCGAACTCATCGGACGACGCGTAAACGAGCAGCGAGCCATCGTCCTGCTCGACCGTGATCAGTCCCTCGCTGATGACGAGGCGGAGCTCCGAGTAAGTGCCGCCGGGTACCGGCGTCTCGCCGACCAGCGTCATGACCTCGTTCTGCAGGTCGAGCAGATCTACCGTCACGGGATCCTCGCGCAGGATCACGCGCTGATCATCCTCGTTCTCGCCGAGCAGCTCGATGCTCTCGATGGTGACGATCGCGTTCTCGAAATCGCCGGGGGCATCCGTCAGCATGATGGACATGGTGCCGTCCCGGCCGGCCGGGTCGAAGCTGCTGTCCTCACAGGCAGCGAACGCCAGCGGCAGTACGAACAGCGGAAGCAGTCGCTTGAATACGGGTCGCATGGTTCTCCTCAATATCTTCTGTTCTGCGGTGCGGCCGGGGCCGCCTTCCCAGTATGGACGAGCCACACGGGCGCACGGTCACATCGACCACGCATTCTCGGTGTGATGCACATCCGAAGTGCCGTCAACGCAATCCGTACGCACGCGCGGTACGGTGTGGGGTGCAATGACATGCACCGCGTCGAACCGGTACTCCCACGCATGTCGTCCGTATCGCGCGATCCAGCCGCTCGCCGCAATCGCGACATCCCGGCGCTTGCGCCAGTCGATGCTCTCGAGCGGATGCCCGTGCTCCACGCCCGCGCGTGCCTTCACTTCCACGAACGCGACGGTGCACCCGCGACGCGCGATCAGATCGATCTCGCGCCGGCCGAAGCGCCAGTTGCGCTCCAGGATGGTCCAGCCGTTGCGTTCGAGATGCGCGGCGGCCAGGCGCTCCGCGCGCGCGCCGAAATCGTTGTGGGCTGCCATGGCGATGAGTATTACCGGACGACAGGGGCATTGGAATGGCGGAACGGGGCAGGATACTGGATGAGCCAGAAGCGGTCGCTGACGCGCTGCGGAACTCGAAGCGGCTGGCGGTTCTCGGCATAAAACCCGAGTCGCGCGCTTCGCAGCCGGGGCATTACGTGCCTGCCTATCTCCAGCGCAACGGCTACGAGATCGTGCCGGTTCCGGTGTACTACCCCGATGTAACCGAGATCCTCGGCGAGAAGGTCTACCGCACGGTCGCGGAGGTGCCGGGGGACATCGATATGGTCGTGGTCTTCCGCAAGCCGAACGACGTGACCGGCCACATCGACGACATCATTGCGAAGAAGCCGCGCGTGGTCTGGATGCAGCTCGGGATCAGTAACGACGCGGCGGCGGAACGGTTCACGGAAGCCGGAATCGACGTCGTGCAGGACCGCTGCACCATGGTCGAGCACCGGATGGTCTGAGGAGGCGGAGTGAGGTCGCGGGCCGGGCAGGGAAAAAAAAGTGCCCCAGGAAGATCACGCGCGACGCTCGCTATACTTACCGCTGCTGCCTGCGGGGCCCTGACGGGTTTCGTAAGCTCGCGCCCGGTGGTTCCTGGGGCACCTCTGAAACATAGCCGCTGATGCGGCGGCGGTCAATCCGTCGCGCGGGGCGCGGACGCGGCGCGAGTCAGTCGGCCGCGGCATCCATCGCGGTGAAGTCCGCCTTCTCCTGCATATGGAGCCGGAGCCGCTTGGCGTACGCGAGCAACTCGGTGTAGGTGTAGTCCTCCAGGCGACGTTCCCCCTCGACGATGTCCACGGCCTCCCCATCTGCGGATGCGACGATCAGCTGACGGACGGGCGGTGAATCCGGGGATTCGCGGAAATACGCGCGGTAGCGGACGTCACCATCGTGGAACCAGCGTAGAATTGCACTCATTACTGCTCTCCAGGTAAATCCGGGGTACCCGCCGTCGAATGCAAGGGCGGCGCCTGTCCGGCCGGGAGTGGTGCGAACGTCGGGTCACCGGCACGGCGGCGGGAACATTTGTAGGCAAGTGATTGCTGGGGAGTCATTTACGGGCAGCTGCTGTTCGTGACCCCGGACGCGTAGCCGGGCCGAGCTCAGAGCGGACGGCACGAGATCGCTGCGACAGCGCAACAGATGTACGGCCGGTTCCGCCACAATCGAAGCTCCTGCAGCTTTGTGCCACCGAGCGGAGTGCGCTCAGTCGAAGAGCTCCAGGTCCCAGCTCTGTATGGCCGCGCGGAAAGCGGGGTCGTCACGGGAGAGGGCGGCGAGACGCTCCGCCTTGACGCGCTCGGGGGTGATCCGGCGAGGGGGCTCGGGAGCGGAGTCGCCGGCGTCGGGATCGGCGTAGCCAGCGGGCCGGACGGTGAGCTCGATGGTGGCATCGAGCAGCTCGCTCATGATGTCGCGCACGGCGACACGCGAAGTGGACTCACCCGAGAGTCGCTCGAGGCCGGGGCCGGCGGGGACCTCGAGGACGACCTGGTTCCCGGAGACCTCGCCGATCGTCGCCGCCTTCAGGAAGATGCCGAGGCCGTGCGGTGCACGACGCTGCTCGAGCATGGTGCGAAGCGCGCGCTCGGCTTCCTTCACGGAAATGGCGCGGGTGGCCGGGCCGGCATCTGCGTCCGTGATGGTGCGGGGTGCGGCGTCAGGCGCGGGAGCCGGAGCGGACGCGGCGGCCGTGCGCGGCGGCGCTGCTGCTCGCGTCGTCCCGTTGGTTCGCGGCGCGGAATCAGTCGATATGTCGCGCAGTATGGAGCGGGCGCTGGCCTGTCCCGGGCCGACGGTCTCGGCGGCGGGTGCATCGTTACCGGGACGGATCGCCTCGGCGGCGCGAGCAGCGCGGCCGGCCGGGAGCGCTTCAGGCGAGCTGTCGGGAGTCGGTCGGACGGTGCGGCGCGCGGGGTCAGCCGCGCGGTCGGCTAAAGGGACGGGGGCGTCGCCCCCTGCGGCGCGAATCAGCGTCTCGACATCCACGGTGCTCTCGAGGAACGCCCAGCGCAGCAGCAGCGCCTCGAGCATGGTGCGTGGATTTGCGCTCTTGCGGAACTTCCCTTCCGTGTCGAGCTCGGCGACCATCGAGAGCATGCGGAGCAGGTCGCCGCGTCCGAACATTTCTGCGGCCCGCTCGTAATCGGCGCGCAGGTCCTCGCGTACGTCGGCGGCATCGGCGCCCTCGAGCTTCGCGACCATGAGTGCGCGCAGCGAGTCGGCCAGGCCCTTGTAGAACTCGGCGAGGTCATAACCCTCGTCGATGACGCGCTGGACGAAGTGGAATACGTCGGCGTAGCGCTTCCCGGCGACGATCGCGAACAGCTCGAGATAGAGCTCCTCGCCGACCAGTCCGAGCACGCGGCGTACGTCCTCGCCCGTGACGCGGCCGTCGGCGAACGAGAGCACCTGGTCCATGAGCGACAGCGCGTCGCGCATGCCGCCTTCCGCGCGCCGTGCGATGGGTGTCAGTGCATCATCATCCGCGCTGACGCCCTCGCCCTCGAGCACGATGCGCAGGCGATCGACAATGCCCTGCGTGCTGATGCGCCGGAAATCGAAGCGCTGGCAGCGCGACAGGATCGGCGGCGCCGCCTGCTGTATCTTCTGCGGCTCCGTGGTGGCGAACACGAAGATGACGCGCGGCGGCGGCTCCTCGAGGATCTTGAGGAGCGCGTTCCACGCCTCGCGCGTGAGCATGTGCGCTTCGTCGATGATGTAGACCTTGTAGCGATGCTCGTCGGTCGGCGCGTACATCGCCCGCTCGCGGAGATCGCGCGCATCGTCCACACCGCGGTTGGACGCGGCGTCGATCTCGATGACGTCGAGCGACGTCTTGCCCGCCCAGATCTTCTCGCACGATTCGCACTGCCCGCACGGTTCGCCGTCCTCGGCGCGGTTCGGGCAGTTGAGAGCCATGGCCAGCACGCGTGCGGCGGTGGTCTTCCCTACTCCGCGCGGTCCGCAGAACAGGTATGCGTGCGCGGTGCGGCCGCGCGCGACGGCGGCGCGCAGCGTCTCGGAAACGTGCTCCTGCGTCGCCATCTCCGCGAACTTGCGGGGACGCCAGGTGCGTGCGAGAGCGGTGCGGTTCTGGGTGTGTTCGGCCATGACGGAAAGGTGGGGGTTTGGAGCGCGCCGCTCAAGGGCTTGCGGAGATGCCGTTGCCGGGGCGCCTCGCGCAGTCTACGATCCAGACCATGAATCCTTCATCCGGTGACCTGCGCGTGGTCCAGGCCGAGCCGCTGAACGCCGAGTCGCCGCTCCGCGTGCTGGCGGAATCGGTGACGCCGCTGGAATCGTTCTTCGTGCGGTCCAACTTCGCGGTCCCACAGATCGACGCGGCGAGCTGGAATCTGAGCGTCGAGGGTCTGGTGCGGCGGCCGCGGACGATCGGGCTGCAGGAGCTGATGTCGCTCGGCGAGACGACGATCGCGTCCGTCATGGAGTGCGCGGGCAACGGGCGTCGGCTGATGTCGCCGGTGCCGGAGGGGACGCCGTGGGAGCTGGGCGCGGTGAGTGCCGGCACGTTCACCGGCGTGCCGCTGCGTCGGCTGCTGGAGGTGTGCGAGGTGGACCCGCGCGGCGTCGAGGTCGTGTTTCGCGGGGCGGACTCGGGGGCCGTTGACGGAGGGCGCGTCGTGCACTTCGAGCGCAGCCTGCCCGTGGCGCGCGCGCTGGATGCGACGACGCTGCTGGTGTGGGCAATGAACGGCGCGCCGCTCCGGTCGGAGCACGGCCATCCGGTGCGGCTGTTCGTACCCGGCAACTACGGCGTCGCGTCGGTCAAATGGCTGGAGCGGATTACGGTGGTGGATGCGCCGTTCATCGGTCACTTCCAGACGGACCGCTACGTCTATCGAAGGCATCCGCTGCACGCGGAAGACGAGTCGGTGACGCGCATGCACGTGCGGTCGCTGATCTCGGCGCCTGAAGCGGGTGACACCGTGCAAGGAACCATCCTGGTGCGCGGTATGGCGTGGTCGGGCTACGGTGGGGTTACAGCAGTGGCGTTCAGCGCGGATGGCGGCGCGACATGGCAGGATGCGCGACTGCTGGCGGCGTCATCGTCGCACGCGCCGACGATGTGGGAATGCGAGTGGACGCCGCCTGTGCCAGGCGATTATGAGCTCGTCGCGCGGGCGACGGATTCCACGGGTGAGTCTCAGCCGCTGGAGCCGGTCTGGAACGAGCTCGGATATGCGAACAATGTGGTGCACCGGGTGCGGGTGACGGCGCAGGGATAGACCTCTGTCAGTGGCGGCGCGTCTCCACTGCGCGCGCGACTTCGGCGAGCTCGACGGGCTTGAGCAATACCGGCACACCCGCCTCACCCAGACGCGTGGCCGCGCCCGCAGCATCGCCGGTCATGAAGATGACCGTGTCGGACAGGCCGCGCTCCCTGAGCCGTTCCATCAGCGCTTCACCACCGAGTCCGGGCATGCGGAGATCGGAGAGAATCACGTCGTACGACTTTCCCTCGAGCATGGCCAGGGCAGCGGCGCCATCGGGCGCCTGATCGACCTGATGGCCGCGACGCTGGAGATAGCGTGCCATCACGGTCCGCACGGCAGCCTCATCATCCACGACGAGCACGTCGAGCGAGGCGCGCTTCTCGTCTGCAACGGCTGCCAGGGTCGCGGGCGACTGATGCTCGACCGCGCGCAGCCAGTCGAGACGGAATGCCGTGCCGGTGCCCACCTCGCTGTCCACGCGGATCTCGCCGCCGTTCTCCGTCACGATACTGTGCACGAGCGACAGCCCCAGACCCGTGCCGTCGCCGGGCGCCTTGGTGGTGAAGAACGGATCGAAGATGCGCTCGAGATGATGGGGCGGTATGCCGTGACCGTTATCCACCACGTGCAGCACGGCGCCGCGCGGTGACACACGAGTGCGCAGGATCAGCCGACCGCTGCCGTTCGAGGCGGACATGGCCTGCTCCGCATTCACGACGAGGTTCACGAGCACCTGCTCGAGCTGACCGCGATCGATCAGGATGGGCGGAAGCTCCGCCGCGAGATCCGC
Organism: Longimicrobiales bacterium; assembly: GCA_035461085.1. Taxonomy (GTDB): domain Bacteria; phylum Gemmatimonadota; class Gemmatimonadetes; order Longimicrobiales; family RSA9; genus SH-MAG3. Next base: position 50,041 of record DATHVW010000098.1, on the reverse strand, counting down.
ACGAACCTCGATGTTCGACGTGCGGAGCCGGTACTCCTGCACTTTCAGGACATGACGGACGACTTCGTTCAGGTCCGTCGAGCTCGCCCGGTCCGCCTCGTCCTGCGTGCTGCGGGCGATCTGCTTCAGGTCCGCGACGATCTTGGCCATGCGCTGCGCCTCACGCTCCATCGTCGCAAGCGCGTCCCGGTCCTCGGCAGGCCGGTCGTCCAGCATCAGGAGCTGGATGAAGTTCAGGATGGCCTGGAGCGGATTGTTCAGCTCGTGCGCGACACCGCCGATCATGGTGCCGACGCTGGCCAGGCGTTCCGCGCGACGCAGGTGCCGCTCGCGCTCGATATCGAGCGTCGCATCCTGCGCGATGCCGAACAGCAGTCCGGGCTGGACGCCGGCGTGCTCGACTCGGCCGAGCACGATGTCGAGCGGTACCTCCGCGCCATCGCTCAGGCGGCGGCGAACCAGGCGGCCGCTCCACCGGCCATGCTCCATGGCCGTGCGGAGATTGTGTCGCTGCGCGCGGAGGGTCTCGGGATCGTCGGCGAAATCGGACAGGCGCACCCCCGGGACGCGCGCGGGGTCGATGCCCAGCATGCGCGTGTACGTCTCGTTGGCATAGACGATCTCGCCGTCGGGCGTGATGAGACATATGCCTTCGGTGAGCCCCTCGAGCGCGGCCGCCAGGAGCCGCTGCTCCGCGTCGCGTGCACGCGCCTCCGTCACGTCTTCCACCACGAGGAGCGCGCTCGTGATCTCGCCGGCCGCATTGCGAAGGGGTACCGCCGAATTGAGCGTCGTACGGCGCGTACCGTCGAATGCCTCGATGTCCACCAGCTCGCCGGTGACGACCTCACCGTGCATCAGCGCGCGTGCGAGCGACCACTGCTCCGGCGCCACCGGCTCGCCGGTCTCCGTCCAGTACCCGCGGTAGTGCTCGTACGCTTCCGGCCCCGCGGGCTGCACGCCGCCCCAGATGCGGTCCGCTGCAGGGTTGTGCCACACGAGGCGGCCGGGCGGCTCGGCGATGACGGCGCCGACGGGCAGGGCATCGAGCACCTGTCGCAATCTGCGCTCACCCTCACGCAGCGCCAGCTCAGCCGCCTTCCGCTCGGTGATGTCCTCGGACGTGCCGACGACGCGAACGACCACACCTTCGCCGTCGCTGGCGTTGTCGCGCACCGGATAGCCGCGCGAGAGCACCCAGCGCACCGATCCATCCGGGTGGAGCACGCGATACTCGATGCCGACGACCGTTTCCTTCGCGAGCTGTTCCATGCCTGCGACCAGTCGCGCCCGGTCGTCGGGATGGACGGCCCGGAGGAATGCATGTCCATCGGCGTACAGTCCGGAGAGCGGCTGGCCGAACACTCTCTCGTAGGCCGGACTCACGTAGAGCGTCTTCGAGAAGTCCGGCGTCATGATCCAGAACACCTCGCGCACGTTCGCGGCGATCTCGCGGAACCGCTCCTCGCTGGCGCTCAGTGTGTCGGCGGCCTCCCGCTCTGCGGTCACGTCACGCGCGATGCCGTGCAGCCCCGTGATGATGCCACCCTCGTCGATGGCGCTGGCGCTCACGACGAGCAGCCGATCCTCGCCCGAAGGGCGGGTCACCCACACCTCGAACTCCACGTCGTCCGCCCGCCCCGAGATCACCTGTTCGAAGATGTGGCCCATCGGACGCGAATTCCTCGGCGAGATAACGGCCGCGAACGACTCTCCGAGCAGCTCGTCCGCCCGCCGCTCGAGCATGCGCTCGGCTCCGGCGTTCAGCTCGGTGAAGCGACCCTTGACGTCGAGCACATAGACGGCCTGGGGAATCCCGGTGGCGAGCCTGCGATAGTGGGCCTCGGTGGACGTCTGGCGGGCCTCGAGCAGCGCACGCTCCGCCAGCTCGTGGCGCAGCTCGATCTCGGTCACCACTGATGCTGTGAGATCCGTCAGAAAGGCGACCTCTTCGCGCGTCCACTTACGCGGTTGCACGTCCACCGCGCAGAACGAGCCGAGCACCTGACCATCCGACGTGGCAATCGGGATGCCGATGTAGGCGATTGCACGCTGCTGCGCGGGGTGGTTCTCGAGCAGCGGATGCTCACGCGAGTCGTCCACGACCAGCGGCTCACCGGTATCGACGACGAACCGACAGTACGATTCCTCTCTGGGCGCGGCGCGCTCGGGAGCGGGTCGGTCATGCCGGGCGTGATAGCCAGCATATGTCTGGGTTTCCTCGTCCAGGATCGAGACCATGGCTGCGGGCGCCTCCAGGAAGGAAGCAGCGATGCGGGCGAGGCGGTCGAAGGCGGGAGTATTGTCGCCGTGGAGGGCGAGACGGCGCAGCGCATCGAGGCGTGCAGAATCCTGGAGAGCGTTTGTCTGGTGGAGGGCCATCGTGACAAACCGCTTTCGCCTCGGGACGTGCATGTCGGGTGTACAGGACTGCATACACGGGAACGGCCAGGGGGTTTCTTGGGCGCGACGGCCGGGTTGTCAGGGCGAGCGGGACACGAACAGCACCGGCTGCGACATGGGCGTGTAGACTCCTTCCGGCCAGGAGGCGCGGGATCCGTCCAGGCGGTGAAGCGTGCCCGCGCCCATTCGTTTCTCCGCGGGGGCACCGGCGGCCCATGTGATAATGTCGCCGTTGTCGAGTGTCACGAACCAGGTCTCGCCGTCGATATCGACGTCCGTCGCGCTTCGTCCTTCGATCCATGAGCGCAGCACGTCGAATGCGACGCCGGCGGCGGTGGGATTCCCCGCCCTGTCCGTCGTGTGCGCGAAGCCGTCGTCGCCGCCATAGTAGGTCGGCATCTCCCAGGAGTAGTAGCCGACCATTTCAACGCCGTACAGCCAGTGCAAGAGCAACGTGCGCGCGAGCTCGGCAGCGCCGCCGCGGAGGTTGATCTCCGTCGCCCATAACGGCTTGTTGACGGCGTGACGTCGCAGGATGCGAAGCGCGTCCACGATGTGCGCGGTGTCCGCTTCGGGGTTCTCGATGCCGTGGTGCCAGCCGACGATGTCGATGTGCGCGGCGACGTCGCGGCCGTAGAAGTCGTCCATCATCGCGTGGCCCTCCTGCGTGAATGAGGGACCGATGACTCGTGCTGCCGGGTCCGCCGTGCGGATCTCCTCCGCAGCGATACGCGTCAGGTCCACGAGCAGAGACGTGGATCCCGTATACCAGTTGCCGGCGTCGGCCTCGTTCCAGACCTCGTAGTACTGGATGCGGCCCTTGTAGCGACGTGCGATGTGCCGCACGTGCTCCCGCCACGCGTCGAGGAGGGTGCTGCGGCGTGTCCACGACGGGTAGCCCGTGCCGCCGGTGCCCGCGCCGCCAAGCACGTAGATCACGGGAATGTCCGGCGCGTTGCGGTCGCGGAACAGCAGCACCGCATCGATGCGTCCGAGGCCTTTGCCGACCGGCGGCGGCTCGGTATACCAGCGACCCGGCGCCGTGTGCAGCACGTCCCAGCGCGGCGTCGCATCGTGCATGCGGAAGATTCCGGCCGCGTTGGGGAAGGCTGCGGGGCTGGCCCACGCCGCGACGTAGTGCACGCCAAAGAGCTCGGGCGCGGCGGGTGGGTTCTGGCTCTCGATGGCTGCCCGTGCGCCTGGCGCCGCGGGGGCGGCGGATGCGCCGGCCGGCAGTCCGGCCGTCCGCTCGGCCGCGGGCGGGGCCGGGGTGCTGCCGCTGTCATCGCCGCAGGCGGTGAGAAGCGTGATGGCGACGCCGACGACGAGCAGCCGGACGGACGCAGGCACGCCTGGGTCAGACCTGTAGTGCAGCCGGCAGGATGCGGCGGCCGATGGCTTCCGCGATCAGGGAGACCTGGGTGACCAGCTCATCGAACTGATCCGGCCAGAGCGACTGGGCGCCGTCGGACTTCGCGTGATCGGGGTCCGGATGGACCTCGATCATGAGGCCGTCGGCACCGGCGGCCACGGCGGCCCGGGCCATGGGCGTGACCTTGGCGCGGATGCCGGTCCCGTGGGACGGATCGGCAATGATCGGGAGGTGCGAAAGCGCCTTCACCACCGGGATGGCGGTGAGGTCCAGCAGGTTCCGCGTCTGATCGTCGAAGCTGCGGATGCCGCGCTCGCACAGGATCACGTTCGGATTGCCCTCGGCCAGGATGTACTCTGCGCTCAGGAGCAGCTCCTTTATCGTGGCGGAGAGACCGCGCTTGAGCAGGATCGGCTTGCCGGTCTGCCCCGCGCGACGCAGCAGCGGATAGTTCTGCATGTTGCGCGCGCCGATCTGGATGATGTCGGCGTACTCGGCGACGGCAGCGAGCGTGTCCGTCTCGATCGCCTCCGTTACAATGGCGAGGCCGGTCTGCGCGCGGGCTTCAGCGAGCAGCTCCAGGCCTTTGAGCCCCAGGCCCTGGAAGGCGTAGGGGGAGGTGCGCGGCTTGTAGGCGCCGCCCCTCAGGACGGTCGCGCCGGACGCTTTGAGCCGGTGGGCAATGCCCAGGATCTGCTCGCGCGATTCGACGGAGCACGGACCGGCCATGAGGACGACGTCGTCGCCACCGATACGGGTCCCGTTGGGTAGCTCGATGATCGTCGAGTCCGCCTTCCATTCCCGCGAGACCTGCTTGTAGGGCTGGGTGACGTGGATGACCTGGAGCACGCCCGGCAGGGCCTCGAGCTGGGCGCTGTCTACCTTGCCGTCGTTGCCGACGAGGCCGATGGCGGTGCGCTGCTTCCCGGGGATGGGCCGGGCCTCATAGCCCATCTCGCGGATCGTATGGATGACGCGATCCACCTCGGGGGCGGTCGCGGTGTGATTCATTACGACGAGCATGGCTCCGTCTCGTTGAAGCTGCTCCGACGGGAGGTGCGGAGGGTGGTGGAATGTAGGGGAGGAGGGGGCGAGGGTAAAGGCCGCGGCAGGCGGTGGCTGACGGCCTTCGCGTCAGTCTCCACCTTCCCACCAAAGGCTGTGATATGAGCGACAAGGGTTCCGGATCAGGGAGCCGCTGCCTGACCTCGACCATCAAAGGAGTTCGGTGCCTCACGATCGATGGGCGCTGTCATGGATTTGCTGCAGCGAGGTGATGATTCTCAGGCGATCGATGTCTGACAGGCTGGAGCCTGAAGGAAGGCATAGACCACGCTCAAAAATGTGCTCGGAGACATCGCCGCCCACGACTCGAAAACCCGCGAACACAGGTTGCATGTGCATGGGCTTCCATACGGGTCTGGACTCGATATCCTGCTGCTCGAGGGCCACCCTTATGGCCTCACGGTCAGCCCCGAAAGCGTGCGGATCGACCAGCACGCAGGTAAGCCAGCGAGTGTGGCGACCCCAGTCGGCCTCAGGCTGGAACTCAAGCCCCGGGAGTGAACCCAGGGCTGCAGAATACGCCTCGAAATTTCGGCGGCGGGCCGCAACCCGATCCTCGAGCAGCTGCAACTGGCCGCGACCGATTCCGGCCAGAACGTTTGACAGTCTGTAGTTGTAGCCGATCTCGGAGTGCTCGTAGTGCGGGGCAGGATCACGTGCCTGGGTGGCCAGCTTTCGTGCGTGCGAAGCGAGATGCTCGTCGTCAGTAACAAGCATTCCACCGCCCGACGTAGTAATGATCTTGTTGCCGTTGAATGAGAAAATCCCTGATTGGCCGAACACGCCAGGATGGCGACCGTGATAGGACGACCCGAGTGCCTCGGCGGCATCCTCGATCACCGTCACGCCGTATTTCTCAGCGGTTGCAAGAAGCGGTTCGAGATCGGCACTCTGACCGTACAGATGCACCACGATGAGAGCCTTCGGTATCCTGCCCTGTACCGCACGACGCGCGAGCGTCTGCTCCACCAGATCCGGATCTAGGTTCCATGATCTGCGTTCGCTGTCGACGAAGACTGGGATTCCGCCAAGATAAAGAATCGGATTCACGCTTGCTGAAAACGTGAGGGTGCTGACCAGCACCTCGTCGCCGCGGCCCACCCCGGCCAGGATCAGGGCGAGGTGAAGCGCGGCTGTACCTGAACTGAGGGCCACCGCGTGGCGGGCGCCCACTACAGACGCGAATTCGGTTTCGAACGCGTCGACGTGTGGACCGAGCGGAGCGATCCAGTTCGATGCGAAGGCCTCCTGTACTCGCTCGAGCTCCTCGTGGCCGATATGGGGCGGAGAGAGAAACACGCGCGGCCGCGTAGCGAAGTCGTGATGTCTGTTCATTCGTGCCATCCTGACTCACGTTGTTCGCGGATGCGGGCCGGAACACCTGTGACTACAGTGTTGGGCGGCACGTCGCTCACCACGACAGCGCCCGCACCAACGACGCTCCACATGCCGATCCGCACTCGCTGCTTCACGGCAGCACCGATTCCCACGAATGCGCCTTCTTCAATTATGACGTTGCCCCCTATATGGGCGCCTGGTGATATGGTAGCAAGCCGACCGATTCGCACATCGTGGTTGATCGTCGCGCCCGTATTGATCGTAGCGAATTCTGCCACGTCAATGTCGCAGGTGAGAATACAGCCAGCCTGCACAAAACAGCCGCGCCCAAAGTTTACCCGCGCCCCCCGCCGACTCTCCGGATGAATCAGGGCTGGCCACTCGAAGCCGCACTGATGAGCGTGCTTCAGCACCCGATGCTTTGACTCCGGGTAACCCACACCCAGAACGGCGCGCGCCCCGGCGCCGCGGAAGCCAACAATACCGCCAACCACACGGTCGGCTCCGACGAGCGTTCCGTGGAGTTCGGCACGGTCATCGAGAAAACCATCCGGAGCCGACGGCCATGAGGAGTCGCGGAGCGCCGTCTGCCTGATGGCATCGGCAACCTCTCTCCCATGGCCCGAAGCGCCGAGGACCAGGAGTGCGCTCAGTGTTCCCCCCTCTCAGACCCACGAAACGGGTCCGCAGTCACATGCCCCGGCTGCGAAACTCCCTGGCGTGTGATAATCCGGATGAGTGTGAGTCCCACGATTCGCATGTCCAGCCAGAAAGTGCGGTTATCGACGTACCATAAATCGAGCATGAACTTCTCCTCCCACGATAGCGCGTTTCGTCCGTTAACCTGCGCCCACCCCGTAATGCCCGGCCGAACATCATGGCGCCGCCGTTGGTCCGCAGAATACAAGGGGAGATATTCCATCAGGAGAGGACGGGGACCGACGATGCTCATCTCGCCCCGTAATACGTTCCACAGCTCCGGAAGCTCATCCAGGCTCGTCGAGCGCAGGAAACGGCCGAACGCAGTAAGCCTGTAGCCATCGGGCAGGAGCTGTCCGTCATGCGCCCTTTCGCTCGTCATTGTGCGGAACTTGATCAATCGAAATGGCCGCCCGCGAAGGCCGGGACGGCTCTGCGTGAAGAGGACCGGGCTGCCCAGCCGCAGGCGTATCAGCGCCGCAAGGATCAGCAGAAGTGGTGATAACAGCAGAAGGCCAGCCGCTGCGACTACTACATCAAAGAAACGCTTCACAGGCTCGCCCCATCGACGGTATCGCGCAGCAACTTCTGCAGGTCAGCAGCGAGATCATCACGGGAGAATCGCGTTCTTGCGAGATCGTACGCCGCTCTGCCTGCGTCGAGAAGCGCACCCTCCCGCCGTATGACATCACACAGCTCCCTGGCCGCCTTGGCAGGATCAGCATCCAGGATGAAGCCAGCGCCGGCTGCTTCCGCTGTAAGGGTGGAAAATCCACGGAAGTTGGCCAACACCGGTTTACCAGCCGCCAGAGAATCGAAGAACTTATTCGAAACAGAATCCCGGTAAAGAATCTCGGGACCGGCATACGTCATGATGGAGGCGTCTGCGGCGCGCAACCAGCGTGCAGCCTCTCGTTTCGGGATCGAACCGATAAAGAACACAGTTTCGTTCAGGACTCCGAGGCGTTCGGCCTCGCTCTCGGCGATACCTCGCCGCCCCCCGTCACCAATGAGGTAGAAGTTCACGCGAGCGGATCGGCAGACCCGAGACAACTCCGCCGCGAGCCGCGGAATGTACTCGACACCGTTGGCCAGTCCCATGGTTCCCGCGTAAACGATTGCAATGCCGCGCCTTGGGAGCACGAGCAGATCCGCCTCTTCCGCGCGAGAGTCAAACACGTCGAAATCGCACCCGTTGGGGATAACGGTCACACGGTCTGGAGCGACGCCTCGCTCGACTACTGTCTCCTTCATGCCGGGCGCAAGAGCTACCACCCGCGCGGAACTGCGGTAAGCGAACTGCTCGAGGCCGCGGGCGAGCTTCACAAGAAACCGATTGTTGAGCGCTCCTATTGCAATAGGAACGTCAGGCCAGAGATCGCGAATCTCGAAAACCATCGGTATACGCTGACGGCGAGAAGCGTAGTAACCGGGGAGTGCGATCGTCAGAGGCGTGCTCGTCGCGAAGACAACGTCAGCAGGAATGCACGCAGCCCTCCGGGCAGCCGACCACGCAAAATGAAAGAACGCCCGCATGCGATCCGCAAACGCCATATGGTTGGAATAACGAACGGGAAGCCAATGGACGTGGATACCTGCCTCCTCGGTCACGAACCACCCACGCCTCTCGGTCGGTTCACGCCATGTCGTCACCATATGAACCTCGTGGCCCGCGGCCACGAGACGGCGGGCCATCTCGTACGAACGCGTCCCCCCTGCCATCGCGGGGGTGTTGAAGTACTGGTGAAGATATACGACGCGCATCAAAGCGCGGCCATGAGCTTGCGCGCGATGCTAAGGGCGGCCGTGCCATCTCCGTACGGCTGGACATCGGCTCCTTCCCTGCCGACCGCACCGCGCATCACTCGTATCAATTCACCACTGTCGCGCGGCGGGGCGAGTTGGTTCCAACCGGCCTCCACGAGCTCACTCCATTCGGTTTCATCCCGGAGCGTAACGCAGGGCACGCGATGGAAAAACGCTTCCTTCTGTACGCCGCCCGAGTCCGTCGCGATCAGCGCTGCATTCATTTCCAGCTCGATCATGTCGAGGTACCCGACGGGGTCGATCGTCCTGACAATTCCGCTCAGCTGATCCATCATTGACATGGACTCCAGAACGGCGCGGGTACGAGGATGCAGAGGCCACACCACGTCCAGATCCCGCGCCATCGCCTCCAATGCAGTCACGATTACATGCAACCTGCCGGCATCATCAGTGTTCTCGGCCCGGTGGATCGTAGCGAGTACATACCTTCCAGTGTCGAGGCCAAGCCGCTTCAGCACCCCATCGCGACCAGACACACGGCGGGCATGGTGCAGCGCCACATCAAACATGACGTCCCCTACGGGCACGATACGCTCGCCAGGTATGCCCTCTCGCAGGAGGTGAAGCGCTGCGGTCTCGGTAGGAGTAAAGAGCCATGTGGAGATGCGGTCCGTGATCACACGGTTGATCTCCTCCGGCATGCGCATGTTGAACGATCGCAATCCGGCTTCTACATGCGCGACCGGGATGTGAAGCTTGACTGCTGCCAGTGCGGCCGCAAGCGTAGAGTTGGTGTCGCCATACACCAGCACTGCGTCCGGCTGTTCCTTTAACAGCACACGTTCGATCGCAGCCAGCATCCGCCCGGTCATGTCGCCGTGGGTACCGCCGTGCACGCCGAGGTTATAATCTGGCGGGCGCATCCCGAGTTCCGAAAAGAACACGGCCGACATATTATCGTCAAAATGCTGTCCTGTATGGACCACTGTCTCCAATGCGGACGTTTGAGCCAACGCATGCGATACGACGCTCGCCTTGACGAACTGAGGTCTTGCGCCCAGCACAGTGACGATTCGGCGTGCCACCTCCTGCCGCATGTTATCCAATCCCGATATGTGAGTACAGGTCCAGAAGTGCAGTTGATGCCCGGTCCCAGTTGTACATCTGCTCTACCGCCATTCGCCCCCTCCTCCCCATCGCCTCCGCGTCCCCAGGATGATCGAGAATCCACCGCATTGCGTCCGCTATCGCATCTGGTGCGCGTGGGTCGACGAGCAGGCCACAGGCGGCGTCGTCTATTATGCCGCGCCACAGCGGGAAGTCGGACGCAATCACTGGAATTCCGGCGGACATGTACTCGAACATCTTGATGGGTAACGAGTCCATATAACTGCGTAAGGGCTGGAGGATAACCAGTCCGGCCCGGGCCTGACCAAGCAGATCGGCAACGGCACCGCGATCAATGAATCCGTGGTGCTCGACTGATGACGCCCACATGGGCATCCGGGCGAGGGAGTCTGCCAATCGCGGCTGGTCAAAGCGACCTGCCAGGTGGAGCCGGACATCACCAACGTCCCGCAGATGCTCGAGAGCTGCTACCATTTCCCGGGCTCCGCGGATAGCTGCAATCCCTCCAACGTACACGAACCACGGCGGCCTGTTGCGATGCGGCGTGGAATTCAACCTGAGGAGCTCGGAGCCGATCGGAAAGTTCGGGACGAGCGCGCGCTTGTGCTCCGGAAAGCGCTTGGCGATCGTCGGCGTAGCCGCGACCACACCGTCGAATGTGCGGCCGGCGATCCACTCCACCAACGCCATTGTCCGGGCCGTTGCATGCCTCAACCAGGACGGTATCCAGTGCTTGCTCAGGATCTGTCTGGGCAGGTCTTCATGGGCGTCGTAGATCACCCGATATCCCAGCGTTTTCAGCACCAATCCGAGCGGAATCAGCTCTGGATCGTGGAAGTGGACCAACCGGGGCCGGAGCGTCCGAACCAGGCGCAGTGCCCGCAACGAGCCGGTGAAAGCTCTGCCGGCACGCCGCCCGCCGATAGCGCCCAGGTCGTGAATGTGGATGCCCGCAGAATCGTCGGCTGCTCCCTGGCCATCGGCGACGATCAGCATGGCTTTCTCCGGTAGCGCAGCGTTCAGCGTACGGAGTTCCTTCAGCAGAATGCGCGTGTCCGAGCGGGAATGGACCGTGGTAAGGTGCGCGTACACGATCAGCGCTGTGTGCGCACGAGCGCGCGGAACATCAGCTTCGCGCCGAGCGCACGGAGCCGGTTGGCGGCGGATGCCATCTGCCCCTCCCAGCGTGTCGCTGCAGCATTCAGAGGTGCGGAGTGGTGAATTCGTGCCAGATACTGCAGCTGCGTGACATGAAGCTGATGGTAGGATGTGGTTGCGGCATTACGACCGGACAGTGGTCCCTTTGCGAGATCATACGCAGACCAATAACCCATGTCCCAGCGCATGATGTTGGCCTCCAGCGACGCCAGCAGCTCGGCATGGTTCACCGCCGCCAATGCTGCCTCATCGCAGCGGCCGAGGTCGGCGATACCGATCATGGCGAAAAGAAAGCCGTTCAACACGTGGGCAGGTGAAGCGGAAGGGTACTCCTCGAGAAATTCCCAGACGCCGTCGATCCGGGACCGCAGCCCGCCGTCCCGGATGGATTGGCAAAGGGGCGCTAGAGCCTGACGAGCCTTGCCGAGGTAGCGAGAGTCGCCGGTGATGTGATAGGCGCGCGTGAGCACGCTGATTCCCTGACCCTGCGCCATGCATGACGACCATGGTGCGTCAAGATCATTCCAGTCGAACTCATAGCGCCATACGCCATCTTCGACGGCGGCAAACCATTCTGCGACTTTCAGAAAGGCAGTGCGGCCCTCTTCCGATCCGGATGCCACGAACCGGTTCAGATGTGCAAGGCCAAACGATGCGATACGGGTGGGATTATACTGACGGCCGGCAGTCTTGTAGACCCGAACGGGAAGTCCCTGTTGATCCCTGGGGGAATAGTACTCCGCCTCATCGCACAGAGTGAACTCGAGATCGACGGGGTAGGCTGGCGTGGAGAACGCGGCCTCATTCAGCTGAAAGGGCGCGTCACCGCGGACGTAGTTCACAACGTCCCTGAGGTGCTTTCTCAGGAGGGTAGTCATTACTGCGTCACCACACTGGCGCGTAGCTGACGTTGCGGCAGCAGCCGGAACATTGTGCCGACCGTCACGGCCACAACCAGCACCGCCGTCATGGTGCCCAGCTCACGGACAAGATCTCCCGGGGCGCCGCCGATGATGCCGGCGCCCACGGTTACGCCAAAAGCAATGTACCCCGACTCCCTCCACCACGTCCTCCCAAGTACGGATACGGCAGCGCGTTCCGCCGCGGCCAGAAACACGCCACACAGCACTGATCCGTACAGCAGACACAGCGGCCCGCCGGTGAACAGAAGCCATGCAATGATTCCGGGAGGCACCTGGCTCTCCCACGTGCCGAGGATCAACTGCGTGGACCGGTAGGAAAGCGGAACACCGGGCGGCTCGTAGATCGAAGCCGGCAGGAGCTTCGCAACAGCGATGAACAAATCGCCGCCGTAGTCCCGCAGCTGCGGCTGGCGCTGGTCATCCTCGAATGCGAGAGTGGACATGATCGGAAAGTGGCTGAACTCGGAAGCCACTTTCCCGAAGACGGAAAGGCTCCCTCCTTCGGTGGATGTGCCGGTTCGCACATCGAGCCGGAAGTTATCCACCGCCTCAGCAAGGGTGTAATCGGTGCTCGCAACAGTGATCAACGTCATGGCGGGCTTGAAGAGAACCACAATCGCGACGGCAGTGGCAACAATCGTGATCAACGTCGCACCGCGCTTCCGAGGCTCATGGGCCTCGTGCGCAGGTGACACGAAGGATCTCCTCGCGAAAACATACAGCAGCATGCTGAGCAGTACATTTCCGATGGCGCCGCGGCTGCCCACGAGAATCAGCGCGAGCGCGCTAACGGTGAGCAGAACCCACGCGAGCAGGCGAGTTCTGGAACCGTCCGGCATAGACTTCGACCGGATCATGGCGTCGAGCGCAATCACGGATGAGAACCAGGCCGCTTTCGTCAGCCCCATGAACCACGGAACGCTCGAATCGCTCGTTACCGTCCCGAAGCGAATCATCATGACGTTGGTGATGGCCTGTACAAATCCCCCGAAGCCGATAATCCAGGCTGCGGTTGAAGCCGCGATGATGGCAATGAGCCCGACCAGGAGCCTGCGATCGACCTGCACATCGTTCAGCGAATGGAGCCCGGGCCCGCGTGTAAGAGTGTAGCCAGTCCACGACCCGAAGCCGAATACCAGGAGCAACGTTCCTCCCAGCGCCGAGTTGGCGGCACCAGGATGGTCGTGAACATAGCTTCCCAGCGGCATATCGATTCCGACAAAGATCGCAAGCACCGGAAACACGTAGCTGGTGAACAGATAAACCAGCATCAATGAGTACCAGTCGAAGGCGAACAGCGTCGTGCGGGAGATCGAGAAGTGACGCAGAACAATGAACCCAATGATCAACAGCCACGCGATCAGCGCCATTACGGTCATCGTGCGTAGCCTCTGCGATCTATTGCTGCCTTCAGGCAGCTTTCAACGCTCTGGATACGGCGTTCCTGGCTCAGTGAGGCCGCGGCCAGACGGCCGGCGTCCCCGATCGACCGGCGCAGCGACGGTGACTGTGCGAGTTGATCGATCGCCGCGCGCACGGACTCCTCGGAGGCGGGATCGATCTTGAGGCAGTTGGATCCGTGCTGGAGAAATGCATTGTATGGCCGATCCGATACGATGGACGGCACACCGCATGACAGTGCCTCCAACAACGCGTTCGGCATTCCCTCTGACAGTGATGGAAGAACGAAGACGTCGGACGCCTGCAGCGCCGTTCTGACGGTTTCTTCCGGGACCATCCCCAGTCCGAGCCAGTCATCGGCTGCGTCAGCGGTCCAACCGGGTCCAACCATGATCGGCAGCGGCCTGCTCGTGGCGGCTCTGCTCGCGGCCAGTACACGGTCGCCACCCTTGTTCACGGTGCGTGCGCCAACAAACGAGATCACGAACGCATCACGGTCGACCCCAAGGGTGGCGCGCGCGGATTCCCGGTTGCCCGGCGCGAAGAAGGCTGTGTCTACCCCGGATGGCACGATCCGTACAGCCGGAGCGCAATCCGGATGGTATTCCTGAAGCCAATCGGCCACTTCCTGATTCTTGACCTCAATGATGTCCGCAGCGCGAAGGCAGGCCGCAAAGTGCGAACGGCGGAAGAATGCCATCCGACCGTAGATGGAGTCCACACCCTCCCCCATGCCCAGTACGCGCGCCGTGCCCGGGGGCACATAACGCAGCAGGGGAGCAGTGTTGAGGAATTTGGCGTATACCACGTCGAAGTCGATCTCGTGCTGCAGAAGGCGGCGCAGAGCCCGGGTGGAATTATGCTGGGCGAATGCGCCGAACCAGTATTCCAGGCCGCGAACGTAGGAGAGTGATAGATATCTCGCTTCCCGGACGAGCAGCCCTTGAGTGGTAGAGGTGTAGGGCGATCCACCCCGCAGACGCGACCGTGCCACGAGACATGTCACCTCATGGCCGTTGCGCGCGAGCCCCTTGACATCGCGCTCGAGGAAGACGCCTCTGAATGGCTCTGCCTGCGAAGGAAAGTTGGTTGTGGCGACGAGAATTTTCACGTCTCCATTACCTGGAGCCAGCGGCAATAGTTGATCAGACGCCACGCACGGAACGAGAACGCGCGCTGCCCATCGAGAATGCGGCGCACCTCTCGACGAGCTTCTTGAGCTCGAAGGAACGGGACAGATGAGGCGGCGTCGAGCCAGTTGTCGAGCTGGGGACCCAGGCTGCCGAGCCAGTCACGCTCAGGCGTAGCAAAGCCGATCTTGTCGCGCCGGTCTAATACGGCATCGGGCACCAGTCCACGCATCGCCGTGCGGAACACGTGCTTTGTTTCACCACGGGGGGAGATGAGATACTCCTCCGGCAGGCCCAGCACGAGCTCGGCCATATCCGTCGAGAGGAACGGGACGCGACTCTCGATCGACCAGCGCATGGAGTTCCTGTCACCATGCCGTAGTAACGCTGGCAGGCCGCGCTGCATCAACGCCCGTCGCAGAGCCGCGCTCACTCGCCGTCCAGGAACCACGGCTTCAGGGCTTCGCAGGGAGGGCACACACCGAACGCCCGCCTCCTCGAGCATGCCCGTATCCAGCCACGGGGGCGTGGGGTCTCGTCCGGTCAGCCGGCGGGCACTTCCGCGAAGCACGTCCGGAACCAACTGATCGCCGAGCGCCAGCGCAGCATGCCCGAGGGTGCGCCCCGGCCACTGTGCCCATGCGATTGCGAAGCTGGCTGCTTTGACAGGTTGACGCTGATCCAGATAGCTGAGCAGCCTCTGGCCCGGAAAACCATGGTAGCCGGCGAGGAGTTCGTCCGCACCCTGGCCATCCAGCGTGACGGTAATGCCCTGCTCCCGAGCCAGCCTGAACACGCGATACTGAGCGTAGATGCTCGTACTGCCGAATGGCTCACCCTGGGCTCTGATCATGTCATCGAGGTCAGCAGCAAGCTCCGTCGGCGAAACAATCACCTTGTGCGAGACGGCGGATACATGCCTGTTAATGAGATCGACCCATGACTCTTCATCGACGCGAGACCCGCGAGCGATATAGCTGAACGTGTTGATCGGCGCGTCGGGCTCAATGCGGCGCATTGCGCAGACGATGGCTGACGAATCGATACCACCGGACAAGGCCGCGCCGAGCGGCACATCACTCCGCAAGTGCAGACGCACGTTGTCGAGGAACATCGCTCGCACCGCCTCCACGGCCTGGGGGAACGTCAGAGTCGACGTTTCCTGGACATTCGGCCACCACCACCGCTCCGTGTGAATCCTGCCGCTGGATGGGCGGAATGTCAGTATGTGTCCCGGCAGCAGGTGTCGAATGTTCCCGAAGAACGTCTGCTCCTCGTCGTCGTAGCTCCCATTCACCAGGTAGTCGTACGCGCGCTGGAGATCGAGAGGGGCAGGCTCCGGAATCAACTTCCGGATGGCACCGATCTCGGATGCGCATGCGAAATGGTCCGGTGAATGGGAGACGAAAAGGGGTTTGATGCCGAATGGATCGCGAACGCAGGTCAGGGCCCCCGCCGCACTGTCGTATACGACGAAAGCGAACATACCCTTCAGTCGCGGAAGACAGGCGGCGCCCCAATGCAGCCATGCTTGCAGGAGTACCTCCGTATCTGATTCGGAGGAAAAGCAGGTGCCAAGGCGCTTCAGGTCGTGGCGTAGCTCCTTGTAGTTATAAATCTCACCGTTGAACACGATCGACACAGCCCCATCCGCCGAGCGCATCGGCTGATGACCGCCGTCTGTGAGGTCGATGATCGACAGGCGCGTGTGACCGAGTACAAACGTGCCTTCCTCGCAGCGTCGTACCTGGTGGCCGCGGTCGTCAGGCCCCCGATGACAGAGCTGGTGCAGCGCCGCCGAAAGGTTCTCGTCCAGCGTCGGCACACTGTGCCGGTACCAGGCACCAATAAGCCCGCACATCTATGCCGCCGCTCCGGTGACCGGCGAGATGGAGGCCCGGTACCATGCCTGGAACATCAGAACATCCCATAACTGATACTCCCACGCGGCGCCGGCGTGGAGGTATTCATTCCACTTCCGCGTCAGGACGCGTTCATCGAAGATGCCCTCGTCGCGAATACGTGACGGAGCAAGCAAGTCCTCGGCCCAGTCGCGTAAGGGACCTCGCATCCAACTGCCGATGGGGACACCGAAACCCTGTTTGGGCCGCTCATACAGCGACGGAGGCACGTAGCGGCTGAGGAGTTCGCGCAGCACGAGCTTTCCCCGAACGCCGTCATAGAGAAACGGAACTGGCAACGTCTGCGCGAACTCGACGATTCGGTGGTCCAGGAATGGTACACGGGTTTCCAGACTGACTGACATGGCGGCGCGGTCCACCTTTGTCAGTATGTCCTCAGGAAGAATGGTGCATTGATCGAGGTACATCAGGGCGCGTTCCGCGCCGATCCCCGCCGCCGCAATGCACATTGCAGTGCGCGGCGAGGTAAAAGGCGTAGATGATTCGGCCGCTCCGAGGACAAGGGCGGCGGGATCGTCCCAGTGCGACACGAGGACCCGATACAGCTGGGGAACCGAATCGCTCTGGAGAATATGGGCGGCACGTTTGACCTTCCGTTCGAGTTGCGGCAGCCTGAGCTGCTTTGGCGCTGCAGCCCCCAGCGCGTCGACGACCGAGTAGCCGCGGAGCACATGTGCAGCCAGGTGCCGCACGGAACGCGGCACCTTCTGCAGCCGTCGGTAGAGCTCTGCAATTCGGAGATAGCGGCCGTACCCGAAGAACAACTCATCGCCGCCATCCCCGGAGAGTGACACGGTGACATGTTGGCGGGCAAGCTCCGAAACCAGGTGTGTCGGAACCGCAGATGCATCGCCGAACGGCTCGTCATACAGGTACGGCAATCTGGGTATCACTTCCAGCGCCTGCTGGGAAGTGACGTACAGTTCGGTATGATCGGTTCCCAGGTGTTTCGCCACGGCCCTCGCGTGCGGTGCCTCGTCAAAAGCGCCCTCGTGAAAACCGATTGTAAACGTGCGTACGGGCGCGGAGGATTGCGCCTGCATGAGTGCAACCACCGTGGAGGAATCAATTCCCCCGGAAAGGAACGCGCCGAGCGGAACGTCTGCCACTCGCTGCAGAGCTATGGAATGAGCGAGGCGCCGCTCAAGTTCATCCACAGCGTCGCGCATCGTGCCACGGAAAGGGTTTGAGCGCGCGGCGAGATTCCGGAGAGACCAGTATTCGATCGGCTCCGGAAAGTGGCCTGGGGAATCTGTGCGAGAGAACCGGATGTAAGTGCCGGGCAGCAGCTTGCGCGTAGCTTCATAGATGCAGAGCGGGGCCGGCACGTAGCCGTGGCGCAGGAACGTGGCCACCACACTTCGGTCAACGCTGTTGCGGAAATGAGGATGCGCCCGGAGTGACTTGAGCTCAGACCCGAACAGCAGGCTCCGGCCGTGCCATCCGTAGAAGAGTGGTTTCTCGCCCATGCGATCGCGCGCAAGTGTCAAGGTCCGCTCGTGACGGTCCCATAAAGCGAGCGCGAACATACCGACCATCTTCTGCAATGTCGGTTCGAATCCGTGCTGCTCGAACGAGGCGAGCAGAGTTTCCGTGTCGGAATGCCCGCGCCACACGTCGCGCGCGAGGTCTCGGCGGATTTCGTTGTGGTTGTAGCATTCGCCATTGAAGACGATGACGTAGCGCCCCCCGCGGGATACCATGGGTTGATGCCCTGCTTCTGACAGGTCGAGTATGGAGAGCCGCTGATGGCTCAGGGCAATCCCGGCGCACTCATCGACCCAGATACCGTTGTCATCGGGGCCGCGGTGCCTGAGACATGATCCCATGGCCGCGGCGGCCGCCGCCGCCTCCGACATCGAAAGGGCGTCGGCGGTGAGAAACCCTGCTATGCCACACATCTATATTTAATCCCGCACGTTAGCGTTGCTGCCTCAGGGACTGGGTCAGCGGAAGAAGCGTCGGCCGCGCACAGAACCAGCGGCCTGGACAATCAACAGCCTGTCGTGTGCATTCAGCACGGAGGTCCAGCCGTAGGCAAGAACCGCCAGCGCACCTGCGGCCGCCACCAGGCCACCTGCCGCTCGTCCGATCGTACCGCTCACTATCTGGCTGGCGAGACCAGCGGACATCGTCAACAGACCCAGGCGCACCGTCCCCTCGTACGCCCATGGCAGCGGATAGGCGCGCTGAGCGAGCCATGACTCTACAACCGTCTTTGCTGCGTATCCGAGTAGCGCACCCCACGCTATTCCGGCCAGACCAAAGAATGGCAGCAGAGCCATCATCGCGGTAAGCGAGACCGCGAGAAACGTCGCATACGCGTAGAGGTTGAGGTAGCTGCGCTTTGACAGGTTGATGCCGATAGCCGTAATCCATCCGGTCGCCTCGAGCGCCAGACCCAGCGAGAGTCCGAACACGACGATCGACGCACCAGCGTAGGCGCTCCCGGCGAGCACGTGAATCACAATCTCGGACAGTGCCGTCAGCACCATGACTGCCGCGAGGATGACCACGGAGAACAATTTGAGGACCCAGTTATAGGTCCGGTCAGCATCTTCCGTCTTGTAAATCGCCAGGGAGAAGGGGCCCCACGCAATCTGGAAAGCGGTGATCGGCAGACCGATCAGCATGGCGACCTTCGCGCCCGCCGCGAACAGACCAAGCTCACGCGATCCGAGGAACTCGACGATCAATGTGCGTTCGAGCGCAGGAACCGCGGCTCCCACGGTGCACACGATCCCGTAGGGTATGGCAAAGATCAGCATCGGTCTGACGTATTGCCAATCCCTGGGTCGGACGAGCCAATGTCTTACGAACCACAACCCAAGCAGACCGAAAACGGCCTGCGTGACGAGGTAGATGGCGATAACGCCGACGACGCTCAGATCGAAGGCTGCTATCGCCGTGAGTATTCCGAGTACCGAAACCGTCGTCGAACCAATCGATACTGTGAGAAACCGAGCACGGGCAAACGTCCATTTGAGGATGTTCTGAGCGAAGTTGATCAGTACCAGGCAAGGCACCTGAAGCAAAACCAGCTTCAGCAACAGCCGTGACTCGGGTGCGGGATTCAGCCAGGTCCCGATGCGGTCCGACGCAACCCACGCAAGAGGTAGAATTACAGCCAGCACAAGAAGCTGGAATGACAGAGATTGGGAGATAACACGTCGGCGGGATGCTGTTTCATCCTCGTCGTAAAAGAAACGTGCGACAGCGGTGTCCTGCCCGAATACCATGAGAATCGTGAACAGCGACGCAAGTACGGTGAAGAAATCTATGAGCCCATAGTCCTCAACACTGAAATGTCGTGCGAGGATCGGGAAAGTGACGAGGGCGAACGCCTTGTTGAATGCAGCGGCGCCCCCGTAGAGCAGCGAGTCCTTCGCCAGGAATCTGAGCCGATGCCCGATGCTGAGCCGGCTCGGGTCATCAACCGTCCGGGCCCGACTCATTTCGCTGATGCGGGTGAGAGAGACCGCGACTCGATGTACTCCAGATAGTGCTTCACCGCGGCGCCGACCACGAATTGCAGGTACCATTCGCGACCGTCCGCTGCAGCCTGCAGGTACCGAGCACGATCGGAGACGTACGACTCGAGCCTGGCGCACACCTCATCGGCGGTGCGGGCGTTGAGGATCGGATACAGCTCCGGATACTGCTTTGTGTAAAGAGCGTCATTGCGGTAACCGAGCAACGGAACACCCATCGCCAGCGCTTCATAAATGACGCCACTGCTCAGCCAACTGTGCTGGAACTCCGCGCACACTATGTCTGCGTGACGCAAACCGACCATGAGGTCTTTGCGATACATCTGGGGGAACCATTGTACGGACGCCTCGAGACCCAGGTCACGAATCAGGCGTCTTGACTTGAGCACATCCTGTCCGTACTCGACTGTAGCGAGGCTGATCCGGGTCTTCGGATTCCGGCTGCGGAACTGTGCGAGTCCTCGAAGCAGGTTATCGGTGCCTTTCTGGTTTGGATCGGAGGATGAGCCGCCCCAGACATGGCGCGCATGATAGAGCAGAAGTAAATCACTCCGGTCCCTCAACGCCGCGAACTCCACAGACCAGTGCGTGCGACCTTCGGATGCAGCCACATGCCCCGGCGTATACGTGCCGGGATGTACCATGGGTGGTCCAAACCACCAGCGTTCTGATCGCCCCTTGTACCTTTCCCAGAGTGATTCGTACAACTCATTGGTATAGTCCATCTGAAATACGTGCGAGCGCCTGATGCCACGTCGCTGAGCCCGTACGGCCCGGGACAGAGCCAAGACTCGATTAGGGGAGGCGAGCTGGAACCGTGTGAAATCGGCGAGATCACGACCGTAGGGCACAAAGATATCGAGAGTACGACCCGCCCGATCACAGAACGCCGGGGCGAAGCCGCAACCGACGAGGACGTCATACGCCGACAGGTCCGACGCGATCTCGTCAGGGCGTACGCGGCCCCAGCGATAGGGATCCGCCCAATCGACAGTCCGACAGAACGACATGTACTCGAGATCGTACGTGTCAGCCGCAGGCTGGAAGTGCGAGGCTTCCCCGGGAAACAGCAGGACGTCGGCGCTAACACCATGATCGCGAAGAAGCCGGGCCATCGCGAAATGGTTGTTATTCATGTTGCCGAGAAATCCGACCTTCACACTGGCCTCATCAATCCGGCACCGAGCACCTCCTCCAGCTGATGGCGCTCGGGGAAGTTGACCAGAACTCCCATTCCCTTCTTCTGGAAGACGACCATGCTGCCGAGAGCGACTGCAGAAGCGCCACCCTGAACGACGGCGGCACCGACGTCCGCCAGGCTCCCACACCCGCCATGAGCAATAACCGGAACCGCCACCGCGTCGCTTACTTCACGCGTGAGCTCCAGGTCGAAGCCTGTCCAGGTGCCCTCACGCGCAACCGAGGTGAGCAGGATCTCGCCCGCTCCCCTGCTTTCCATTTCCCGGGCCCATTCGACCGGGGTCCGATTCGAATTGCGCGCACCCCGCGGCATGCGAACGTGCTTGCGTCCGAAGATGTCGGTCCGTACATCGAGCGATGCAATGACGGCCTGACTCCCGTAGTGGGCCGCCAGCTCCGAGAGGATCGCGGGCTCTTCCAGCGCCCGGCTGTTCACCACCACCTTTTCAAAGCCGGTATCAAACACCGATGCTGCGTCCCGCAACGACCTGATCCCGCCGCCATAGCCGAGCGGCATGAAACACTCGTCCGCAATGTCACGGAGCACCTTCAGATTTGGTGACCGGCGCTCCCGCGTTGCCGTAATGTCCAGGAACAGGAGCTCATCCACCTCGAGCTCATTGAAGATCCGTACCGTGTTTGCCGGATCTCCAACATAGGTGAAGCGGCCGAACTGCACAGTTTTCACCAGACTCTCGCTGCGCAGCAGGAGCGCGGGAATGACGCGTGTACGGAGCATTTAAAGGCTTGCGAAGTTCTGAAGTATACGCATCCCGAATTTGTGACTCTTCTCGGGGTGGAACTGAGCGCCGTAGACGTTCTCGTGCTGCACCGCCGAGTCGAAGGTGACGCCGTATGTCGTCTGGAGCACAGAGTTGGCCGAATGGTCCACTGCGACGTAATACGAATGCACGAAATAGAATCGTGACTCCTCCGGCAGGTCCTCCGTCAGGGGACTTGGACGCACGGGCACCGCGATGTTCCAACCCATGTGGGGTACCTTCAGTCCACTATCTGCTGGGAATCGATAGGTGGCGCCGCCGATCCAGCCCAGACCTGCAATCCGACCCTCCTCACTGGAACGGGTCAGCAACTGCATTCCGAGACAGATGCCCAGCACAGGCACACGCTCCACCAGCGCCTTCCGGTCCAGCGCCTTTCGGAACCCCATCTGGTCAATTCGCGTCATTGCCGCATCGAACGCCCCTACGCCGGGCAGCAGCAGCTTGTCGGCGCTCTCGATCGAACGAATATCAGTCGCCACAACCGGCTCTGCCCCAATGCGCCTGAACATATTGCGGATCGAGCCCAGGTTCCCCATGCCGTAATCGACAATGGTTACTCGTGTCATCGAGTTTCCGAGGGGAAACAGTACTTCAGATAGAAGCTCATCGGTACCAGGTTGGCGGCTGCGAGCGTTGCAAACAGTGGGCGCATGCGCTCGAACCGCCGCTTGTAGGTCGGATACTCATGCCAGAACTTCGGTGGCTGTCGCATTACCTGCTCGTACTCCGCATCCGTGAGTTCGAGCCGCTTCTTGAAGTAGCTGAGCAATTCGTGCTCGACAACCGGTGGTGAGTTGTATTCTGACCACGCCTGCTCCCGGGACATTTTCCCAAGGCGGACCAGCGCCGACAGTGTGTTATTGCGCAGGTCGGCGCCGAACTTACGGGGGAGATAGATGCCGTGATAAAAGGCGGTCATCCTGTTTTCCAGATGATGGCCACCGTAATACTGCCAGTCATAACGCGCCTCGAGGTGCGCGCGCGCATCCTCTTTCATATACTCGATGTACCAGAACGGTCGGATCTTCCGGATTCTTGCGACTGTCGACCACCACATGAAGCGAGAGAAGGTCATGAGGGGATAGGTCTTCATGGGGCGCTGGCCGAACATGGAATGAATCGACTGGATGTAGCGCCCGTCAAAGTAGTTGTTACCGACGGGCGTAATGCCCTCTGTGACGAATGAGTGACCTTCGAGTACGTATCTGACACCGTTTTTCCAGGCGGCGCGATACATCACTTCCGCGAGCGCCAGGTCAGTAGCAGCTTCGATCTCGGCGACACCCGCGCGGAAGAACGCACGGAAGATGTCATCTGATTCACGATTGTCGATGACATGTGTGTAAAGGTCCACGTCCAATGCCGTAAGGACCTTGCGGATGTTCTGAGTTGCAATCGCGGAATTCCACGTATTGTCATAGTGGACAGCCAGCGGCCGCAGCCCCCACTCGCGTGCGAGATACACCATATAGGAAGAGTCGGTACCGCCGCTGACGCCAATGACGCAATCATAGCGCTTCCCCCGGCCCGCGCGCTTGATCTCTTCCACAATGCGTTCGAGTTCCCGCTGGCCTTTCTCCGTACCAGTCCCGTACTGCTCAACGAGGCGGTCAACCTGATGGCAGTAGCTGCAGACTCCCGTACTGTCGAAGCGAATGCCGTCAACTCTGGAGTCGTATATGCAGCGGCTGCATATCTGCAGTCTGTCGCCCGCTTCGGGGGATTGCGGCAGTAGCAGCTCAGGTGTCGCGTTCACGGCTTCCTTCCGGTTGTGCTGCCCCCGTGACGCGGCAGGGCGAACCGAATGCCCTGGAATGCGCGGGAACATTGTCAAGCACCAGGCTGTGCGCGCCGATAATGCATCCATCGCCGATCGTGACGCCCTTGGCGATGGTGCTGTTGGGACCAATGTAGCAGTTGCTGCCAATCCGCGTCGGGGCATACTCGTATTGTGCCGCTCCGCCGGTAACTGCCCACTGCACAGAATCGTGGGTGTAAATCTGCACGCCCGCCGATATCGAACAGTTCGACCCGATCTCCAGGCCTCCAGATCCATCAAGCACCACGAAGGGCCCGATCCAGGTCAGGCTCCCGACGCGGACGTCGCCAAACACAAGGACGCTGTCGTACACGGAGCTGCCCTCACCGAATCCCAGCGCCCGAGCCTTTTCCCATCGATCCACGACGTAGTCGCCAAGAGGCAGTGTCCGCCGATACTTCGCGTCGACGAGACTTCGCCGCTCATGCCAGAATGCTCTAAGGACTTCCAGAAAGTCCATCAGCAATACTCCGCAAGCCACTGCTCTACATTGAGGAGGGACCAGATGAGCAGGCGCCGATTCTCTAATCCATCGAGGTGCTCATTGATGAGTCCGGACACTGCCGACCGGTCAAGGTACTCATAGATACGTGGTGATCCATTCAACAGCCGGCGTTTCACGAACTCGATGCTATCGCCCTTGAACCAGCTGGAATCCGGCGCAGAGAAACCCTGCTTGACCGCAGATGTGACATCCTCGGGAATGTAATTCTGCATGACGTCACGCAGGATCTGCTTGCCGTCACGGGTCTTCTGGAAAAACTTGCCCTGTTTGTCGCCAGGCTCGTTCTCGTTGATGCGTACGACCTCGGCCAGGTTGTTGAGCTTGAGATCGACGGGACAGCGCATCGCGAAGTCGACGAGGTCGTTGTCGAGGAATGGTACACGTGTCTCGAGGCCGTGGGCCATGCTGAGCTTATCCTCCACCACCAGGAGTCCGTGGAGAAAGGTCTTTGCCTCGAAGTACAGCGAGTGATTGATGTATGTGGCAGGCCCGGCCAGTTCTTCTCCATGGCGACGGAACACATCGCGAAATATATCGCGTGTCCAGACATGCTTCACCTGGCCCCACACGGGGTCGAACATCTTACGAAGCTGACTGTTATCCACAAGCCGCTGCCAGAACACGTAGTACTTGTTGATATAGTCGTCGAATCCGTCGTTCACGACCGCGCGGTAGTATCGCCACGGATATCCGCCGAACAACTCGTCGCCTCCCGCGCCGCTGAGGACCACCTTGACGAACTTGCTCGCCAGTTGCGCGGCGTAGAAATTCGGGTAGCTCTGTCCCACTCTTGGCTCTTCGAGATGCCATGCCAGCCGGGGGAGCACGCGTTCCATGTCGCCTGCTTTCAGAACCATCTCGTAATGCTCGGTCCTGAAATGGTACGACATAGCTTCAGCGCGAATCCGTTCATCGAACGCGACCTCGATACCCGATGCCGAGCTCAGGTCGAAGCCACAGGTGAACGTCTTCATGTACGGATACGAGCGCGCCGCGACGGAGGTAATCGAGCCTGAGTCCATTCCGCCGCTCAGATAGCTGCCGAGCTCAACATCCGTGACCAGCTGTCGATTGACGGCCTGAACGAACAGCCGGTTCAGCTCCTCACGATATTCAGCGTTGCTCGCGCGTTCGGTCGGCTCGGTGAAGTTGAAATCCCAGTACTGGTGACTGCTCAGGGGCGCGTCATCCTGCGACAGGTCCAGCATGAAATAATGGCCGGCCGCGAGGAGCGTGACGTCCTGCAGAAGAGTTCGATCCGTGAATATGTTCTGGAATGTGAAATACTCGAACAGCGCCGGCAGATCGATCGTGCGGCGAAACCCGGGTATCGCCAGAATCGCCTTCTGTTCGGAGGCGAACGCAAACGTGCGTCCCTGGCGGGCCGCATAGAGCGGCTTTATGCCGTATCGATCCCGTGCGAGGAGCAGGGTGCGTCTCTGCCTGTCCCACAGCGCGAGGGCGAACATTCCGTTGAATCGCTCCAGTGCGGCCGGTCCCCAGGCAGAGAGTGCAGTCAGCACTACCTCCGTATCCGTTTTGGATCGAAACCAGTAGCCGGCAGCTTCCAGTTCACCACGCAGCTCGCGGAAGTTGTAGACCTCGCCGTTGTAACTGAGTACATAGCGATGATCCGCTGACACCATCGGCTGGTGGCCAGCCGGTGAGAGGTCGATAATCGATAGGCGGCGATGACCGAGGCCAACGCTTCCCTCGGTCCAGAGGCCCTCGCCGTCGGGGCCACGATGAGCAAGCGCATCCGTCATACGCTGCAGGACGGCGGGAGAAGCCGATGCGCCGTCCAGGTGAATCAGTCCGGTGATGCCACACATCTTCAGTCGATATCCCGCAGCACCGCTGCGACGTACTCATAGTCGTCCGCAGTCATCCTGTTGTGAAGCGGGATGGCCATGCTGTTGTCGTTGGCGTCACGGGCGCCGGGGAAGTCTTCGGGCGCCAGGTCGAAGCGGTCCCGATAATACGCGAGCATATGCACCGCATGGGTGCCCGGTCGGGTGGCAATTCCCTGCTGATGCATGTGATCCATGATCTCATTGCGCGACATCGGAGCACGCAGGGGGTCCACGCGGGTCACGAACGCCTGCCAGCCGTGACGGGTGTCGGCCGGAGAGGATGGCAGCCGTAACCATGCAATATCCGAAAGCGCATCGGCGTACCAGGCAGCCCATTTCGCCCGCTCGTCAATGAACCCGTCCAGCTTGCGGAGCTGCACCACGCCGACGGCACCCTGCAGGTCCGTCATTCGATAGTTGAAGCCGAGCAACTCGAAATCCGGCAGCAGGTGCGGCCGCGGGCCCTGATGGCGCTGTTCCTCCGAGATGCTGGCGCCATGGTTCCGCAACTGATTCATACGCTCGGCCAGGTCGGGGTCATTCGTGGTAACCATGCCTCCCTCACCAGTGGTTACTGATTTCCTGGGGTGAAACGAGAATGCGGCCACATTCCCCAGGGAACCGACTGGTTTGCCGCGCAAATCTGCGCCTGCCGCGCACGCGGCATCTTCGACTATCGCTATTCCGGCGGGAAGCACTTCACGA
The DNA here is from genome assembly GCA_035461085.1 of Longimicrobiales bacterium. Classification (GTDB taxonomy): domain Bacteria; phylum Gemmatimonadota; class Gemmatimonadetes; order Longimicrobiales; family RSA9; genus SH-MAG3. The sequence goes on along the minus strand of DATHVW010000098.1, from coordinate 23,377 downwards.
AGGGCGTCAATGTCCGCGCTCAAACCAAACAGGTGCACGGCAATCACGGCCCGTGTCCGGGGCGTCACCTTCCGCGCCGTCTGTTCGATGTCAAGGTTGAACGTCACGGGATCAATGTCCACGAAAACGGGCGTGGCGCCGGTATAGAGCACAACGTTGGCCGTTGCCACCCACGTGAAGGCAGGGACAATCACTTCGTCACCCGGTCCCACACCAATGGCAGCCAGCGCGAGGTGGAGGCCGGTGGTACACGAGGTTACGGCGAGGGCATGCTGCACCTGGTGGCGCTCACCGAAGGCTTTCTCGAACTCGGCGACTTTGGGGCCCTGGGTGAGCCAGCCCGACATCAACGGCTCGCGGCACGCCTGCCATTCCTCCTCACCTGTGGATGGAAGGGATATCGCGATCGAGCGTTTCATACTGTCTCCTGCGATGCGAGGCCAACAGCGATACGCCGTTCCTCCACATCTGCAATATGATTGCGACGCCACTCGATCAATCGCTCCAATCCGTCTCTCAGGTCGATCTGCGCCGTATAACCGATTTCCTTCGCGGCGCGCACAGGCGATCCGATGCGGTTCCGCACCAGGGTTGCCTGGCTACGCGGGGCAAAATTTATCGGCAGTGTGCATCCGGTAATCTCGACGAGCAGCTCGGCAAGTTCTCTCAGCGAGGTCCGTGTACCCGTGCCGACGTTATAGAAACGGTCGGTGGTGGTAGCCTTCATGGCGCATACGTTGGCGCGCGCACAGTCCTCTACGGCCACGAAGTCGAACGCCTCCGACCCATCGCCGAGAATGGTAGGTCCTTCCCCGCGGTCGATGGCGTCGAGCATCTTCATGATCACAGCTATATACGCGCCATGGTAGTCCTGTCGCGGCCCATAGACGTTCATGTAACGCAGCCCTACGAAGTCGAGTCCGTAGCGGTGGTGGTAGGCGTGCAGCATCGCCTCACCGCAGATTTTGGTCGCGCCGTAGAAATTCTGGTTGTTGAAGGGATGGTCCTCCGTCATCGGCTCCTCCACAGCGTCCCCGTACACCGACGCGGAGGATGAGTACACCAGACGCTCGACGCCTTTCCGAACGCAGGCGTCCATGACGTTGAAGGTGCCGCGCACGTTGACCTCGAATGCGCTCTGGGGGTACTCATGACACTGTAGGAGCCACAAGGCCGCGAAGTGGAACACTCCAGCGGCGCCGTCCAGGGCATCGTTCAGCATGTCAGTCTTCACGATGTCACCGCCGGCCTCGAAGAACCGGACGCGGGAGTCGCGCCGCGCATCCAGAAGATTTTCCATCCGGCCACGCGCGAAGTTGTCATAGATGACAATCTCACCGACATCGTGCCTGAGCAGATGATCAACGGTATGTGATCCAATGAGGCCGGCTCCGCCGATCACCACAAATTTTCTGCCTTCGATATTCACGTTACGAGACTCCTTTAAGCGAAACAGACGTACCGTTGATTGAAGCGATAGCGCGGCGCGCCACTACATCGCCGATAGCCAGGCTGGCGGTGGCCGCCGGACTCGGTGCATTCAGCACATGTAACGATGCAGGGCCTTCACGAAACAGAAAGTCCTCGACCAGTCTTCCATCCCGGGTTATTGCCTGCGCCCGGACGCCGGACCCACCCGGGACGAGATCGGAGGCCTCGAGAGCCGGCAATAGCCGTTGTAGACGGCGAGTGAATGCCTTCCTGGAGGCGGTGCGCCACAGTTCGGCCGCCACCATGGCGGGGTGACGACCAAGAAACCGCCACATGCCGGGGTAACTCATCGAGCTGAGTGCGTCACGCGCATCCACGTCAGTTCGTCCGTACCCCTCTCTCTTCAGCGCCAGCACGGCGCTGGGCCCGCATTCGACGCCTCCACCGATGAGGCGCGTGAAGTGGACCCCGAGAAAGGGAAATGCGGGATCCGGGACGGGATAGATCAGGTGGCGGACCAGGTGCTCGCGGTCATGACGCAGCTTGTAATAGTCGCCGCGGAAGGGAATGATGGGCGGCACGTCCGGAGCCTTCAGCCAGTTCGCCACGCGGTCGGCATGCAACCCGGCGCAGTTGACAACGAATTGTGCGCGCACGTCACCGCGGTTCGTTTCCAGCCGCCAAGCCTTGCCATCGGGATGGACGGCGGACAACGCCGTGTCAATACGCACTTCCCCCCCAAGAGCGGCAATGTCCCGGGCGAGCGATCGAGCGACCGCGGGGAAATCAACAATACCCTCCTCCGGAACATGGAGCGCTGCGGTACAGTCGACCTCCGGCTCCCGTTCCCTGGCCTCACTCGGGGAAAGCCAGCGGAGGCCGGTAAGCCCGTTGGCAGTGCCACGGTCCAGGAGCGCACGCAGCCTTGGGACCTCGGATTCATCAACCGAAACAACCAGCTTGCCGCAGCGCTCGTAGGGAATGCCGCGATCCGCACAATACTCGACCATGGCCCTGATTCCCTGCACGGCCAGTCGTGCCTTGGCAGAGCCGGGGCGATAGTACAAGCCCGCGTGCAGCACTCCGGAGTTGTGACCCGACTGATGCGAAGCGACAGCCGATTCCTTCTCGAGAACGATCACGGGAAAGCGCGGGTTCGCCCGGGCGAATGCACGCGCTGAGGCGAGGCCGACCAGTCCGGCGCCAATAACAACGACGGGATCGGGTTGTTTCATCCGAGCCGCCATGCCAGCGGCGGCAGGCTGGCGGAGTACACGAGTCTGCTGTTCCGAATCCGTGCCCGACCGCGGCGGCGGTCAGTACTCCAGAGGCAGGGGGACCCGCCGGCCATCGCGTGCGGAAGTATATGCAGCAATGAGTAGCTCCAGCGATCGGAGACCTTCGCGTCCATCAGTCTCCGCCTCCGCCTCACCATACAGGGTCCGAATAACGTTGTCGTAGTAGAGAGGATGGCCAAAGCCATAGACACTCGTCGTCTCATAGCTGGCTCGGCCTATGTCCTCGTCCTCGGGAAGCCTATCCTCGAAATCCCAGCGCTGGATCTCATTCACGGCGACACCACCGACACGAACCGTGCCTTTCTCACCGAGAATGGTGATCGAGCCCTCCATGTTCTGAGGGTAGGTCAGCATCGTGACAGCAACGGTGCCCAGTGCGCCGGATCGCCAGCGAACGTTCATGACACCCGTATCCTCCACCTCGATGTGGCGCGCCAGCGTACCGGTGTAAGCCTGGACGCTTTCGACGGGCCCGATCAACCAATCCAGCAGGTCGATATAATGGCTTGCCTGATTCATCAGCGCGCCGCCATCGAATTCCCAGGTACCACGCCAGCGAGCGCTGTCGTAATAGCTTTGGGGACGTGTCCAGAAGACGTTCATCGTGACAAGATGAATCCGTCCGAACCGCTGGGCCTCCACCGCCCTCTTCAGGAGCTGCAGCGTTGGATTTCTGCGGTTCTGCTTCACCACAAAAAGGCGCACGCCCGCGTCATCTGCGGCCCGAACCATTCTGATACCGTCAGCCCACCGTGTGGCCATGGGCTTCTCTGTGACGATATGGCGACCGGACCTCGCGACCTGTACAGCCTGCTCCGGATGGAGCCCCGAGGGCGTTGCAAGAATGACGACATCACAGGGTGCCTCGGCCAGCAGAGCGTCCAGTGTAGAATATCCCGGTACTTCGTTGGCGGCCGCTGCCGCGTCCAGCGCGCACCGGTCAGTATCGCAAACGGCAACCAGCTCCGCGCGATCGGAATGTGCCCGGAGTGCCTCGAAGTGATTGCGCGAGATGCGACCGCAGCCGGCCAGTGCGAATCGAATGCGCCTGTCACGTATGGTATCGTATGAGATCACGGCTGAACTATCTCCGTCTTCTTCAGGTTCAACCTTCCTCTGCGCTTTGCTTGCGCCGCGAGCGCAGAGTCAGGAACTGGGGTTTGATATCGCGCAGCGCAACCAGAAAGTCCTCTGCTTCCGGATCACCAGCCTGCCGTTTCCGACGAAGCCCCTCATGTATGAGAAGCACGAAGGCGGCCAGCGCGCCCCCGAGAATGGCCCCCATGACCCCGCGGCGTACTCTGCCCCTGGCATTGGGTCGGGTCGGAACGGCAGGCTTCTCGATCACCGTCAGAACCGGTGTGTCGCGGACTTCGCGGATGCGCGCCTCTTCGTATGCCTCAGCAAGCGACGTGACGATCTGCTGTTCAGCCCCCACTTCCCTCTCAAGACGGTCGCGCTCCAGCAGTAGCTCAGGCGAGTTCGAAAACCCGCGGTTGCGCTGATGAAATAGCTGTAGTTCGTCCTCAGCCGTTCGCAAGGCTGTGCGCGCTTCCGCCAACCGCTCCTCAGCGAAGCGGCGTTCCTCGGACGCCTGACCCTGGCGGGTCTGCAGATTGAAGTTGTTGAGGCCGGCGAGCAGCCGGTCCGTCAATGTGTACGACAGACTGGGCCAGGGTGTCTCGACAGACACGGTCAACACGCCTGTCTCACGGCCAATGCTGGTGGCGACGATGTCGCTCAGAGCGTTGATGCCATTTTCCAGTCGCGCCGCGGTGGAGTTGCCCTCCACACCCAGCAGGTCGAGCAGAGACCGCCGGTCGTTTCCCAGTTCGGGAACTGCGAACGTGTCAGCGGCTATTGGTGCGAGGATCGCCCGTGACTGCAGCAGATACGCGTAGAACTGCGGCGACTCGGCCGGGCTGCCGCCGCTGCTGACCGCAAGACCGAACTGCCCGGCAAGGCTCGCAAGCCCGGCCCGGCCCTGGTCGGGCGCACCGTGGGAAATGAAGGACGCAGTGGATGTATACGTCGCTTCGCGAAAAAGAAGCGGCAACACCGCCAGCACGGCGCCCACGAACATCCACCGAAATACCCGCCACCGACTGCGCAGGAGGATGCTCGCGATATCAAAGAGCGAAACGTCGCCGCGTCCCGGACCGTCCCGGTTGACACCGCCACCGATCATGACCCTGCTCTGGGTTGCGTCACGTGGAGAACCTACTTCTGCACAACAGCATCGGATCTGCGCTGAAGTGAATTATCCGCCACGGCCTCGTAGCGGCTGCCGCAGGCCGCGCAGTTGAGTTGCGGGGTCGCCTCAGCACCCTGCAGACGTTCTCCGCACTGACACATCCATCCTATTCTTCGAGCAGGTACCCCCGCCACGAGGGCGTAGGCGGGAACATTTCCCGTGACGACTGCACCCGCAGCCACGAAGGAGTACTCACCGAGTTCGTTGCCACACACGATCGTTGCATTGGCTCCGATCGAAGCGCCCCGTCGCACGAAGGTTGGACGGTATTCATGCTTGCGGGCGACGTGACTCCGCGGGTTGATCACGTTCGTGAAGACCATCGACGGACCCAGGAACACGTCATCCTCGCAAACCACACCCTCATAAATGCTCACGTTGTTCTGGACCTTGACATTGTCACCCAGCCGCGTGCCGGGCATGACCACAACGTTCTGGCCCAAAGAGCAGTTCCTTCCGATCACTGCCCCAGACATGACATGACAGAAATGCCAGACCTTCGTGCCATCTCCGAGCGCCGCGCCCTCGTCCACGTAACTCGACTCGTGGACATATACGTTCTCTTCGCCACTCATGCGTCCGGATCACTCCTCATTATGCTCTGTGCCGCGCGCAGCTCCACGCCCGCTGGGCCCGTCAGTTACAGAAGGTTGCTGGTGGCCAATCGCACACCGTGACACCGCTGCATGTTATCCAGCCTCGAAATCGAATGCAGCGACCTTGAGCGTCAGATAAACTGCCGCGCTGCATCGGGCGACGGAGTCGTGACGCAAGCGATGCCTCCGCACCAGGGGTGTTGTATACGCCGGGCGCTCAGCAACATCCTGCTGAAGGGTCCGTTACACCGCCTCATGGAGTTCTACTTGCTGCTCTGCACCGTCGAGGTCCGGAAACAGTGCTTTGAGAGAGGCCAGGACATCGTCCGGCCGGCCCAGCCGAAAGGCCGACTCCCATTCGCCCAGCAGGCGCACAACGCTGTTGTGTTCTGTCGGGTCCGACACGACGATTCTCACCTTCTCGATCGTAGTCGGCAGGGTCCGCTCGCCGGGCGCCAGAAGCTCCTCGTGGAGCTTCTCACCTGACCGCAGGCCGGTAAACACAACGGAATTGCCGTTCTTGTGCGGCAGACCGGCTATGCGTAACAGATTACGCGCAAGATCGAGGATCCTCACCGGCTCACCCATGTCCAGCATGGCGATCTGGCCGCGCACCTGGGGCAGCAGCGACGCCTGTAGAACGAGTTGCACGGCTTCAGGGATCATCATGAAATAGCGCGTGGCGTCGGGATGCGTCACTGTAAGCGGCTGCCCGCTTTCAATCTGTCTGCGAAAGATGGGAATGACGCTGCCGTTACTGCCCAGAACGTTACCGAACCGAACCGCGGCGAAGGCTGTGGCAGGATAGGTTTCCTGCAACTCCATGATAAGCATCTCGGCAAGGCGTTTCGTTGCCCCCATGATGCTGGTGGGCGATACGGCCTTGTCGGTACTTACGAAGACAAACTTCTCGGTGCGATGACGCCCTGCGGCCGCCGCGACGAGCATGGTGCCGAACACATTATTCCGCAAAGCCTGTCGCACGTTGGTCTGCATCATCGTTACGTGCTTGTATGCGGCAGCGTGGAAGACCCGGTCCGGTTTGAATCGGCAGAATACGTCTTCGACGGCCACCTCGTCTGCGATATCCGCCACGACGAAGTGAATATCGACGTCCGGACTCAGGTCGGTCAGCTGCTCGGAAAGTTCGAAGAGCCCCGTCTCGGACTGATCCAGCAATACCAGGGTGCCCGGGCGGTGCAACGCGACCTGCCTCGTCAACTCCGATCCGATCGAACCGGCGGCCCCGGTGATCAAAACAGAGCGGCCCTTCAGGTCGCCGATGAGTTCCGGCAATTCCAGGGCAATGGGATCACGCCCAAGCAGATCTTCGACTCGGAGAGGGCGGACCTGACCCCAGTTGACCTTGCCTTCGTAAACGTCCGTAAGTCCGGGGAGCACTTTGAAGGTGAGATCGGTCGCCTCACAGTGCTCCACGATCCTGCGAAGCTCCCGCGGAGTCGCCGAGGGTACCGCGATGACGATCTCCTGAATGCCGTGCTTGGTTACGATGCTCTGGAGATCGCGCACCCCACCAAAGACCGGAAGTCCATGCAGTTTGGCGTGATGCTTCGCCGGATCGTCGTCCACGAAGCCGACTGCATTGCGCCGGAAACGCGACCGGGTCACCTCGCGCGCCAGCATGCTGCCAGCCTCGCCTGCACCCACGATGAGGATCCGACTGAGCTCTCCGGAATGGCCGTTCAAAGCGCGAAACTGCTCGAATCCGGTCCGGTAGCTTATCCATACACCGGCGGTCAGCCAGGTGAACAGGAAGAGGTCGATAATGAGCACCGACCGGGGAACCGGAGCGCTGACCGGTACGCCCCAGGTCACTACGAACAGCACCGCTGTGGCAGCCACTGTGGACACGACCAGCCTCAGAACGTCACGCGTGCCGACGTATCGCCAGCGACCCGAACTGATGCCAAAGACATAGCTGGAGGCCAGACGCAACGCGATCATGACCGGCAGCGTCAGGGCGAGTGTGGCCCGGTGCTCCGGAGGCACAGCGAACTCGAACCGCAGCAGATAAGCACCGCAGTAGGACGCGGCAGCGACCACACTGTACACGAATGCTGTGGACAAGCGGCGGTTTCTGGACGCCAGGGCGTACGCCGGGGCCCAGACGCGCTGCAGCCCCTCGGCGGTGCGACTGCCGACATTCCTGTTTGCGGCGCTGTTCAGTTCCCCGCCTCCCCTCACGCGAATATTCATCACGAACTCTCACCACGCCGCGACTTGTGTCTCATCCCAGGTGTGCCGAGATGCAAAGACAGCGCCGCCAAGCTGATCATCGAAGCTGACTGATGGCGAACATTGCGGTGGCCACCGCGCTCAGAATGGCGGCGCCGCGCGTAAAGACCTGATCCCAGTTCGGCCCTCGGGAATCTTCCGGTTTCACCGGGACAAATATCTCGGCACCGGGCTGCACCGGTGGTTCGCTCGTACCGACCCACCTTGGAGTTACGACCGCGCGCTCACCGCTCTTGTAGGACACCGTGACTCGATGCTTGTCGGCCTCGTCGGAATAGCCGCCCGCCTGACTGATGTAGTAGTCGAGCCCGCGGCCTGGTGCGAAGACGACCAGGGCCTCGAAGTTCACCGCCCCCCGGACCAGCACTGTTCCCTCGTACTCGGGAACGTGGAGGCTGTCTCCGGCGGTCAGCAGGATGTTGTTGGGATCGTCCGGCTCGCGTAGTGCCCGCTGGAGATCGGCAGCAACGACCTGCCCCTCGCGAATCACGTGAATGCCCGCCGGAAAGGCTTGCGGGGTCAGCCCGCCAGCTCGGGCAAGCACGTCAGCCACGCGTTCCTCTCTGCTCTCGAGGACATATCGGCCGGGAACCAGCACCTGCCCCGTCACGTGGACCTCGCGAACGCTTTCATATCCGGGTGCGCGGCGAATAAACACGCGGTCGCCGTGCGTGAGTTCCACCTCTGCCTCACCGGGGATCCAGTCCGGGACGAGTCCCCCACCGCTCGAAGCTGAAGGTGTGCCAAGCGGGATTCGGAACACGTGGGCCGTGATGTCGGTCCTGAGCAGCGGATCCGGCATCCGGGAAATCTCGGCCTCGAGTACGTATGCCCCGTGGGAGAATCCATCCGCCGCAAGAATGAGGTCATGAAGGGTCATTCCCCGCGCCAGGGGATAGGTGGCGGGTTTCTTGACAAAACCATCGATCGTGACGAATTCCGACGTTCGGAGCTCGTTCCGGCTCAGAACCACGATCGAATCATTGTCGGCGAGTACTACATCATCGACGGGGCCGCCCGCGGCGTCCCGCTCCAGTGACGCGCGAATGAGGCTTCTCGAACCGTCAGTCGTTGTGAGCCGATAGATGTGGGCCCTGGCGAGGTACGCGAAGTCGCCGGGCCCATCGGCGCGTTCCAGCATGGACCACAGCGTACTGCCGGAGGTCCACTCGTAGACCCCTGGATTGCGGACCTCGCCACTCACCCAGACACGGTTCCGCCGGACGTCGGGCACGGCCGACACGGTGACGATGTCGCCATCGCGTACAGGCTCGGTCGGTGCACCCGCGAGTTGAGCCGCGTCAACGCTGACCAGCGTACGGTAGAAGCCAGGTCGCTGGTCGGAAGGCGGAACGATTCGATCGATCTGCACATTACGAACAAGCGCATCGGATCGGAACCCGCCGGCGAAAGCGAGGAGATCCTGCAGGCTTTCGCCAGGCCTGACCTCGTAGATCGCGGGCCTTCGAACGGACCCTTCGACCTGTGCCTGTGCACCGGCGGGAGGCACGAAAACCCGGTCGTTGTTCTCCAGCCGGATATCGCTGGAGCCGTCGCCGCGAATCAGGAAATCATACAGATCCGCAACGTGAACAAGCCGGCCGCCACGGTGCACCTCAATGTGCCGGAACGAGCCTTCGGCCGTTGGCCCCCCCGCCTGGTACAATGCGGCGAACAGGCCGGCCACGCTGCTGACCTGGTATGACCCCGGCCGGGCAACGTCCCCCGTAACGATAATCTGGTTCGCGCGCAGGGCGCCCAGCGATACCTGAAATCGGGTCGTCGCGTTCGGTGAGCGCGAAATGCCTGAATAGACGCTCCCGAGACGTGCGTACAGGGCATCCTCAAGCTGGGCGAGAGTCAATCCGTTCACGCTCATCTGGCCGACGGCGGGGATGAAGATGAGGCCCTCCCGGCTCACAGAAATCGGATAGGCCTCTTCAACGTCACCGGTCAAAACCAGCAGCAGTTCGTCGCCCGGCCCAAGCCGGTACCCGGGGTCGACGGGTCCGAAAGTAGGCGGAGCGAACTGTGAACCGGCGCGGCGGAACGTCAGAAGGCCGAACACCTGCCGGCCCACGGCGGTGCTGTCCTCATCGATGAGGAGCGAATCGGGCTCCAGTGCGAATAGCGCGGAATCCGAGGTTTCGCGTCCGGCGGTCCCGGCCAGGCCCAGACGCGTCAGCGCCTCAATGAAGGTGTCGGACGGTTGCTCCGCGGGGAGACTCCCACCCCGCTCGAGAGCGTCGAAGTACCTGTCGGCGAGACTGGGATCATACCCTAGCTGCTGCAAGCGGGCGCGAATCTGGGACCGCGTCATCCCCGAGTTCCGAAGCCGCTCCAGGATTTCAGACTGCGTCACGTCCCGCCCGAGGCGCTCCTGCAGCGCTCGACGCGCTGCGGTGGTGTCTCGCGGAGGTGCCGTGGGTGGCGGGTTCTGCGCCGCAGTCTCTGCCGGAGCAGCGGCCGCCACCAACATGCCCGTGAACAGAACTAGGATGACCCGACCGCCCAAAAGGCCAGCAGGATGCAGACGTAACTTCATGAAAATCTGGTTGTGACGTGACTGGCACGCCGGACGGGCGCACCGATACCAACGTTCCAGACGCGTCCTACATGACGACGCCGCCGGAACGACTGAATTCGCCCCTCGGGGCAGGCACAAAGGATATGAGATCGATCCCGGCGACAGCTGCGAAGCCGCCTTTTGGGGCGGCGGCGGTACGATCAAGCGTCCGGTCGACCCCAATCCGCCAGCCCGAACAAGTTAGGTATGAGGTGGGGTGTTGGCAACTCCTTGCCTCTCAGCGGCTTGGAGACAGTCATTCTGTGCGACGCCGCTCGTGGAATATCGGGAGTTCTCGAGACGACAACTCCCGGAGGCCGGGGGCGTTGGCATCCTTTGGGGACATTGCCTCCGGTTTCCGCGGCCAGTTGATGCCGACGACGGGATCGTCCCAGGCGAGTGTCCTGTCCGAGCCCGCATGGTACGGCGAAGTGCAACTGTAATGCACCACGGCGTCTTCGGACATGACGAGAAAGCCATGAGCAAAGCCTTCTGGGACCCAGATCTGCCTGCGATTCTCGACCGAGATCTCACACCCGTACCATTGGCCCCAGGTAGGCGAACCCAGGCGCACATCAACGACGGCGTCAAACACCACCCCGGATAAAACGCAGACCAGCTTACCCTGCGCATTGGGCGACTGGAAGTGCATTCCTCTCAGGACCCCGCGGCGGGAATAGGACACGTTGTTCTGCGCGAAATTCAAGGACAGACCAGCCGCCCGGTAGCGCTCTTCGTTCCATGCCTCCATGAACCATCCGCGCGCGTCATCGAAGCGATCGAGTTCCACCACCACAACGCCAGCGAGCGGCGTATCTACGATTTTCAATTCCGAACCCACTGGACGCCAAAAGTCACGATCCCCTCTCAGGATAATGCAGCACGGACATGAGATACTGGCCATAGCCCGTCTCGCGCAGGGGTTCCGCGAGCGCTCTCAGTCCCTCGCGGTCAATGAACGCCATGCGGTAAGCGACCTCTTCGAGACATGCAACCTTCAATCCCTGCCGCTTCTCGATGGTTTCAACAAAACGGGCGGCTTCCTGAAGGGACTCGTACGTTCCCGTATCGAGCCAGGCCATGCCTCGGCCCAGCAGCTCCAGGTGCAGATTACCTGCTTCCAGGTACGCGACGTTGACGTCCGTGATCTCCAGTTCCCCCCGACCAGAAGGTCGTAATTGGCGGGCGATCTCGACAACATCGTTGTCGTAAAAGTACAGGCCCGTAACGGCGTAATGCGACTTCGGCCGACCGGGCTTCTCCTCAATACCCAGCACCTTGAGCTGGTCGTCAAACTCCACGACGCCATAGCGTTCGGGATCCTTCACGTAGTATCCGAAGATCGTCGCGCCGCTGCTGCGTCGAGCGGCGCCCTGCACGATTTCGCTCAGGCCCTGACCGTAGAAGATGTTGTCACCGAGGACGAGCGCGACGCGGTCGCTACCGATAAAGTCTGCCCCGATAATGAAAGCCTGCGCGAGTCCGCCGGGTCTGGGCTGTTCCGCGTACCTTAGGCGAATACCGAGGGAGCGGCCATCTCCGAGCAGCTCCTCGAAGCGAGGCAGGTCGTGCGGTGTAGATATAATGAGTATGTCGCGGATCCCCGCCAGCATGAGCGTGGAGAGCGGGTAATAGATCATTGGTTTGTCAAACACCGGCAACAGCTGCTTGCTGATCACGCGCGTGATCGGGTATAGACGCGTGCCCGCGCCGCCCGCGAGAATAATACCTTTCATCCGTTGACCATGCCGAGTCGCTCGCGTCGGTAGGCGCCCGACTGCACCCGCTCACACCACTGGGGATTTGCCAGATACCACTGCACCGTTGCGCGCAATCCTTCCTCGAACGTATGCCGCGGCTGCCACCCCAGCGTCTCTGTCAAATGTGATGAGTCGATCGCATAGCGGTAATCGTGACCCGGTCGGTCGACAACGTGCTCGATGAGCTCGGTCCTTGGTCGCGCCAGCGGTGGCACCAGCTCATCGACGAGTGTGGCAATGGCACGCACGACCTCGATGTTTCGACGTTCGCCATGTCCCCCGACGAGGTATGTATGCCCGACAGTGCCGCGATCGAGCACTGTGATCAGCCCGTCCACATGATCGTCTACATAGAGCCAGTCGCGCACGTTCTCGCCCGTGCCGTAAACGGGCAGCGGCTTTCCCTCGAGCGCATTCAGGATCATGAGAGGGATCAGTTTCTCGGGGAACTGGTAGGGCCCATAGTTGTTGGAGCAGTTCGTCACAATGACGGGCATCCCGTACGTATGCTGCCATGCCCGGGCGAGGTGATCAGACCCCGCTTTGGTGGCCGAGTATGGGGAGCGCGGATCGTACGGCGTGTCCGCATGGAAGCGGCCGGTCTTCCCGAGGGAACCGAACACCTCGTCCGTTGACACGTGGATGAAGCGGAATACCTCCCGCAATTCAACCGGTGCTGTACTCAGGTAGGTCCTTACCGCGTCCAACAGCTTGAATGTGCCTACCAGGTTGGTCTGCACGAACGCTGCAGGTCCGTCGATCGAACGGTCGACATGAGACTCCGCCGCCAGATGCATGACTGCGGACGGTCGATACAGCTCCAACAAGCTGGCGAGCTTCGGGCCGTCACAAATGTCAGCGCGTTCGAACGTGAAGCCGGGTGTGTCGGCCACGGTAGCGAGCGAATCCGGATTGCCGGCGTACGTCAGCTTGTCAAGTACGACGACGGGTCTGCTGTCGGCCACCAGCCGCCGCACCAGGGCAGATCCGATGAACCCTGCACCGCCCGTGACGAAGATGGGTCCGACCGTCATGACGTCGGGGTGAGCCGGTCTTCGTGTGCCGCGCTCCGGCGGACACGGTCAGGCGACAGGACGTGCGCCATCACGACGCAGCGGCCAGGGGTGCAATGCGGAACGTCTCGAGCGCACTCACCAGGCGTTCAGCCGCTCTGCCGTCCAGCCATAAGGACAGCCCTCGCCGGTCGGGCGTCGCGGCTGCGACAGTGCCAGGTCGAAGGAGTCGATGATACCCTGTACTGTGAGCGGCCAGGAAGCAAGCCGGTTTTTCCCCTGCTCTATCGTCGCCGGTCGCTCCGTACGGAGGAAATGGTCCGGCGTACGGATGCCAAGATCGTCGAAAAACGCCTGAGACATGCTCGCATCGTAGTGCTGCCCTGTATGGACGAGCACGGTTTCATGACCACGCTTTTCGAGTTCCGCCGCCACGGGTGCAATCTTCATGAAGTTCGGGCGCGCACCCGCCACGATCATGACTTTCATCGGCTCTCGTAGAATTCGCGAATGCTCTCGACGACGTGCACGAGCTGCGCGTCATCCAGCTCCGGATACACCGGGAGTGCGAGAGTCTCACGTGCAGCAGTTTCCGCGTGGGGTAGATCGCCTGCACGGTAACCCAGGTCCGCGAAGCACTGCTGCATGTGAAGGGGAACCGGATAATAGATTTCGCTGCCGACGTTGCTGGTTTTCAGATGCGCCTGGAGAGCATCACGATCAGGAGCGCGAATAACGAATTGATTGTAGATGTGCCCTGGCTCATCCTGAGGAAGCGTGACCAGTCCATCCAGAGCGGCGTCCGCAAACAGCGACCGGTAGCGATCCGCATTCCGGCGCCGCGCGGCCGACCAGTCGTCCAGATGCCTGAGCTTCACGCGCAGCACCGCGGCCTGCAAAGCGTCCAGTCGGAAATTACCGCCGACGATCGCGTGATAATATTTGGGCTCGGAACCGTGCATCCGGAGCAGCTTCAGACGATGAGCGAGAGCAGCATCGTTCGTGACGGTCATGCCGCCGTCACCGAAACCGCCGAGATTCTTGCTCGGAAAGAACGAGAAGCAGCCCATTGCACCTATTGATCCAGCCTGTCTATCCTGCCGGTCGAATGAACCAATCGCCTGCGCGGCGTCTTCGATGACGGGGATCTCGCGCTCACCGGCGACAGCCATGATCCGCTCCATGTCCGCCATGCGGCCGTACAGGTGCACCGGCATAATTGCACAGGTTCGGTCGGTGATCGCAGCAGTCACGGCGTCCGCGTCGATGTTATACGTCTCGGGGTCAATATCGACGAACACCGGTCTGGCACCCAGCCTGGCAATCACGCCCCCCGTCGCGAAGAACGAGTATGTGGACGTGATGACCTCGTCACCGCTGTCAATGTCGAGCGCCATCAGCGCAGCGAGGAGGGCATCGGTCCCGGACGACATTCCGATCGCGTGGTGGACGCTGCTGTACGAAGCCACCTCATCCTCCAGCGCGGAAACCTCCGGACCCAGAATGAAGTGCTGCGACTCGATCACGCGGGCGACAGCCTCGTCCACATCATGCCTGATAGCCTGGTACTGGGCCTTGAGATCGAGGAGCGGTACGACTATACCTTCCTTGACATTCATTCTGTGCGCTAGTGATTCAGGGTTCTGGAGCGAAAGCGGCAAGCTTTCGGGACAAGCCAAGTTAGGGGCAAACACGGCCGTGGGCCACCCCGCGCCGGCACCTACAGCCACTCAGATCTCGACGACCTCGCCGTCCTGCAGGACGTGCACCTCCGCCGGCCAGCCGCCCTCGCGAACCAGCCGGGGCACGTCGGAACGATCGAGCTGCGGATAAACATGAGTCACCAGCAGCCGGCGCGGCAGCGCGATGCGGGCCATGGCCGCCACCTGCGACGGCGTGAGGTGACCGGC
Organism: Longimicrobiales bacterium; assembly: GCA_035461085.1. GTDB lineage: Bacteria > Gemmatimonadota > Gemmatimonadetes > Longimicrobiales > RSA9 > SH-MAG3. The sequence continues at coordinate 8,293 of DATHVW010000098.1, read as the reverse complement.
CATCGCCTCGTCTTCGGGCAGCGAGCATTCCGTCAGCAGGACATCCGCGGCCTGCGCGAACACCGCGACTTCGTCACTGAAGCCCGTGTCGCCCGTGTAGCAGAATGACCGGCCTGAAACCTCCAGCCGGAACGCGATCGACTGGTCCGTGTGCGGCGTGCGGCGGACACTGATCTCCGCGACATCGTTCAGGCGCATCTCCGCCGGGTCAGTCAGCTCATGGATCTCCAGCTCGAATGGCGGCTCGCTGATGTGGTCACCGAACAGCTTCGCCATACGCACGAGTTTCCGCTTCGTACCCTTCGGTCCGAAGACGATCAGTGGCGCTGTGCGCTGCGGCCGCATGCCATGCTTCCACGCGAAGAACAGCATCGGCACATCACCGATATGATCGTTATGGAAATGGGTGAGGCAGACATGTGTGATCGTCTGCCATTCGAGGCCTAGGCGGGCCATGCCATGAACCACGCCCGGACCGCAGTCGAACAGCATGCGCAGGCCGTGACCCTCCAGCAGGAAGCCGGAGCAGACGCGGTCGGGCTCCGGGACTGCTGTGCCGGTACCGATGCAGGTCAGGAGCATGATCCCCGTTCTACTTCCCCGTCTCGATGTCCTTTGCCCACTCCCGGTTCTCCTCGTACCAGTCCACTATCCGCCGGATACCTTCCCTGAATTCCGTGCGCGGGCGCCAACCGAGCAGCGATGCCGCCTTGTCGATGTTCGCCCATGTGGCCCGCACGTCCGCCTTGTGCGCCTCCGAGTACTCGAGCTTCGCTTCCCTGCCCGTCAGTTCCTCGATCATACGGATCGCATCAATGAGCAGGAATGGCTCGTCGGAGCCGAGGTTCACGATCTCGTAGCCCACCTTCTGCAGCCCCGCGACGGTGCCCCGCGCGACGTCTTCGACAAACGTGAAGTCGCGCTCCTGCTTCCCGTCGCCGAAGACGTGAACCGGCTTTCCCTCGCGGATCCATTGTACGAACCGGAACAGCGACATATCCGGGCGGCCGGCGGGTCCGTACACCGTGAAGTAGCGGAATACGGTGACATCGATACCGTAGAGGTAGTGATATGTGTAGCACATCACTTCCGCAGCCTTCTTCGATGCAGCGTATGGAGAGAGCGGCCGGTCCGTGTTGGCGGTTTCGCTGTACGGCCGCGGGTTGTCGCCGCCGTAGAGCGATGACGTGGAGGACAGCACGAACTTGTCGATCCCGTGCTTCACGCACTGATCCAGCAGGTTCAGCGTGGCCGTATTGTTCACATCGTTGTACACCCACGGATTCTCGACGGAGGGACGTACCCCCGCACGTGCGGCGAGGTTAATGACACCGTCGATACTGCCGGCGTCCTCGAACACGCGCGTGAGGAGGTCGCGGTCGAGCAGGTCCATGTGCTCGAACGCGAACCCTGCCCTGCCCTTCAGCTGCTCCAGCCGCCAGTGCTTGAGCCGGACGTCATAGGCGTCGTTGAGATTGTCGATCCCGAGCACCTCATCGCCGCGTTCCAGGAGCTGCGATGCCACGTTTGAGCCGATGAACCCTGCGGCTCCCGTAACCAGTATCTTTGCCAAACCCGTTCCTGGATCGTCTGTCGATATGAGTGGAGAAGGTGTCTACGACCCCGCCGCGGCGGTCGCCCATCCATGCGGTCGGCGCGACCGCTCCCCGGGGTCGGACACGGCACCGGACAGCGAAATGACCCGAGCCCGTCCCGCGACGCGTCTCATGGCGCCGCGGGTGTCGAGCACCAGCTCCGCGTGGTCTGCGACCATCTGGTAATTCACGTCAGCGTGCTCCGTGGTAATGAGCACGAGGTCGGCAGCTGCCAGCACATCCGGTGACAAGGGGGCGCTGTGCAGGGGCAGGTCCTCCAGCTCCGTGTGGCCGTCGTCGAGGATCACCGAGCAGTGCGGGTCGTGATACGCCACGTCGGCGCCCTTGTCCTGAAGCAGTCGCATCACGTCGAGCGCGGGACTCTCCCGCAGGTCATCGATGTCGCGCTTGTAGGCGACGCCGAGCACGAGCACGCGGGCATCGTGCAGGGCCTTGCCGCGCTGGTTGAGGGCGTCCGCTGCCTTGCGCACCACGAATGTCGGCATCTCCCCGTTGATCTCGCTGGCCAGCTCGATCATGCGTGTCTTGAAGTGGAGCGTGCGCATCTTCCAGGCGAGGTAGTGCGGGTCGAGCGGGATACAGTGTCCGCCCAGTCCGGGCCCTGGCGTAAACTTCATGAAGCCGAATGGCTTGGTTGCGGCCGCGTCGAGCACGTTCCAGACATCGACCCCGAGCTTGTCGCAGACCTGCGCGAGCTCGTTGACGAGTGCGATGTTGATCATGCGGAACGTGTTCTCGTAGACCTTCACGAGTTCCGCCGCTTCCGCGCTCTCGACCGGAACGATGTGATCGAACACGGTCGAGTAGAACGCCTGGCCGACTTCCATGCACGTCTGAGTGATCCCGCCGAGCACCTTCGGCGTGTTCCGCGTGGTCCATACCGTATTGCCGGGATCCACGCGCTCGGGGCTGAAGCACACGAAGAAATCCGTCCCGGCCTTGAGGCCGCCTTCCTCCAGCAGCGGTAGCAGCACGTCCCGGGTGGTGCCGGGGAACGTGGTGCTTTCGAGGATGATGAGCTGACCGGGGCGCAGATTGTCGGCCAGCGTGCGCGCGGCGCTCAGGATGTATGTGAGGTCGGGATCCTTTGTCTTGCTGAGCGGCGTCGGGACACAGATCGAGATGACATCGCAATCCGACATCAGCGACATGTCCGTAGTCGCACGCAGCTTCTTCTGCTTCACGAGGGCCCCGACCGTGTCGCTCGACACGTCGAGGATATGGCTGGTACCGACGTTCACGGCGCCTGCGATCGTCTCGGAGATCTCGAAACCGATCGTGCGATAGCCGCTCCTGCCGATCTCGACCGCGAGAGGCAGGCCGACGTAGCCGAGGCCTATGACGCCGGCGACGGCGGTCCGGGTCTCGATCGATTTCATGACACGAGCGACGATCGCGTCGCTCTCGGGGGTACTACCCATTTCAGTTTCCTTTTTCGTGATCATGTGACAGAAACGTTCAGACGGCCGCGCCGTTGCCGCTCACACCCTCGAGCACATCGTCGAGCTTGACGCCGACGATCGAGCTGATGCCGGGCTCCTCCATGGTCACGCCGTAGAGCCAGTCGGCGGCTTCCATGGTGCGCGGGTGGTGCGTGATGACGACGAACTGAGTGCGCTCCTTGAACGTCTGGAGCATGCCGATGAACCGGCCGATGTTGGCCTCGTCCAGCGGCGCGTCGACCTCGTCCAGAACGCAGAACGGGCTCGGCTTCACCAGATAGATGGCAAACAGCAACGCGAGTGCCGTGAGCGCACGCTCGCCGCCGGACAGCAGGTGGATGCGCTGCGTCCGCTTGCCACGAGGCGACGCGCTGATGTCGATCGGCGACTCCAGCGGATCGTCACTATCCTCGAGCCTGATATCGCATTCACCGCCCTCGAAGAGGGTCTGGAACGTGGTCTGGAAGTTCTCGCGGATCGCGTTGAACGTCTCGTTGAACAGGTCCTTCGCGGTCTTGTTGATCTCGCGGATGGCCTGCTGGAGATCGTCGCGGGCCTTCACCAGGTCGTCGCGCTGGGTCGTCAGGAACTCCAGTCGCGTGCTCTCCTCGGCATACTCGTCCATGGCGAGCATGTTGATCGGTCCGAGCCGCTCGATGTCCGCGGTGACCGCGTTGAACTCGCCCTTCATGACGTCCACGTCCATGTCGAGCGGCGTCGCTTCCTCGACGAGCTGCTCGTACGGCTTCGCCCACTCTGCCTCCAGCCGCTCGCGAACGCGCCGGTCGGCCGCGTCGGCCTCGGTGCGCTGGATCTCCAGCCGGTGCCGGAGCTCGCTGCGCTCGTCCGTCGAGCGACGGAGCGTGCGCACCTGCGCCTCGAGCGACATCGCCGCATCGGCCGCCGTCGCGAGAGCCTCGTCCAGGCGGCGCAGCTCCACGGAGACCTCGTCGCGCTGCGCGAACAGCTCCTGGAGCCGGTCGCCGGCGCCCGTGCTGACGCCGGCGAGCATGTCGAGCGAGGAGACGTGCTCCTGCTCCTCGTGGTTCAGCTGATCGAGACGGTGCGTCGCATTGTGCAGGTCCTGCTTCGCCTGTGTGATCCGCCGGTCGAGCGCGGTCAGGGTGCCCTCGGCGCGGGCGTGCGCCACGCGCAGCTCCGCCTCCTCATCGCGCACCTCTTCCCACGCGGCCTCCCGTTCCGCGAGCGACTCGGTGGCCTGCTGCCACTGCACCCGGTGCTCGCCCAGGCCGCGCTCGAGGTCCGTGCGCGAGGTGCGCGCGGTCTGCGCATCGCCGCGGGCACGCTCGATCAATGCACGCAGGTCGGTGCGGCGGCGCTCCAGCTCCTCGCGCGCCTTGTCGGCGCGGCCGCGCTGCCCCGCCCGCGTCGCCTCATCGGCGTTCGCGCGCTTCAGCTCCAGGTCGGTCGCCTGGATGAGCGCGCGGAGCTCGCGGAGGGCCTCGTCCGCGTCGTGGATGCGATCGGCAATCTCGTCGCGCGCGGCGAGCCGTGCGTCGCGCTCTTCGGCCGCCTGCTCCGCCTCGCGGCGCAGACGCTCGAGCCGCTCATGCCGACCGATCAGCATCGGCTCGCTCGGCGGTGTGCCGGCGAACTCGAGGACCTCGATGAGCGCTTCCAGCTTCGGGAGGGCGTCCCTCGGTATGAGGGCCACGGTCCCTTGCGCGAAAGCGGGAGCGGGATCGTCTTCGTGTAAGGGATCCGAATGCGCGGCGACCCAGTGGCGGACCTGGGCGGCAGCCTCACGGTCGCGCACTACGAGCGCCTGGAGCAGCGAGCCGAGCGCGCCTTCAACGGCCGCGGCCCGATCCTTCGGCAGGTTCAGGAACTCTGCGACGGGACCGACGAGGCCATCGATGTTGCCGCGGTCGTTCAACGCGGCGGCGACGGCGGGAGCGAAGCCCTGGTACTCGCGCTCGATCGTCTCGAGGGCGGCAACCTGCGAGGCCAGCCGGTTGGCGTGGTCTTCGGCGGCCGAGAGAGTGCGTTTCGCCTCGAGCTCGGCCTCGCGCAGGCCGGCGATGTTCTGCTCGTACCGATCGCGCTGCGCGTTCAGCTCCTCGATGCGCTCCTCGAGCTGACGCGCCTGCTCGGCGAACAGGTCGCGCTGCTCCTCGAGCTGGGCGAGATGCGCGAGGATCTCGGACTCCTCGTCGTCGAGCTGCTCGAGGCGTTCCTGGGCGTCGTGCGCGCGTGCCTCCGCACCCGCTGCGTCCGCCTCCAGTCGCGCGAGCTGGCGTGTCAGGTCATTCTCGCGGGAGCGCGCCTCTTCGTCCGCACGTCGCACTTCCGTCACTTCCTGGCGCAGTACGCTCTGGCGCTCCTGCACCTCGAGCACGCGCTGGCCGAGCGACTCGACGACGCCCGCCTGGCCGGCGCGCTCGTGCCGGACTTCCTCGACCTCCGCTTCGAGCGTCGCGATGCGCACGTGCAGCTCGTCGCGCTCCGTGCCGATCTGGACGATGCGCCGCTCGGCGTGCGCGCGTCGCTCCGCCGCGACGGCCAGCTCACGCTCGCGCTCGGCGATCATGCGCGAGATCTCCTGGTGCTTCTCCGCGACCAGGTTGCGCTCGCGTCCTGCTTCCGTCGATTCGATGCGACGCTGCTCGAGCTCGGCCTCCGCAGTGGACAGTGCTGCGCGGGCCGCGGGCTCGTCGCGTGTGAGATCCTCCAGCACGCGGGCGGTCTCGTGGAGCGTGCGCCGAACGCGCTCCAGCTCGGCACTGGCGACGGACACTTCGAGGTCGAGCCGGCGGCGGCGCAGCTCCTGGTATTTCTCGGCCTTCGTGCGCTGGCGGGCGAGGCTCCTCACCTTGGTCGTTATCTCGGCGACGAGGTCTTCGAGGCGCGACAGGTCGTTCTCCGCACCTTCGAGCCGGCGCTGCGCGGACTTGCGGCGGTCCTTGTAGCGGCCGATGCCGGCCGCCTCCTCGAACATGTGGCGCCGCTCTTCCGCGCGATCGGACAGGATCGAGTCCACCATGCCCTGCTCGATGACCGTGTAGCTGTTCGCGCCCAGGCCCGTATCGCGGAACATGTCGAGGATGTCGCGGAGGCGCGTGGACTGGCGGTTGAGGAGGTAGTCGCTGCCACCCTCGCGGAACACGACGCGCCGGATCTCGACATCCTTGTGCGGCATCGCGAGCCGCTGCTCCGTGTTGTCGAACTCGAGCGCGACTTCGGCACGCGCGAGCGGGCGCCGCTGCGTGGTGCCCTGGAAGATCGCCTCCTCCATCTTCGAGCCGCGGATCGCGGACGCGCGCTGCTCGCCGAGGACCCAGCGGATCGCGTCGCTGATGTTCGACTTGCCGCAGCCGTTCGGCCCCACGATGGCGGTGATGCCGTCGTGGAAATGCAGCTCGGTGCGGTCTGCGAAGGATTTGAACCCCTGCAGGGTGAGACGACGAAGCTTCATGGATTACTGCTGCCCGTTCGTTGTTGCGAGGGAGTCGCCTGCGGTCACGCTGTCCCCCTCCGTGCTGATGAAGTCTGCTGCCATGACACTGCCCGTGCGCGTGACCAGCGAGTCACGGATGCCCGCCGACTGGAGCATCTGCCGGATGATCGCCGCCTCCGCTGCAGTGCTGAAGCCGCCGACATAGAGCCTGTAGAGCGGAGCGCTGTCCGCCGCCGTGCCCTGGAGCACGTATCCCGGTATGTCGAGCCGGCGCAGGATGTCGTTCTGCTCCTCCGCGCTCTCCGGCGTGCCGTAGTCGCCGATCAGGAACGCGAGCGGCGTGGCCCGCACGTCCGTCGGCGTCGCCCCCGTCTTGTGACCGCGCGCGATCAGCGTGTCGCGCAGGGCGAGCGCGGCCGTCGAATCCGGCACCGGACCGGCCATGACGTGATAGAACATGGTGCCCTCGCGCTCGAGCGGCTCCACGTGAAACAGCAGCTGCGGCTCGATCTCCGAGAGGTCCGTCACGCGGTTCAGCGCCACCAGCAGCTCGCGGTGTGCCTCGATCGCGACGACGAAGGGTAACGCATTCGCGGCCATCGGTGCAGCCGGGGCGGCCGGTTCCGGCGGCGTCACCGCGGCCGGGGGCTCCTCCTGGTCGGGTGGGCCGCTCAGGAAATGCCATGCACCCGCGAGCAGGCTCGCCAGGAAGACGACGCCCACCGTCCAGAGCACGGGACGGCGGTAGCGGGATCGCGCGTGCCGCACCGGCGCAGCCTGCGCCGGGTGGCGCGGTCCGGCTTTCGGCGGTTGCTCTTCCGCTACTGCGGAGGCTCCGGCGTCCGTGGCGTCGGTCTCGCTGTCGGCGGCGTGTGCGGTGACGGTCTCGTGCGCGGTGACGGTCTCGTGCGCGGTGGCGGTCGCGTTCGCGGCGGCGGCTGCGTCCGACGAGGCGGGTGCACTGTCTGCTGCCGCCGCTGCCGGCGTCTGTGCTCCAGCGGCGGCCTGTTCCCCGGCGGCCGCTGCGACGCCGGCGCCGGCGATTCCCGGAGCGGTATGTGTTGCTCCGGCGAGGCGGGCAGCGCGCTGGCGCGCGTTGATCTCGTGGGCGAGGGCGTCGCGGGCCGATGGGTCGTTTTCGAGCCGCTCCTCGATATCGTCCTCGAGTCGCGCCGCACGCTCTTCGGCGGACGAAACGGTACGGTCCGCGGACTTGCCTTCGGGTGCGGCTGAAGCGGGCGGAGCCGTACTTACGAAGTCTTCGCCGGCAGCTGTCTCGGGGGATTCGGCACCGATGGCGAGCTCGCCTCCGACGGCCGTCTGCTCCGCCTCGCGGGCGCCGATCTCCAGCGAGTCCAGAGCCTCCGCCTCGACAGCATCGTCGGCGATCGCCTGTTCGCGCGCTTCGTCGTCCGCGGCGGGGTGGTGGTCGGTGGGCCTGGCGATTACCGCGGGCTCGTCCACCGGGCCAGCGGCCGCGGGCTCTTCGGTGGGGCCGGCGATGGGCGAGGGCGCGTCGTCGGTCGGGCCGGCGATCACTGAGGGCTCGGCGGTCGTGGCGGCGATGGCTGCGGGCTCGGCGTCGCCGGTCATGCCGGCGAGCGCGGCGGCCTCCGTGGCTTCGGTGCCGTCAACCCCGTGAGCCACCCCGGTATCGACGCCCGCGCCGACCGTTTCCGGCGGCGCGGCCTCCGGCTCCGCAAGGTCGTCTGCCGTCGCCGGCTCAGGCGTGAGTGGCGCCGCGGCCGGCGTGATGATGCCGAGCACCGCGTACGGGTGCGGCAGGCGTTCCACCACTTCCCGAGCCTCGCCCGCTT
>DATHVW010000097.1:0-28237 GCA_035461085.1 Longimicrobiales bacterium | reverse complement strand
AGGGGCGTTTTAATGGCGGGACGCGCCGTTCTGCAGAGTGGGTGCCGCGTCCGGCAGCGACGGCTCAGTCCGGCCGCCGGCTGCGTCGAGCCGTTCGCCCGGCTACCGAGCGGGGGTGTGACCCGGTCGCCACATGACAGTCGCACCCCGTCCGACACCGAGCGCCTGCGCAGCGCTCCCATCCCGGACTGACACTTCCACGAATCCACGCGACCCGATCAGCGCCAGGCCCTCCCCGCTCTTCACGTCCGCGTAGGTGCGCATGACGGGCACCTGGCTGCCGCCTTCGACCTCGACGAAGCCTCCTCTGACAGCTGCGCCCGGGATGTCCGTGATGAGGCTGCCGAATCGATCGATGTGCACGACGGAGCCGACGATGGTGTCGCCATCGCGCACTGGGCGTGTGGCGGGCAGAAGCACAGGATCGTGGACGGGAGGGCCCACCTCCGGGAGAGGCAGACCCGAGAGAATGAGGGCGGCCGCGGGGGCGAAGACGTCACGGCCGTGAAACGTTGCGGATATGTCGCCGTGCAGCAGCGGGAGATTCCGGATCTCGACGGCGTGAGTGGGCTCGGAGCCGAGCAGCACCTCGGTCACGAGGCCGTTATCGGGCGCGATGATGAAGCGCTCCTCGACTTCGAGTGCGAGCGCGCGCCGCGCGCTGCCGACACCCGGATCCACGACGGCGATGTGAACGGTCGCGGGAGGATACAGCCGCCAGTATGCGCCCAGCGCCCAGGCAGCGGCCCGGACGTCGCCCGGCGCGATATCGTGCGATGCGTCATCGATCACCGCGGCGGGGCTGATCGCCGCGATGACACCCTTCATCGCGGCGACATAGCCGTCTGCGGTGCCGAAATCCGTGAGCAGCGTGACGCGGCGGCCCGCGCCGGGTAACGGTGCCGGGCTGCTCATGCTAGTCGCCGGCGCCGGCCGGGGCGGCTTCCACCACTTCGAGGATCGAGTCGGCGATCGCGCGGAACGCCGCACCCGCGGGTGAATCGGGCAGCGCCAGCGCCGTTGGACGTCCGGCATCGCCCGCCTCGCGGACGCGCGGATCGAGCGGGACCTCGCCCAGCAGCGGGAGATGCATGTCATGCGCGAGCTGGCGCCCGCCGCCGTGGCCGAACACGTCGATGTGGCCGCCGCAGTGCGGGCAGTCCATGCCGGCCATGTTCTCGACGATGCCGAAGATCCGTGTGTTCACACGCTCGAACATGCGCACCGCGCGACGTACGTCACCCGTCGATACATCCTGCGGCGTCGTGACGAGAACGGCGCCATCCAGGTTCACGATCTGCACGAGCGACAGCTGCGCGTCACCGGTACCGGGCGGCATGTCCACGATCAGGTAGTCCAGCTCGCCCCACTCCACCTGCTCCAGGAACTGCTTCAGGATTCCGGACACGAGCGGACCGCGCATGATCGCCGGCTGCTCGTCCTCGAGCAGAAAGCCCAGGCTCATCAGTTTGACGCCGTGCGCCTCAAGCGGCACGATCTTCTCCGAGCCCTTCTCGCCCGTCACCTTCGGCTTGCGCGTCTCACCGAACATCAGCGGCACATCAGGACCGTACACATCCGCGTCGAGGAGGCCGACGCGGCGACCTGCCGCCGCAAGCGCCGCCGCCAGGTTGACCGCGACCGTGGACTTCCCCACCCCGCCCTTGCCCGAGCTCACCGCGATCACGTGCTCGATATTCGCCACCAGCGACGCATCCGGCGTCGGCGCCGGCACGGATCCGGGCTGCAGCGTCTTGCCGCGCGACTGCTGCTGCGGCGCGTTCGGCAGCCGCACGTCAATCTTCACTTTCGTTACGCCTTCCACCGCTTCCGTCGTGCTCCGGACCTCCCGCACCAGCGTGCCGGGGTCCTCCGGGCGGAGCAGGAACTGGAAGCGGACGACGCCCGCTTCGTCCACGTCGATGTTCTGCACGTGCCCGCTCGCGACCACGTCCTGGCCGGAGCCCGTCAGCACGCCTTCGAGCGCGGCCTGAACGCGCTCCGCTATCGTATCCCTATGCTGTGTCATCGAACTTCCGTTTAAGTACGAACGGCCGGCTACCCCGCCCGGGCGCCGGCCGTCTCAATGTAGCTCCTGCGCGCTCTCCTACAACGCGAGGATGCCCCTGACCTCAGGGACAGCCATCATGATACGCCGCTCGATACCCTGCTTCAGCGTGAGCATCGAGACGGGACACGACCCGCACGCACCGACCAGCCTCAGCTGCACGATACCCTCGTCCGTGTCGTAATCAATGAACTCGACGTCCCCGCCGTCCGAGCGCAATGCCGGACGGATCGTCTCCAGGACGTCCTCGATCTTCTGCCGCGGGTCCATCACGGTGTCCATGCTTCCATCCAGGTCGGTGACACGCGGAATCTAGCCCCCGAACCTACCCCCCAGCAACACGAGGGTTTCCCTCTTCGCGCAAGCGGCGGAAGCAGGCATCCGGCTCGATGCCTGCCCGCAGCGGCGCGGCACGCCAATGCGCGCCTCAGATCTTCTCGGCGATGCTCTTCGCCTGCGTGAAAAGAAGGAGGTAATCCGGACCGCCCGCCTTCGAGTCGGTGCCCGACATATTGAAGCCGCCGAACGGGTGGACGCCGACGAGCGCACCCGTGCACTTCCGGTTGAGATAGAGGTTGCCGACATGGAAATCGTCCACCGCGCGCTCCAGCCGCTCGCGCTTTTCGGAGTACAGCGCGCCGGTCAGGCCGAACTCGGTGTTGTTCGCGATTTCCATTGCATGATCGAAATCACGCGCGCGGATGAACGCGAGCACGGGACCGAAGATTTCCTCCTGGGCGATGCGCGCATCGGGCTCGACGTCGGCGATAATCGTCGGCGGTATGTAGTAGCCACCGGACTGGTCAGGAGAAGGGACATCGCCGCCGAGCACGACGCGGCCCTCCTTCTTTCCGATCTCGATGTACTCGCTGATCTTGCCGAACGCCTTCTCGTCGATGACTGCTCCCATGAAGTTGCCGCGGTCGGTGGGGTTGCCCTGAGTCAGCTTCCGGGCTCCCGCGACGACTTTCTCCAGCACCTCATCGTACACGTCATCGACGATGATCGCGCGCGAGCACGCCGAGCACTTCTGGCCCTGGAACCCGAACGCCGCCGCGACGATGCCCTGTGCCGCCGCGTCCACATCGCCGGTCTCGTCAACGACGATTGCGTCCTTGCCACCCATCTCGAGGATGGTGCGCTTGAGCCAGATCTGACCGGGATGCACCTTCGCCGCGCGCTCGTAGATGCGCATCCCGATCTCCTTCGAGCCGGTGAACGCAATGAAACGCGTGCGCGGGTCATCGACGATCGCATCGCCGATCACGGAGCCCGGGCCCGGCACGAAGTTGAGGACGCCGGCGGGCAGGCCGATGTCATCGACGAGCAGCTCGGCGAACTTCGCCGCGATGATCGTGGACGTGTGCGCCGGCTTGAGCACCACCGTGTTCCCCGTGACGATCGCGGCCATCGTCATGCCGCCCATGATGGCGCCCGGGAAGTTCCACGGCGGGATGACGGCACCGACACCCAGCGGGATGTAGCGCATCTCGTCGCGCTCGCCGGGATACTGCACCACCGGCTGCGGCCCGCCGAGACGCAGCGCCTCACGTGCGTAGTACTCCACGAAGTCGATCAGCTCCGCCACATCGGCGTCCGCTTCCACCCAGCTCTTGCTGACCTCGTACACCATGATCGCCGCAAACTCGAAGCGGCGTGCCCGCAGCGCCTCGGCCGTGCGGAACAGATAGTCCGCCCTCTCCTCCCACGGCACCTTGCGCCACGTACGGAACGCCTCTTCCGCGGCGCCAATGGCCTCGCGCGCCTGCTCCGCCGTCGCGCGGATCGTATGGCCCACCACCAGATTCCGGTCGGACGGGCTGTGCGCCGTATCGCGCTCGCCCTCCGTGACCTTCCGGCCGCCGATGATCAGGGGGTACGTGCGATCGAACTCCGAGCGCACCTGCGCCAGAGCCTCCTCCATCTGCCGTACGTTGTCCCCATCGTTCCAGTCGATGAACGCTTCGTTCGTGAACGGCGGGATCTCGGTTACTGTCGCCATTTATCTCCTCCTCGGAAGGACGGCCCATGCGCCGCCCGGTCGGTCTGCATGCCAGACTGGGAGTGTACCCCGCAGACGCGGAGAGTGTCAATCTCGGATGGCCGGGCCGGCCGGTGACCGGCCTGTGCGCCGGGTGCGGCGAGGTGCGCTGATCCGCTGGCCGGTGTGGCACCCTGGCCCACCTGACGCCGGCCCGGCGGTAGGACACCTCCTGCTCAGCCCGCGAGTTTCCCTGCCACGTGGCGGACGATCAGGTCGCCGTGACCGCGGCCGTTCTCGATGAAGACCTTGTTGGCGTTGAATCCGGCGGAAAGCACGCCGGCAATGAACACGCCCTCGACGTTGGTTTCCATGGTGCCGGGGTCGTGGTGCGGGATGCCGGTCACGGCATCGTACTCCACTCCGAGGGCCTGGAGCAGCGTGCCGTCCGGCATGTAGCCGGTCATGGCGAGCACCCAGTCGTTCGGAATCTCCTCGACGGCGCCGGTGGCGTCGTTCTGCACGAGAGCGCTCTCGGGACGGACCTCGACGAGGCGCGAGCCGAAGCGCGCCTGAATGGCGCCGTCACGCAGTCTGCCCTCGATGTCGGGACGGACCCATGGCTTCACGTTGGGGTCGAGCGCATCAGCGAAGTGCACGATCGTGACGCGGGCGCCCCAGTGATGCAGCTCCAGCGCGGCATCGACCGCGCTGTTCCCGCCACCCACCACCACCACGTCCTGGTCGTAGTACGCATGCCCTTCGCGATACCGGTGCGACACCTTGGGCAGATCCTCGCCCGGGATGTTCAGCATGTTGGGCGAATCGAAGTAGCCGGTCGCGATGACGACGTTGCGTGCCGTGAACTCGTGCGACACGCCCACGTTCGTCCGCGTGTCGATACGGAATCCTGCGTCGAGCCGGGTAACAGCCTCGACGGTCTCGTACTGCCTGACATCGAGCTCGAACTCGCGTGCGAGACGCTGGTAATAACGCAGAGCCTCACGCCGCGTCGGTTTGTCACCGACCACGACGAACGGAACACCGCCGATCTCGAGTCGTTCGGCAGTACTGAAGAACGTCATCCACGTGGGGTATCCTGCGATCGACGCAACTACGCAGCTCTTGTCGAACAACACGCAGGACAGGCCCGCGCGGTGCGCAGCGACGCCGACCGCAATGCCGCACGGCCCGGCACCGGCGACGGCCAGGTCGAACGTTCCACCGCCGTGAGCCGTGCTCGTCCGGGTCGGCCGGCTCATGGTCGGGGCAGAGCCCCTGCCGATGTCGCGGACGCCAGATCCAGCAGCGGTGCAAGCGCCTGCTCCAGGTCGGCGATCAGGTCGACGCTGTCCTCGATGCCGAGGGCGAGGCGGATGAATCCGTCGCCGACGCCGATCGCATGCCGCTCCTCGACGGAGAGCGCTGCATGCGATGTGAAGCGCGGCATCGAAACGAGCGTCTCCACTCCGCCCAGGCTCGGGGCCACACACATCAGCTTCAGCCGCTGCGTCACACCCAGAGCCGCGTCATCGCCGCCGCGCACCATGAGCGACACGACACCGCCGAACCCGCTGAACAGCTGACGCGCACGCTCGTGGTCCGGGTGCGACGGGAGGCCGGGGTAGAATACTTTCTCCACGGCGGGATGCTGCTCGAGCCACGTGGCAACGGCCAGGCCGTTCTCGTTGTGCCGCGCCATCCTCACAGCGAGCGTCTTCACGCCACGCTCGAGCAGCCACACTGCGTGCGGGTCGAGCACCGGGCCGAAGCTCTTGAGCAGCTCTCTCACCTCCGCCACCCGCTCCGCGCTCCCGCACACGACGCCGGCCGTGAGATCGGAATGGCCGCCCAGATATTTCGTCGCGCTGTGAAACACGAGGTCCGCGCCGTGCTCGAGCGGCCGGAAATTCACGGGGCTCGCGAACGTCGCATCGACGATGAGCGGAATCCCCGCAGCGTGCGCGACGCGAGAGGCTTCGCGAATGTCGGGGACACGCAGTGTCGGGTTGACGGGCACTTCCATGAGGAGAGCCCGCGTCTCTTCGCGCACCGCCTCCGCCCAGCCAATGGCGTTCGGCAGGTACGTTACGGACACGCCGAGGCGCGGCAACTCCCGCGAGAGGATACGGAGCGTACCACCGTACAGCTCACGCTGGGCGAGGATGTGGCCGCCGGCGCCGGTCACCGACAGCAATGACAGCGCGCACGCGGCGTTCCCGCTCGCGAGCACTACCGCATCCTCCGCTCCCTCGAGATCGCTCAGCTTCTGCGCGAGTGCGATGTGATTGGGATTGTTGCCGTACCGCGTGTAGAGCACCTCACCGGATGGAACTGCTTCGGTGAAGAACGTCGCCGTCTGATGGATCGGCGTGACGACCGGTCCGCCGGCTGCGGGCTGCACGCCGCCGGCATGCACTGCACGCGTGGATGTGCCGCGCTGCGCGGCGTCGCCGTCAGCTCTCATCGCGCCACATGGCCACGTAGCCCGAGTAGCGATCGAGCAGCGCCTCGGCCCCTTCTGCGTCGGGCGCCTCTACTGTCACGACGAAGTACGGCTTGTCCGAATGCGGGATCACCATCGCCCACTCGCGCTCGCTCTTCCATATCTTCACGCCATCCACCAGCTGCCGGTTCTCGTGCTCCGTCTCCTGCATCAGTCGCCTCATGACGGCACCCTTGCGGCCCCACGGACACGCGACGCGCTCCTGCCGCATGAAAATGGGACGGTGACGGTCTGCCAGCTCGCTCAGCTCTGCGCCCGATGCGGCCAGACCCTGCAGCAGCCGCGCGGCCGCGAACATGCCGTCGTATGCCGGTATGAAATGCGGAAAGATGAACTCGCCGCGCGTGCCCGCAATGAGGTCGGCCTGGTCCGCACTGGCCATCATCGCGTGATGCTCCGTCTTCGTCCAGAGTACGTCGCCTCCGTGCGCGCGGATCAGGTCCGCCACGGCCGCGGGACTGGTGACGGGGATCGCCACACGCCGCACACCCAGATGCTCGAGTGCGACTTCAACGAACACCAGCTGCATCAGCTCGGGCGCCAGCTCGCGACCCGTGTTGTCGATCAGATGGATCACCTCGCCGCCCGGATCGATCCACAGCCCGAGGTCCGCGCGGATCGAGCGAACGATACCGCCCAGGCGGTCGAGCGACTCCTGGAACTCCTGCTCGGTGCGTGACAGCCGGCCGGGCGCAGCGTACGCGTTCAGGCTGACGATCTCGGCCTGCATCGCGCCGAGCAGACCGGGCAGTACGGACACGGTGGTGCCGTATGCGAAGTCGATCACGAGGTTGAAGTGACGCCGCGCAATGGCGCCCGGCTCCATCTCGGCG
Organism: Longimicrobiales bacterium; assembly: GCA_035461085.1. Classification (GTDB taxonomy): domain Bacteria; phylum Gemmatimonadota; class Gemmatimonadetes; order Longimicrobiales; family RSA9; genus SH-MAG3. Next base: position 20,849 of record DATHVW010000097.1, on the reverse strand, counting down.
AGGAAGTGCTCGTGGTAGCCCTCGACGATACGGGTCGGGAAGTTGATGTCGCCGGTCCCCTCGGGGCCGGCGCGCGGGAAGTCCTCGCGTGCAAAGAGCCGCTCGATGGACTGCGTCTTCCCCGGCGGCAGGTCGCGGCCGTCCTTGTCGAAGAAGAGGATGTCGATCACCTTCGCATCGAACGGCGAGCGGCGCACGTGAATGCCGCCCGCCTCGCGGCCATGATGCACGGCGTGGCGCACGACCGGGATCGGCATCTCGCGCAGGTCCTCGACGTTGAGGCCGGCCGACATGAAGCCCGTCATGAGCGCGCGGTTGATCATGCGCGAGGCGCGGTCGGAGTCGCGCGACGTGGCCACGTACGCGCCCGGGCCGAGCATGGCGCCGTACGCGCCAGCGAGCCGGGCCGCGATCTCGGGCGTGAGCTCGAAGTTCGGGATGCCGCTCACCCGTGCACCGGTGAACAGGCTGCGCTCCCACGACTCGCCCCAGATCAGCGAGTGCGTGAGCGATGCCCGCTCCTCCACGACCTTGTCCGGCCACACCTTCACGTTCGGCCCTACCACCGCGAAGTCGCCGACCTCCGCATGGTCGGATATGATGCACTTCTCGCGCACGATGGCGCCCTTGCCGATGTGCACGCCGCTCGCGCACACCGACTCGCCGACCCGTGAACGCCGCCCCAGCCGGCAGCCATCCCAGATCACCGCATCGCGCAGCTCGGCGCCGTCCTCGATCACACTGCCGGCTCCCACCACGACGTTCTCGAGCACCACGTCATTACCGATGCGCGCATCGCGATCGATGACCGCCATGCCCCGCACCGTCACGTTCTCGCCGGTGTGCGCGCCTTCCTCCGCCCAGATGATGCCTCCGCCCAGCTCCTGCTGCCGGCCGGGGAGCTCCAGGCCGACACGGCCGGCGAGCACATCTCGATGTGCGACACGGTACTCATCGATGTTGCCGATATCGCGCCAGTAACCCCGCGCCACGTAACCGTACAGACCTGCGCCGTCACGAAGCATCTCGGGGAACAGGTCCCGCGAGAAGTCCACGTTCGTCTGCGCAGGAACACGGCGGAGCGCTTCGGGCTCCAGGATGTAGATCCCCGTGTTGATCGTGTCGCTGAACACCTCGCCCCACGTCGGCTTCTCGAGAAACCTCTCGATCTTCCCCGTCCTCTCGTCGGCGATGACGATCCCGAACGCCAGCGGATTCTCGACCGGTGTCAGCGCGATCGTCGCCTCCGCACCGCGCTCCTCGTGCGAGCGAATGGCCGAGGTGAGGTCGAAGTCGGTGAGCACGTCCCCGCTGATGACGATCACCCGATCATCGAGAATCAGGTCGCCGGCGTTGCGCACGGCGCCGGCAGTGCCGTAATCCGCATCCGCCGTCACATACTGCATGTTCACGCCGAAGGCCGAGCCGTCGCCGAAATGGGATGTGATGTGGTCAGGCTGGAAGTAGAGGATGGAGACGAGATCCGTAATACCGTGCCGGCGGAGGAGCGCGACGATGTGCTCCATGATGGGACGGTTGGCGACCGGTACCATCGGCTTCGGCCGATTGATCGTGAGCGGCTTCAGGCGAGTGCCGAAACCGCCCGCCATGATCACGCCTCTCATCGGGTCTCCGTCTGATGTCAATTGCGGGGCTGCGAGTCACCGACAGATGAGCAATCGGCATGCCGCACAAGGTAGAGGTGATGCAGGGTCGCGGCAAACGCCGGTGCGGCTGCGGTTGTCTTGACGCGCGCTCGCCCGGGCCGCATCCTGTACGCTGCTTCCACACAACCGGGGCATGACCAGAGAAGGCACCAAACAGGCGGCGGAAGCGGTTCTGCGTGAGCTTCCCTCCGTGATCGGCGCATTCGTGCGCGAAGACGTGCACGGCCACCCGCGGGAAATCCACCTTCTCGTGCGACCGGGCCCCAATCCCCGGCACCTCGCGTACGACGTGCGCGATCTTCTCGAAGAGCGGCTCGGCATCCCCGTCGATCAGCGTGTCATCAGCATTGCCCAGCTCGCGCCCGGCAAGCAGCCTGGTCCCATCCTCGCACAGAGGACGGGCGCGGAGGAGCCGGCGACCGAGCCTGCAGCTGAGACGGCCACACCTCAGGTGGAAGCAGCGCCCGAGGAAGAGACGGATGCGCGTGTCCGCTTCACGGGGATCAGCATCGAGTCCATCGACAAGCGCGTCCGCATCCGGGTGTCGCTTGACCTCGACGGCGAGGAGTATCCCGGCGAGGCCCTGGGCCTGGATACGGCGCCGGCACGCGTTCGTGCAGCAGCCAGTGCAACACTGCAGGCCGTGGACGCTACGTGTGTGGGGCGCGCTCGCTTCGAGGTGGAGCACGTATCGCTGGTTCGGGCGTTCGAGCGGGATTACGTGCTCGTCACCGTGATGGTGAGCTCACCGTTCCTGGGACGCAAGCCGATCCCGCTCGTGGGCGCGCAGCCGGTCGAGGTCGATACGGAGTCTGCTGCAGCGCTCGCGGCGCTGAAGGCGGTCAATCGGACACTTTCGCTGGTGCTGCGTCTGTCGGACGATCGCCGTCCGTCGTCCCCGCGCCGGCGGAATCGCTGACGGCGCGACGCGCACCATCTTCGACGCGTCCCGAGGGCAGTGAGAAGGCGAACACCGATCCTCCTTCCTCATCGAACTCGGCCCACGCACGGCCGCCGAGCGACGCCGCGGTCTCCTGCACGAGGCTCAGTCCGAGCCCCGTTCCTTCGGTACTGACCACATCGGTGTGTGCGCGGAAGAACCGCTCGAAGAGCTGGTCGCGCGACTCCGCCGGAACTCCCATCCCGTTGTCGCGCACCCGCACCGTCACCTGCTCGGTGCCAGGTGCCTCCGGCGAGTCTTCCAGCACGGCGCTGACTTCCGCCCATCGCTCGGCCGCCGACGCGTCACTGTACTTGATGGCGTTCGACAGGTAGTTCGACAGGCACAGCTCGACGGCGGCCGCGTTCACTTCAATGTCGGGCAACTCCCCGGCAATACGCATGTCCACTCCGCGTGCACGCGCCAGCTCACGCAGCTGGCGGAAGACCTCCGTGACGACTTCGCTCAGTGCGATGTTGCGCTGGCGTCGCCGCTCACCGTCGATCTTCGCCAGCGCAGTCAGGTTCTCCAGCACCTTCTGAATGGCCAGCGCGTTTTCCTCGACCATGCCCGCGAAGCGCTGTCGCTCCTCGACGCCCAGCCACTCCTCGCGCAGCAGCTGTCCCGCCCCGAGCGTGGCGCCGACACGGTTCTTCAGCTCGTGCGTGATCATGCGACTGAAGCGGCGCAGGCGTTCCTCGCGCTCCGCGACGCGCTCGCCGAGCACACGCAGGTAGTGCGCGGTCGTCACCTGCTCGATGACGGATATCGCACGGAAGATCCGGTGCGAGCAGATCAGCAGGTCCTCGGGGCTGCACGTGAGCTTCGAGTCGGAGACGACACGCGCAGCGAACGAGTACAGGACGCCGCCCAGTATCTCGTATTCCTTCAGGATCTCGCTCGCATCGAAGCCCTGGGCGAAGCGCAGCTCACCCAGCTCCATGGCCTTGGCGATGACCGGCACGTCCGCGGTGATCTCATCGCTCGGGTCCTCGACGTAGTCGGCAATGCCATCGATCAGGATGGGAACGTGATCGAGCAGCTCGTCGGATGGGAAGATGCGATCGGCCGGGATACGGACGCGGGCGGCAATCCGCTCGAGCCACCGTTCGGTGAGCTCGGCCCGGGCGTCACGCATGCGCACGGCAATATCAGATGCGAGGGGGCAGGGCTTGTTTATATCCATCCGTAAAGGCGATAGAGTCCGGCGGCGGGAAGAGCAGGAAACGAGCCAGCAGTGACGGGAGCGAGTGTGTCGTGTCCGGACGACCCGCGCGGGGGCGGATCGACCGGACGGAAGCAGCTGCGCCGGATCAGGCGGGGAGCAGAGTGGTGAGCGCGCAGAACGAGTCGGCCGGGCCGCGACGCAGCACGACACGGCGGGCGGCGAGCCGCTCGAGGGCGGCGGCGACGCCGGACGATGACGCCTCGAGCTCGACGGCCACGTCGTCGGGTCGTCCGACGCGGACGCGCTGGAGGGCATGCCAGGCGTCGTGCTCGAACGGGTCGGCGCGGCCGAGCAGCGTGAACTCACCCGCGACCTCGGCGACCAGGGCCAGGCCGTGACGGATGAGCACCTCGTCGATCGGATCGCGATGCTGCTCACCGAGACCGCGCGCGACGAAGTAGGCATCGGCGGGGCGGTCGGCCATCTGGTAGCGCTGGATGAGCTTCGCAACGGCCTCATCGGCGCAGCTGTAGTCGAGGACGACGACCTGGGTGAAATCGAGGACGGAAAGGCATACCGAGCCGATCTCGCCGATCTGACTCTCGATGCCGAGGCGCAGGGCGCGGCCGGTCGGACGCGTCACCAGATGGGAGTAGAGGCTCGCGACCGAACGCTGCACGAGCGTCTGCAGGTCGAACGAGAATGGAATGACGTTGCCGGTGCTGTGCATCATCGCCCTGCCCTCCCCGCCGCAGCTGCGGGCTGCGAGGTGTCTGCATCAACAAGCGCCGGAAGCACGATGCCGATCTGCGCACCTGGAAGGTAGGGCAGATCACGCTCGAGCGGAACACCCTCGTCCCAGGACGGCACATCCATGATGCGGGCCGTACCGCTGCGAATCGAGATCCGGCCCCCCCAGCGGGCGACATATTTGCGGATCTGCTGGATGCCCTGGCCCCGGCCGGGATCATGGAATCGCGTCTGTCCGTGCATGAATGCCGCCTCCAGCGCCGCGGCATCGTCCCATTTCTCGTAGCGGGCGGCGTGCGCACCCGCCAGGGATGCACGGAACCCGATGCCGAGGTCCATCACCGCGATCACCACCACCTTGCGCCCGACCTTCTTCGTCCAGTTGTAGGTCTGCGTCGCGACCCAGCCACTGGATTCGGCATGCTCGATGATGTTCTGACAGACTTCCGACAGGATCACGCTGAACTGAAACGCCTCGCGCATCGGATAGTTGAGCTGACTGGTGAGGATGGTGAGGCCGCGGCGGTTCACCAGATCGACGACGGTGTGCACGTCGGCGTGGGAGTTGATCGGTGTGATCTCGAGCAGCACGTCCGATACGCCATCGTGGCGCGGCCGCGGCCGCGGTCCGTTCAGCTCGAAGATCGGCTCCGCGTGATCGAAGAATCCCATGCGCCCCATGTAGCTGACGACGTCGGCCGAATCGGGGAGCTTGAGGACGGCCCGCTCACTCCTCCTGCGCCGTGCGACTTCGCCCAGGGCGAGCAGACCCACCATGCCGTAGGGATCCGCCCAGCGCACGTGCGTCGCATCGAACAGCAGACGCCCCTCCGGTGCGCCGTCCAGCGCACGCACGATGGGCTCGAAATAGCGCTCATCCAGCGATGCCGGAAGTGTGATGACGTTCACGAACCGATTCGACCCTGCAGATGATGATGAAGACCCGTCGCGCCGCGATGCTCGACGTTGCGGCCCGCGGCGGCGTTCGCCCGTCGCATGGCCGTTTCCAGATCCTGCTGCGCCAGCAGCGATGCGAAGAAACTGGCGCCCCACACATCGCCGCAGCCGGTCGGATCACCTTCGCGAGGCACGAGGCCGGGCGGCACGTGACGCGTCTGCACCGTACCCGCGCCCGGCGCCATGCCCGGCGCCAGCACGGGTGCGCGGGCCCACGTCCGCGGATCGGGGTCGAGCCCCGCCGCCGCGAAATATGCCGCCCCGCGATCGCCCAGAGTCACCAGCAGCAGCCGCGGCGCGTCGCCGACCACCTGCGCTGCGAACAGCCACGGATCGCCCCAGGCCCGGGCCAGTATCGCCAGCTCGTCCTCGTTGAGCTGCACAGCATCGAAACAGCGGAGCCATTCGCTCCACGACTCCAGCGGGCGCGGTACGCGCATTCCGCCGGCGCCCACACCGAGCAGGAGCGAATGCACGTCGGCGTAAATGGGGCCGGTGAAGTTTGCCCGGAGCGCCTGCGCCGTCTCCAGCTCCATCTCGAATCCGGAGATGAAGTTGATGTAGAGCGCATCGAGTCCCTGCACGCGCGGCTGAAGCTCCGCCCACGTCCAGGGTCCGACGCCGCCGGTCAGACGCTCACACCGGCGCTGCTGATCATTATAACGGAGCTCGACGCGATTGTTGGGCTCGGCGACGATCGCGATGCCCGTCTCGAGGTCCATGTGCGGCAGCGCGCGCAGGAACTGATACGCACGTTCGGAGAGGTCGGAGCCGAGACGGATCAGCGGCACGACCGTCGCGCCCTCGGGACAGGCTGCCGACGCGGCCGCGAGTGCGTACGAGATGCCGCCCCACTCCTCGATCGGAACGGCGCGCCCGTCGCGTGCGAATATGCGGTCCCACACCATGGTGCCCAGCACACCGAACCGCATCAGACGGCGCCGTACATCTCCTTCTTGAACACCGCTATGGCACCGATCAGCCCGGCCGTACCCGGAAGCTGCGCGGACACGATCTGACACGCCTCCTGTGCGCTCTTGAACGCGCGCTTGCGCACCTCCGCGCGTAGTGGCGCGAACAGGTGCTCACCGGCGCGCGTCACGCCGCCGGCGATCACCACCATCTCGGGATTCAGCACGTTGATGATGCTGCCGACTCCCGCCCCGAGCAGCTTGGCGGTCTCGCGCATGACGTCGTTGGCGTACGGATCACCGAGCACCACCCCTTCGTAGACGGTCGCCGCCGTCAGCTCCTCCAGCCGGCCGTCCACCAGAGCGGGCAGCAGCGACTCGGCGCCCGCCTCAATCCCCTCCACCGCCCGCAGCGCGATCGCAGGACCCGACGCGTAGGCCTCGAGACACCCGTAATTGCCGCAATTGCATCGGCGGCCGTTTGCCTCGATGGTCATGTGGCCGATCTCGCCGGCGGCATCGCTCACGCCATGGAAGATCTCGCCGTTCAGCACGATGCCGCCGCCAATTCCGGTGCCCAGCGTGAGACCCACCAGCGTGTCCACGTTGCGGCCGGCGCCGAGCCACCACTCGCCGTACGTCGCACAGTTCGCATCGTTGTCCAGCGTGGCCGGCAGGCCGACGGCGTTGGAGATCAGGTCCCGCAGCGGGAAGTTGCGCCAGCCGAGGTTGGGCGTGTTGATGACGGTCCCGGTCGCACGGTTCAGCGGACCCGGTGAGCCGATGCCGACACCCGCGAAGTCATCGCGGCTGCCGCTCGCGAGGCCGATCACCTCCCGTATCGACTCCTCGATGAGTCCCACAATGCGATCCACGACGAACTTGGCGCCGCGCTGCGCCTCCGTGGGCACACTTCGGCATGCCAGCACTTCACCGCTGCCGCCGTCGATGGGCAGAACGCCCACGACGATGTTGGTCCCGCCGAGGTCGACGCCGACCACCCACTTCTTGTCGCCCGGGATGCCCGCATCGAGTCCGTTGCGGCCTGACGAAACGACGGGTGCCCTGTTACTTTTCACGAATGCGTCTCTCGCTCGTGACCTGTGCGCGTACCCGGGCCATCCGGCCGGGACGGGTGTTTCCCACTGACATCTGGCACTTCTCCCGGGTATTTCGCAAGTCTACCGACGCGCAAAACGCACTCCGCCGCCACGATTCCATTGTACGACGCCCCACCTGAGACCGCCCGGACCGTACTGATCTTCCGCAAACGGCTGCTGCCGTGGTCGGAGACCTTCGTTGCGGCCCAGGGGCGTGCACTGCGCCGCTGGCATCCCGTCTTCGTTGGATACCACACCGAATCAGGGGGAGCGCATTACCTGGACGGGTGCGACCGCGTCGTGCTCGACCGGCACGGGGTGCTGCCCGGGGTGGGCAAGGCGTGGCTCAAGTTCGCCGGGCGTCTGCCGACTTCCTTCCGCACCGCCCTGGAGCGAAAGCGTCCATCGCTGCTGCATGCCCATTTCGGAACGAGCATCCGGCCGGCCGGTGTGATCTCGCGCGCACTGGGGCTGCCGCTGCTCGTCACCTTCCACGGCCACGACATCGCCACGGTCCCGCGTGACGAGGAGGGGGCAGCGGTCCGTGCGCGTGCCCTGCAGAGCATCGACCAGGCGATTGCGGTGTCGGAGTTCATCGCTACGCGGCTGCGCGAGTCGGGGTGCCCGCCCGACCGCATCATCGTGCATCGCATCGGCGTCGATACCGATCGATTCTCGCCCGGATCCGAAGCGCGTGCGCCCGGCCGGGTCCTCTTCGTCGGCCGGCTGGTCCCGAAGAAGGGACTGGCGCACCTGCTGCGCGCGTTCCAGTCGGTGCAGCAGACCGTTCCGTCTGCGGAGCTGCTCATCGTGGGCGATGGCCCTTTGCGGGCGGAGCTGGAGCAGCTCGCTACGGACCTGCGTGTCCACGCGCGCTTCACCGGAGTCCAGACGCCCGACGAAGTCCTGCAGCACATGCGGTCCGCCGACATGCTGGCGGCGCCGAGCATCGTGACGGAGCGCGGCGACGCCGAGGGTCTGCCGATCACGATCATGGAAGCGCTCGCGACCGGCCTGCCCGTCGTCGCCTTCCCTTCCGGCGGCAGCGGCGAGGGCGTGGTGGACGGAGTCACGGGACGTCTGCTGCCCGCCGGTGATGAAGGCGCGCTCGGCGCGGCCATCACCGGGCTGCTCCTCGACGAACACGCGCGATCCCGCATGGCCGTCGCGGCCCGCGCCCTGGCGCTGGAGGAGTTCTCCCTCGAAAAGCAGACGCGACGCCTCGAGGACATCTACGACCGCGTCGTACGGGAGTTCGCGGAACGACGCTGACTCGCGCGGTCAGCTCTGCGCTCCATGACTCGCGTTGACGGAGTCGCGGTCGCTCAGCTCCCGCTGATGCGCAGCGTGGGATCGGGCGGCAGCTCCGCGATGCCGCGTCGCGCACGCACCTCGCCGGATTTCCGGATACGCTGCAGGACCGCCTGGTTGTGCTGCACCATCTCCGGGTCGCGGTAGGGCCGCTCGTGATGCAGGTGCAGGCAGATCGCGCGGTGCCTGATCTGCTTCCCCTTCACGCCCAGGTTCTCGAGGCGGTAGCCGAGCGCGCGATCCAGGCCGCCGTAGCCCATCTCGCCTTCGAATCCGTTCACCTCCAGCAGCGCATCGCGTGCGACCGACGCGTTGTTGCCGTGGAAATGCGCGGCAGTGGGCGTGAGTGCGTCGAACAGCGCACCCATCCTCTGCGAACGGACCAGCCGCAGTGCCCGGCGGCCCGGCCGCCAGCCGCGTGCGCGCAGCCACTCCAGCCGGGAGAAGCGGCCGGACACCACGTCATCCACCGTGATCGCGGCCGATACAACATCGGGGAGCTTCAGGTATCCGCCGGCGAGATAGCGCCCGTGCTGCGTCAGTGCATGGTGGACATCGAGCAGGTCGCGTCGCGGAATGCAGTCGCCGTCCGTGAACAGAAGGTGGTCGCCGTCCGAGGCGACGATGGCGCGATTCAGGATCTCCGTCTTGCGGAAGCCGCGGTCTTCGTGCCAGACGTGCAGCAGGTTCAGTCCCGTGTCCGTGCGCATGCGCCGGATGAGGTCGGCCGTCGTCGGGCCGGAGCCGTCATCTGCGACCACCACCTGGAAGTCACGCCGCGACTGCACTGCATATCCCCACAGCACGCGCTCGAGAAACTCCGGCTTGTTGTAGGTCGAGATGATGACGGAGAAATGCATCCGGGTGAGGCTCAGGTGCAGAGGACTTCGCTGGCCGCATCCAGATCGGCCGCGTCTACCGGCTGCAGCTTGTAGCCGCGTTCACGCAGCCATGCCAGACACGCGGCGTGGATCTGCGCGCCGTGTGTGGACAGAAAGATGACCGGTCGCGCTGCAATGGTCTCTTCCGCGCCACGCAGCACGTCCAGCTCCGCGCCTTCCACATCGATCTTCAGGAAGCCGGGCTGCACGCCGTGCTCGCGGCAGAAGTCGTCGAGCCGGACGGTGCGCACTTCCAGGGTTCCGCCTTTGTCCAGATGTCCCGTGCCGCTGCCCGTACCGAACGCGAACGCCGCAGTGCCGTTGCGGTCCGATACGGCGGCATTCTCGATGCTGACGTTGTCGCGCTGGTTCACCGCGACGTGCCTGCGAAGGAACGCGTGGTTGGCCGGATTCGGCTCGAACGCCCACACGCGGCCGGCGTCGCCCGCCAGGACCGATGCCAGCAGCGTGTAATAGCCGACGTGGGCGCCGACATCGAATACGGTCGCGCCTTCCGGTATGTGCTCCTGGAAGAGCCGGGTCTGCTCCGGCTCGTACGTGCCGCCGAGGATTCGCAGGATCTTGCCGCGGCTCTGCGGCAGCCACCAGCGGCCACGCAGCGGCCCCGCCAGGATCGGCAGCTTCATTCCCCGACCTGCAGCACGGCCAGGAAGGCCTCCTGCGGAATCTCGACGCTGCCCACCTGCTTCATGCGCTTCTTGCCCTCCTTCTGCTTCTCGAGGAGCTTGCGCTTGCGCGTGATGTCGCCGCCGTAGCACTTGGCGGTCACGTTCTTCCGTATGGCCTTGATCGTCTCGCGCGCGATGATGCGGCTGCCGATGGATGCCTGGATCGCGACCTCGAACTGCTGCCGCGGGATCAGCTCGCGCAGCTTCTCCGCCACCTTGCGGCCCCACACGTAGGCCTTGTCCGTGTGGATGATGACGCTGAAGGCATCGACGGGATCGCCGTTGATCATCATGTCCAGCTTGACCAGGTCGTTCTCACGGTAACCGACGAACTCCCAGTCGAGTGACGCGTACCCGCGCGTGGACCCCTTCAGGCGGTCATAGAAATCCAGGATGATCTCCGCGAGCGGCAGCTCGTAGATGAACTCCACGCGTGCCGTGTCGAGGTAGTGCATCTCGCGGAACTCGCCGCGCCGCTCGTGACACAGCTTCTGGACCGCGCCGATGTAGTCGGTCGGGCACATGATGCGCGCCTTGACGTACGGCTCTTCGATCCGATCGATCTTGCCCCGATCCGGCAGCGCACTCGGGTTCTCGATGTGCGTACTCGTGCCGTCCGTCAGCACGATGTGGTATTCGACGTTCGGCACCGTCGTGACGAGGTCGAGCTCGTATTCGCGCTCCAGCCGCTCCTGGATGATCTCCATGTGCAGCAGGCCGAGGAATCCGCAGCGGAAGCCGAACCCGAGCGCCGTGGACACTTCCGGCTCATAGAACAGAGATGCGTCGTTCAGCTGCAGCTTCTCGAGCGCGTCGCGCAGCTCCGCGTACTCGTACGCTTCCTACGTGTACAGGCCGGCGAAGACCATGGGCTTGATCTCGCGATAGCCCGGCAGCAGCTCCTTCGCGCGGTTGTCCGCGTCCAGGATGGTGTCGCCGACCTTCGTGTCGCCGACACGCTTTATCCCCGCCAGCAGATAGCCGACCTCGCCCGGCCGCAGCTCCGGTACCTTGAAGCGGCCCATCCGCTGATAGCCCACCTCATCGACCGGATACACGCCGGCCGACGCGCCGAATGTGATGCGCATCCCCGGCCGGATCACGCCGTCCACCACGCGCACCATCGGGACACCGCCCTGATAGCGGTCGTAGTACGAGTCGAAGATGAGTGCACGCAGCGGTGCGTCCGCATCGCCGGTCGGCGGCGGCACCTTGCGCACCACCATCTCCAGCAGCTCCTCGATGCCGAGGCCTTCCTTCGCGGATACCGAGAGGATGTCCTCCGGCTCGACGCCGAGCAGCTCGACGAGCTCCTCACGCCGCTTCTCCGGCTCCGCGCCCGGCAGATCGATCTTGTTCAGGACGGGAATGATCTCGAGCCCGGCGTCGAGGGCGAGGAACAGGTTGGAGAGCGTCTGCGCCTGCACGCCCTGGCTCGCGTCCACGACCAGGATGGCCCCCTCGCACGCGACCAGCGAGCGCGACACCTCGTAGGTGAAGTCTACGTGTCCCGGCGTATCGATCAGGTTCAGCTGATAGTCGCGGCCGTCCTGCGCGTGGTACATCATGCGCACCGCGTGCAGCTTGATCGTGATGCCGCGTTCGCGCTCCAGATCGAGCGAGTCGAGTACCTGCTCATCCATCTCGCGCCGCGACAGCGTCCCCGTCCGCTCGAGCAGCCGGTCGGCCAGCGTCGATTTGCCGTGGTCGATATGCGCGACAATGCAGAAATTGCGAATGTGCTCGAAACGCACTGGATACCGTGTGAGGTGTCAGAGAAAAAGCCTGTCCAGCCTTGAAAGATAACGGCGGCCGGACACGCGGGCGAGTGGCCGGGCGGGCGCGTGCGGCCGCTGTGGAAAGCACGAAGCCGCGCCCTTTCCGGGGCGCGGCTCCGTCCGTCAGGCGTCGGCTGACTCGGCCGGTGTCACCAGGGCGTTTTCCTGCGGGTCAACCCGGCGAGCACCGCCGCGCCGGCAAGCAGGAGTGCGACGCCATAGATCATCGGCGTGGCATGCCCGGTGGACAGGCCGTGACCGATGAACAGCGCGAACGCCACGCAGAGGACGACTCCGGCAAGGAGCGCGAGGCTGCGGAAAAAGCTCATGGATGACGCTCCTAGCGACGCTGATTGACGAGGCGCCGTACCTCCTCGAGGCCGGCCGGATCCCACTGCGGCTTGTCATCGGCATTGGCGATGGCATTCCCATAGTGGAAGATCAGCCGCGTGATGCGGGTGATCTTGTCGAGATCGATCTTGTCCACCGTGTCGCTCGGACGGTGGTAGTCCTCGTGGACACCGGTGAAGAAAAAGATCGCCGGCACTTCGCGTCGCGCGAAATTGAAGTGGTCGCTGCGGAAGAAGAAGCGCTGCTCCGGCCAGATGTCGTCGCTGGTGGTCATGCGCAGCTCCGGGTGCTGGCTGTTGACCTGCTCGAGGAGCGGCCCGAGCGTCGAATAATCCTTCCCGATCACCACGACACTGTCGGGGTTGTTGCGTCCGATCATGTCGATGTTGACGTTCGCGACGATGTTCTCGATCGGCACCGTCGGATTGTCGGCGTAGTACGAGGAGCCGAGCAGGCCCTTCTCCTCGCCGCTGACGCCGAGGAAGATGATCGAGCGCTTCGGCGCCATGGGCAGCGCGGCGAATGCTTCCGCAAGCTCCATGATGGCGGACGTGCCGGACGCGTCATCGTCCGCACCGTTGCAGATCGGGTCCACAGTGCCCGGTGCGCACAGCCCGGTATGATCGATGTGGGCGCTGAACACCACGTAGGTGTTGCGCAGCTCCGGGTCGCTGCCCGGGAGCATACCGACGACGTTCGGCGGGCGGTGCTCCGTCTCGGTGATGCCGCCGCCGAGGCGTGCCGTCACGCCGGCGAGCGGTACCGCCGGCTGCGCGCCGGGGCGCGCCGTAACGGCATTGAAGTCCAGGTCTGCGGCCTCGAACAGCGAGCGGGCGACGTCATTGCGAATGTAGAAGACGGGCATCGACGGGACGCCGCGGCTGGCGCGCTCTGCTGCAGCGGCGCCCTGACCGATCTGATCGACAGTCGCCGACGGCGGAAGCACGATCACGAGCGCGGCTGCGCCGGCGGAGTCCGCGGCCGCACGCGCACGGGTGATCGCCTGGCCGCGCTGGCGCGCGTCCTCGACCTCGGGTGGGGCAATGATGACGGCGCGGTCGCGCAGCGTGCTGCCGCGCACGTCCGCAGCGGGGATCTCGCCGCCGGTGAACACCATGCCTCCCTCGAAGCTCGCGCGCTGACCGCCGGCGACGTAGTAGTCGGAGCGATAGGCGAGGGAGCGGGACTGCCCGTCCGCCTGGACATCGAAGCGGACCCCGGCGACATCGAGTGCGCGGGTGACGAACGGCCAGCGCTGCAGGTAGGAACCGTCCTCACCGGCCGGCTGCAGGCCGAACCGGTAGAATTCGCTGGAGATGTAGGCGGCGGCGGCTTCGAGGCCCTGGCTCGGCGTGTCCCGTCCCTCGAGGGCGTCGGACGCCAGGAACCCGATACGGGCATAGAAGTCCTGCGGCTTGATGGTCTCGGCGGCGGCCGCGAGGGCGGCGGACCCCGAGGGGGCGGCAGACTGCACGCCCACCTGCTGCACCGGTTGCGAGCATGCGGCCGCGAATGCGGCCAGCCCGATCAGATAAACTCTCATGTCCCCCTGCACAGTCATGAAAAGACGACGTGGCCGGCGTGGCCGACGCGCTATTTTAGCCGCCGCGCGACGGCGGCGCGAGGGCGCGGGGCCGTGCGCTTGATGGCGGCGGAGCGTTCCGCTTACCTTTCGCCCTCCAATGAGCACACCATCAGCCGGCAGTAATGTCACCGCGCGCATCGCGGGACGGGACCAACGGGCCGACCTGCTGACGCCGCGGGAGCTGGCGGCGCTGGGCGGGCTGGAGTTCGTGGCGCGGCAGGTGGTGGAGGGGTTCATTGCGGGTCTGCATCGCTCTCCGCATCGCGGGTTCTCCGTCGAGTTTGCGGAGCACCGGATGTATCAGCCGGGCGATGACCTGCGCTATATCGACTGGCGCATGTACGGTCGCTCCGACCGCTACTACATCAAGCAGTTCGAGGAGGAGACGAACCTCCGCAGCTACCTGCTGGTGGATGCGAGCGCGTCGATGTCATGGACATCGGCGGAGGGCGTGCTGCCGACGAAGCTGTGGTATGCCAAGCAGCTGGCAGCGAGCCTGGCGCTCATGCTGGTCCGCCAGGGCGATGCCGTGGGCCTGCTCGCATTCGACTCCGCGATCCGGTCGCACATCGCTCCACGCGGCGGCCGTCGTCACTGGCACGAGCTGCTCCGCACGCTCGAGCCCGTCACGGCGAGCGGGCGTACGGACCCGGGCTCCGCGCTGCGTGACCTGGCCGGGCGTCTGCGCCGGCGCGGTCTGGTCATCCTGATCTCCGATCTGCTGGTCGACCCGGACGCGACGCGCCTCGCGCTCCGTTTCCTGCGCCATCGCGGTCACGAGGTCCTGGTATTCCATCTGCTCGACCCCGGCGAGCGCGAGCTGCCGGGTGTGGGCGAGGTGCGGTTCGTGGATCCCGAGACGGATGAGGAGCTGCCGGTGAGTGCGGCGGACGTGCGGCAGGAGTACCGCGAAGCGGTCGAGCACGCGCTGGCCGAATGGCGTCGCGATCTCGCTCCGCAGGGAATCGACTACGTGCTCGTCGGGACGGACGAGCCGATGGCGCACGCGCTGCGCGCGTATCTGCACAAACGGGAGCGGCTCGGCTGATGGGTCTGCTGAACCCGCTCCTGCTGCTTCTCGCCGGTGCCGCTGCCGTACCGCTGCTGCTGCACCTGCTCCAGCGACACCAGGGACCACGCGTGATCTTCCCGGCGCTGCGTTACCTGCGCCGCGCCGAGAAGGAATCCGCACGCCGCATCCGCCTGCGCCAGATCCTGCTGATGCTGCTGCGCATCGCGGCCGTGCTGCTGCTCGCGCTGGCTGCGGCGCGGCCGTTCACGGGCTTCGGTGGCGCCGGACATTCTCCGACCGCCGTCGTCATTGTGCTCGACAACAGCATGAGCACGGCGGCCGTCGAGGGTGAGAGGCGTGTGCTCGACGAGCTGAAGGCGCGCGCGCTCGAGACGCTCGAGGCGGCGGGCACCGATGACCGCTTCTGGCTGCTTCGTGCGGGAGTGCCCGACGAGCCCGCCCTGATCGGCGATGCGGCGGCCACGGCGCTGCGCGTGCGCGAGACCGAGCCGTCCGCCGCGGCCGCCGACGTGAACGCGGCGCTGGCGCGCGCCGCGTCCATTCTCGCCGCGGGCGCGGAGGGTCGCGCCACGGAGATCCACCTTCTGACCGATCTCCAGGAGGGCAGCTTCGCCGGGCCCATGCCGGCCGACAGCGGCGCACCGCCGGTGGTGGTGTGGCACCCGGGTACTGCCGCCCCGCTGAACCGCGCCGTGGTGGACGTGGAGGTGGGGGGAGGCATGGCGCCGATCGCCGGTCAGCGCACGACGGTGGCCGTCGCGACCACCGGTTCCACGGAAGAGGACGCTGAGACGACGGATGGTGGGCGGGCGGACGTGCGGCTCGTGATCGACGGACGGCTCATGGCGGCGGCCACGACACGTCCGGGCGCCGTCGCCCTCCTTTCGCTGCCGGCGCGGCCCGCGGGTGTTCTGACCGGCAGCGTGGAGATCGACGCGGACGCGCTGCACGCCGACGACCGCCGGTTCTTCGCCGCGCGCGTGCAGCCGCCGCCTGCGGTCATGCTGAGCGGCGTCGAGCCGTTCATCGCGGACGCACTGGATGTGCTGGCCGAGGCCGGCCGGATCCGTCGTGTGTCGGCCGATCCCGACGTGGCCATTCTGCCGGGTGCCGAGGGCGCGTCAGCCCGTGGCGCGCGCACTGCGCTGATCCTCCTGCCGCCCGTTTCGCCGACCGAGCTCGCCGGCGTGAATCGCCGGCTCGCCGACGCCGGCGTGGCCTGGAGGTACGAAACGCCGACCTCAGGCGAAGCGCGTTTCGCCGTGGAGCAGCCGGATCCGCTGCTGCGGGCGCTGTCGGACGCGCGCGTACGCCAGCTGTATCCGCTGGCACGCACTGGTGGCACGAACGCCGACTCCGTGCTGATCCGTCTCGAGGATGGCAGCCCGTGGGCGGTGCGCGGGACGCGCGCCAACGGCGGGACGTACGTGCTGCTCGGCTCTCCGCTGACCGCGGAGGCGTCCACACTCCCGACGAGCGCCCTCATGCTGCCCCTGCTCGACCGCATCACGGGCGCATGGTCGCTGTCCGAAGCGCCGCGCATGGACGCGGTACCCGGACAGGAGATCGCGCTCGCTTCCGGCACCCTCCTCGTAGAGCGGCCCGACGGGACACGCGACGATGTGACGGGAGCGACGGCGTACCGTTTCGGTGGCGAGCCCGGTGTATACCGTCTGCTGCGCGGGGATTCGACGCTCGCCGCTTTCGCCGTCAACCCTCCGGCAGCGGAATCCGATCTCAGCCGTCTGCAGGAGGGCGACATGGGTACGCTTCTGCCGGGCTGGACCGTGCATGCAGCGACGAGCGATGGCGCCTGGCGCCGTGCCGTCTTCCGCGAGCGGCTGGGCCGCGAGCTGTGGCGTCCGCTCCTGATCGCACTGCTTCTCGTGCTGGCGGCCGAGACGCTCCTGGCCGCGTCCGGCAGGGTGCGCCGCGTCCGCTCGTCCACGGCCGGCGCGGAAAGTACCCCGGCCGGATCCGTAACGCCTTCCCCGCCCGATACCCGGCCCGCCGGAGCTGACGCAGGCTGATGCATCCATATCTCATCGAAGGCATGCGCAGGCAGCCGGCGTTCACGGCAACGCTGGAGCAGCTGCCCGCGCCGACTGCCCGCCTGACGCTGGACAATCTGCGCGGCTCCGCGCCATCGCTCCTGGTGGCGGCGCTGTCGCACGAAGTGAAGCAGCGCATCTGGGTCGTGGTCGCCGGCAATCCCGCGGACGCGGAAGCCGTGGACGCCGACCTGCGATCGATCGCCGGTCCTGAAATCGTCGCACTGTTTCCGCAGCGCGAGACGCTCCCGTACGAAGCGGCGGAGCACCACTTCGAGGTGAGCGGCCTGCGTGTCGAGACGCTGGAAGCGCTGTTCGCCGGACGCGCACGCGTGATCGTGACGACCGCGCGCGCGCTCCAGGAGCTCGCCGACATCCCCGCCGGACTCGCCGACCTGCGCCTGACACTGGATGTCGGCAGTACGGTTCGCCTCACGGAACTGACCGAACGCCTCGACGACATGGGCTTCGACCGTGCCGCCATGGTCGAAGCCGTCGGCGAGTACTCCGTCCGCGGCGGGATCCTCGACCTCTTCGGCTTCGGCGCGCCGGAGCCCGTCCGCATCGAGTTCTGGGGCGACGAGATCGTCTCCATCCGACAGTTCGACATCCTCGATCAGCGATCATCCGGTGACCTCAGCCGTGTGGATGTGCTTCCGGTGGATCTTTCGTTCGGGAGCGGGAGCGTTGGCGGGAGCGGGAACGGCGGGTCGGCGGCGCGGCGGTCGCTGCTCGATGTCATCTCGCGTGACTCCATTGTCGTGGAGCTGGCGGCCGGAGTGGCGGAGAAGGAATTCACGCGGACGTGGGAGCAGGTGCTCCATCTGCATGACGCGGAGCGCAAGCGTGGCGGGTACCCCGAGCCGCCGGACGCGCTGTTCCTGAGACCGGACATGGCGTGCGAGCGGCTCGAATCGTTCGGCCGCATCGTCATCGGTGAACACGACGCTCCGGATGTCCGTTTCGATGTGCGCGAGGCCGAGCCCATCGAGCGCGACATGGAAACGCTCAACGCGCTGTTGCGTGTCGGCGCTGCACGCGGTGAGGAGACGTATATCCTCTGCGACAACGCAGGACAGCTCGAGCGACTCGAGGAGCTGGTTGGCGGCAAGGCCGGCATTCCGCCCGGCACGCGACTGGCCCTCGGTGCGGTGCATGAGGGGTTCGTGCTCGAGGGCGCGGAGCCGCCGCTGCGTGTGCTCACCGATCACGAGATCTTCCGTCGCGAGCGCAGACTGCGGCGCGGCCGCCGGTTCCGCGGCGCAGTGGCACTCGAGTCGCTCGCGCAGCTCAACCCCGGCGACTTCATCGTGCATCTCGATCACGGTGTCGGCCAGTTCCGCGGTCTCGAGCACGTGCGCGTCGGCGGCCAGGAGATCGAGGCACTCGCGGTCGAGTATGCCGGCGGCGAGATCCTGCGTGTGCCGGTCTATCGGCTCGACCTGGTCGAGCGCTGGGTCACCGGCGGCGATGCCGGCGAGACAGCGGCGCCGCCGAAGCTGCACAAGATCGGCGGACGCACGTGGAAGAACCTGCGTCGCAAGACGGAGGAAGCGATCCAGCAGATGGCGACGGAGCTGCTGGAGCTGTACGCGGTGCGGCAGCAGGCCGTGCGGCCGCCCTACCCGGCCGACTCGCGCTGGCAGAAGGAGATGGAGTCGAGCTTCCTGTACGAGGACACGCCGGATCAGCGGCAGGCGACGAAGGACCTGAAGCGCGACCTCGAGTCGCATCGCCCGATGGACCGGCTGCTGTGCGGCGACGTCGGTTACGGCAAGACCGAGATCGCGATACGCGCGGCATTCAAGGCGGCGCAGGACGGCCGGCAGGTGGCAGTGCTTGCCCCGACCACCATCCTCGCCGAGCAGCACCTGCATACGTTCCGCGAGCGCCTGGCCGGGTATCCCATCCGTGTCGAGGCGCTGTCACGGTTTCGACCGCAGAAGGAGCAGGACCGCATCCTCGCCGCCCTCGCCGCCGGCCAGGTGGACATCATCGTCTGCACGCACCGCGTCATCGAGCCCGACGTGCTGTTCCACAACCTCGGCATGCTCATCATCGACGAGGAGCAGCGCTTCGGAGTGAAGCAGAAGGAGCGTCTGAAGGAGCTGCGGAAGAACATCGACGTTCTCACGCTGACCGCCACGCCGATCCCGCGGACGCTGCATTTTTCACTGACGGGTCTGCGCGACCTGACACTGCTCCAGACGCCGCCGCGCGACCGCATGCCGATCATCACGCACGTGCTGCCGTGGGTGGACGAGGTGATCGAGGATGCCCTGCGGCGCGAGCTGGACCGCGGCGGCCAGGTCTTCTTCGTGCACAACCGCGTGCAGTCGCTCGGCATCATCGCCGAACAGCTGAAACGACTCGTGCCGGACGCGACGATCGCCATCGCGCACGGCCAGATGCCGCCCGCCGAGCTCGATCACGCGATGCGCGAGTTCCTCGAGGGACGTGCGCAGATCCTGCTCACGACATCCATCATCGAGAACGGCCTCGATGTGCCGACCGCGAACACGCTCATCGTCGATCGCGCGGATTACTTCGGCCTGGCGCAGCTCTATCAGATCCGCGGCCGCGTTGGTCGCTCGCACCATCGTGCGTACTGCTACCTGCTGGTGCCCGAAGGGGTCAGCGAGGATGCCGAGAAGCGACTCCGCATCCTCGAGCATTACACCGAGCTGGGCAGCGGCTACCACATCGCGATGAAGGATCTCGAGCTGCGCGGCGCCGGCAACCTGCTCGGCGCGGAGCAGAGCGGATTCGTCACGGCTGTCGGCCTCGACACATACACGCGTCTGCTCGAGGACACGATCAAGCGCATGAAGGGCGATGTGTCCGCCGAACGCGAGCCCGCCGATGTCACGATGGACGGCGCAGCATTCCTGCCCGATGAGTACATCGCGGATGCGGCCCAGAAGCTCCACCTGTACCGCCGCCTCTCACGCCTCTCGGGGCCCGCCGAGGTCGCGGCGCTGCTGGCCGAGCTGCGCGACCGTTACGGCCCGCCGCCGGCGGAAGTCGAGCGTCTGCTCAGCGCCGCCCGGCTCCGCCTGATCGGCACAGCACTGGGAATCGACCGCATCGTCGTGCAGGGCGACGCCGCCCGCGTCACGTTCGCCGCCGGCGCCAGCCCCCGGATGACCGATCTCCAGAAGGCCTTCCGCGACCAGCAGGCCGAGGTCGAGGTGCGCCGCCCGAACCCCCTGTCGATCATTTTCCGGAAGGCCGGAGTCGTGCCCGTCGATCAGATGGTGGCGACGGGGCTGGAGCGCCTGATTACGGACAGCACCCCCCGTTGAACCCGCGTGCGCGTGCGAGTGCGCGTGCGTGCCCGGCCTGCTGGTGCAAGCCTCGGAACACGGCGGAACTGGGCGGGAAACGGCCGCGGGTGCACGCGCACGCGGACCCGCACGCAGGATTTGCGGGATTTTCGGGCACGCACGCGCACCCGGGCACGCGCTCGGGCTCTGGCCCCATTACGGGGCGCGTCCCGGCCGGCGTGCCCCCGACCCTTCGGTTGCCGCCTTCACCCCCCGTGGCTATGTTCCACGGTCTATGTCGGGCCCGGACTTAAGGAGATCTTGATGACGAGAGTAGTCGCGTTCGCCGCGGTCGCCAGCGCGCTCACGCTTACCGCCTGCGACGGATTCGGACAGGCCATGACGTCGCAC
>DATHVW010000096.1:0-5669 GCA_035461085.1 Longimicrobiales bacterium | reverse complement strand
GCCGCACCCGCGATCTCGCGGGCGCTGCGGTCGGCGGCAAGCACGCTGTCCAGCGTATCCGCCGGTGCGGGATCGTGCGCATCGAGTGCACGCGCGATGATGTCCGCGATGCCGGTAAAGGGTATGGCGCCGGCGAGAAAGCCGGCGACCGCTTCTTCGTTTGCAGCATTGAACACCGCCGGCGCAGTGCCGCCGGCGCGGCCGGCGGCCACACCGAGCGCGAACGCCGGAAACCGCCGGGCATCGACCGCCTCGAATGTGAGGTTGCCGGCACTCACGGGATCGAACGCGCGCACGCCGCGGTCCGACCGGCGACCCGGGTGGGACAGTGCATACAGGATCGGCAGCTCCATGGTCGGAAATCCGAGCTGTGCGAGCACACTGCCATCCACGAACTCGACCATCGAGTGAATGATCGACTGCGGGTGAACCACGACGTCGATGCTGTCGTACGGCGCATTGAACAGGAAGTGCGCTTCCACGACCTCGAGCGCCTTGTTCACCAGGGTCGCGGAATCGACGGTAATCTTCGCGCCCATGTCCCACGTCGGATGGCGCAGCGCCTGCTCCGGTGTCACGGCGCTCAACTCGTCGAGCGCGCAGCTGCGGAACGGACCGCCCGACGCCGTCAGGATCATGCGCCGGACCGCGCGCTCGGGCGCCCCGCAGATGCACTGCAGGATCGCACTGTGCTCGCTGTCCACCGGTATCAGCTCGCCGCCCCCCGCCCGCAGCGCCTCCTGCACGAGCGGGCCGCCCGCGACGAGTGACTCCTTGTTCGCGAGCGCCAGCCGCTTGCCTGCAGACAGGGCGGCCAGTGTCGCCTCGAGCCCGGCCGCGCCGACCACCGCGTTGATCACGATGTCCGCGTCGGGATGCGCGGCGGCATCGATCAGCGCAGCGCGCCCGGTGCGCACACAGGGATGCAGCGGACCGTTCGCGTGCGCGGCATCCTCATCGACCAGCACGGCGAGATCGGGCGCGTAACGTTCGATCTGGCGCGTCAGCTCGGCGGCGTTGCGGTTCGCGGCGAGCG
This sequence comes from Longimicrobiales bacterium, assembly GCA_035461085.1. GTDB lineage: Bacteria > Gemmatimonadota > Gemmatimonadetes > Longimicrobiales > RSA9 > SH-MAG3. Next base: position 4,633 of record DATHVW010000096.1, on the reverse strand, counting down.
CGACGATGCGGAATTCGTCCGCATGACGCTCCAGCACGTTGAGCGCGCTGGCGCCGATGGAACCCGTACTGCCGAGCAGGGCGACGCCGCGCATCACAGCACCAGCGTCAGCAGCCAGTAGGTCACCGGTATCGAGAAGAACAGGGCATCGAACCGGTCGAGCACGCCGCCGTGGCCGGGCAGCAGCGTGCCCGAGTCCTTCACGCCGGCTTCCCGCTTGAGCAGCGATTCCGCCAGGTCACCCACCTGCGCGATCGGCGACACGACCAGCCCCGCCAGCGCACCGATTCCCGCACTGATGGGGATGCCGAGCCACATGCCGAAGATGAAGTATGCATACAGCGCCCCGACAATGGTGGTTCCGACCACCCCCGACAGCGCGCCTTCCACCGTCTTTGCAGGGCTCACCGCCGGAATGAGCTTGTGCCGGCCGAACCTGCGCCCACCGAAGTACGCGAACGTGTCGCCCATCCAGGTGAGCGTCATCGGGAACGCGAGCAGTGCGGGTCCTGCCCAGCTGCTCAATTCGACGCTCGCACCCGGCAACGGCATGAGCCGCAGCAGCATGGCATACAGCAGTGTGCCGCCCGTGAACAGTGCGGCGAACACCGTCACCGCCATCACGGCCAGCGGAGAACCGCCGACGCCGCGACGGAAAATGGCAGCGGCTGCGATGAGCAGCGTACCGGCGACGAAGATGCGCCAGGCCCAGGCCTCGGGGTCCGTCGTCAGCATGGTCAGCAGCACGGGCGTCGCGGCGAGCAGCGCACCGGCGGCGGCAAACGGCTGAACGCCGCGCTGTCGTGCGAGGCGGTAGAACTCGGTGGCGCCGCCCGCGGCGATGCCGGCCAGGGCCAGCGCGAGGACCCATCCGCCGATGTAGAGGATGAGAACGGCGAGGGGTATGCCGACGGCCGAAACAGCCACGCGCCTGGTCAGCTCGCTCGCCATGCGGTCAGCCGGCGGTTACGCGACCGAAGCGGCGTTCCCGTTTCTGATAGTCGTAGATCGCCTCGAAGAGATGCTGTCGCCGGAAGTCCGGCCACAGCACGGACGTGACGAACAGCTCCGTATACGCCAGCTGCCACAGCAGGAAGTTGCTGATCCGCTGCTCGCCGGATGTCCGGATCAGCAGGTCCGGGTCGGGGATGTCCGCGGTGAACAGCTCGCTCGCGAACATGGATTCATCGATCTCGGCCGGATGCAGCTCGCCGCGCTCGACACGTTCCGCGAGACGGCGCGCGGCGCGTGTGATCTCCGCGCGGCCGCCGTAGGATATCATCAGGTTGAGCCGCAGTGTGCGACCGCCCGCGGTGTGCCGCTCGATCTCGTCCACGGCACGGCGCGGCGCAGGCGCGAGACGGTCGAGATCGCCCAGCACGTGGACCTCCACACCCTGGCGCTTCAGCTCTTCCCGCTCCTGCTTCGCGAAGCGTCGCAGCAGCTTCATCAGCGCATCGACCTCCGCCGCCGGCCGGCTCCAGTTCTCCTGCGAGAACGTGAACAGCGTCAGGACATCGACGCCCGCCTCGATCGCACCCTCGATCGTGTCACGCACGGATTTGATACCCGCGGAATGACCGCGGAAGCGCGGCAGGCCACGACCGCGCGCCCAGCGGCCATTGCCATCCATGATGACGGCAACGTGGGCGGGCAGACGCCCGCCCACTTTGATCGCCTGGAGCAGGTCGACCGGGGGAGTGTGACGACGAAATGCGTCGCCGGCGCTCGCTTCCAACCTCAGACCTCCATCACCTCCTCCTCCTTGGCCTTGAGGAGGTGGTCGATCTTCGTGATATGCTCGTCCGTGAGCTTCTGGATGCGGTCCGTCTCCCGCCGCGCGTCGTCCTCGCTCATCTCGCCATCGGACTGCAGTCGCTTGATTTCCTTGTTCGCCTCCTGGCGGGCGTGACGGATGGCCACACGCCCCTCCTCGGCGATCTTGTGCAGCATCTTCACCATCTCGCGACGCCGCTCCTCGTTGAGTGCGGGCACCGGGACGCGGATGATGTTGCCATCATTGGCCGGGTTGAGCCCGAGCTCCGAGTTGCGGATGGCCTTCTCGATCTCGCCCATCAGCCCCTTGTCCCACGGCTGAACGATGAGCATCCGCGGCTCGGGCGTGCTCACCGACGCGACCTGGTTCAGCATCATCTTCGAGCCGTAGGCATCAACGCGCACCGTGTCCAGCAGCGCCGGACTCGCCTTGCCCGTTCGAACGGACGAGAATTCCCGGCGCAGCGCCTCGATGGACCGGTCCATCTGCGCCTGCGCCTCACGGTACGTTGGCATTCATCCCCTCCACCGTCTGCCTGTTGTCACGTTTCCCGGCGCACCCCGCGGGCGCGCAACGATCGAAAATACGTCCCGGCCGCGTCCCGTACCAGCGGCCTTCCCATTGCGGGGTCGGCCGCCGAGGGATGGGTCCCGGTGCGGCCCGGGAGTCCATCAGCCGGAGACCAGAGTGCCGCGCGTTTCACCGCGCAGCGCGGCCGCGACCGCCCCGCGCTCGCCGATGTTCAGAACGATGATCGGCAACCTGTTCTCGCGGCACAACGACACCGCCGCCGCGTCCATGACCTTCAGGTCGCGCGTCAGAACGTCGTGGAACGTGAGCCGCGGGATGAACTCGGCGGTCGGGTCCTTCTCGGGGTCGGCCGAATAGATGCCGTTGACCTTCGTCGCCTTGATGAGCAGGTCGGCGTGAATCTCGATGGCGCGCAGCACGGCGGCCGTGTCCGTCGAGAAGTACGGATTGCCCGTACCGCCGGCGAAGATGACGACGCGCCGCTTCTCGAGATGACGCAGTGCGCGGCGCCGGATGTAGGGCTCGGCGAGCGCCTCCATCCGGATGGCCGTCATCACTCGAGTCTCCACGCCCTTGCGGTCGAGCAGGTCCTGCAGCGCGAGCGCATTGATGATGGTCGCGAGCATGCCCATGTAATCGGCGCTCACGCGGTCCATCCCCTGCTGGCTGGCCTGCGTGCCCCGCACGATGTTGCCGCCGCCGATCACGAGCCCGATGTCCACGCCGAGGCCGTGCAGCGACTGGATCTCGTCCGTCAGCCGGTCCACGACTGGCGGCGAGATGCCGAAGCCCTGCTCGCCCGCCAGCGCCTCACCCGACAGCTTCAGTACAACGCGCCTGTACTTCAGATCGTTGGCCGTCATCACCGGGCGATCTACTCGCCCAGCTGGTAGCGGACGAAGCGACGCACGACGACCCGCTCACCCGTCTTGGCCGACGCGTCCTCGATCAGCTGCCGGATCGTCTGCTTGCCGGCCGGATCCTTCACGAAGATCTGGTCCATCAGCGTCGATTCCTGATAGAACTTGCGCAGCTTACCCTCGACGATCTTCTCGTGCATCTTCTCGGGCTTCCCCTCCTGCTTCACCTGCTCGGCGTAAACGCCGCGCTCGCGCTCCACGACATCCGCAGGAATGCCCTCCTCATCCAGGGCCAGCGGCGCGGCCGCCGCGATGTGCATTGCCAGGTCGCGAGCCAGCTGCTGGAACGTCTCGTTGCGCGATACGAAGTCCGTCTCGCACTGCACTTCGACCAGCACGCCGATCTTGCCGTTCGTGTGCACGTAGCTGCCGATCGTGCCCTCCCGCGTCTCACGCTCCGCCCGCTTGGCCGCCTTCGCCGCGCCGCGTGCGCGCAGCAGATCGATCGCCGCTTCCATGTTGCCGCCGGCCTCTTCCAGCGCCTTCTTGCACTCCATCATCCCCGCGCCCGTCCGCTCGCGGAGCTCCTTTACCTGTTGCGCACTGATCGCCATGTACCGTCTCCCTAAAATGATCAGATCCTGCCGGATCCTGTGTGGCCTGGTTCCAGTTTGCAGAAAAGCGCCGCAGGGCTGCGCACAGGTGCAGCGCTGCAGCGCTTCTCGAATGTCACGCCGAGCGAACGGTCCGGCCGCACGGCGGTCCGCCGTGCGACCTGTGCAGCTAGGCCTCGTCCGAGTCGGTGTCGCCCTCGTCGCCCTCGACCTCCACCTCGCCCGGCACGCGCAGGTTCGCGATGACCTCCGGACGCGGGCGGCGCTTGCGGCGCGGCCGGCGACGCTTGCCCTTGTCGCCATCCTGCGCCGACGTGTCCTGCGCCAGTCCGCCCTCCGAGGAGTACGTGACCGCCTCGACCTCGTCCGCGCGGCGACGCGCTTCCGGCGGCAGCTCACGACGGCCCTGCTCGATTGCGTCCGCAATCGCGCCGGCAATCAGCTGCACCGAGCGGATCGCGTCGTCATTGCCCGGCACCGCGTAGTCGATCAGGTCCGGGTCCGCGTTCGTGTCCGCGATCGCGATGACCGGGATGCCCAGCTTGCGGGCTTCCTTGACCGCGATCAGCTCCTTCTTCGCATCGACGACGAACAGCGCACCCGGCAGGCGGCCCATCTCCTTCACGCCGCCCAGATACTTCGCCAGCTTGTCGCGCTCGCGCTGGAGCAGAAGCTGCTCCTTCTTCGTGTAGAACTCGTACGCGCCCTCCTCGAGGCCGCGATCCAGCTCCTTCAGCCGGCGGATCTGCTTCTTGATCGTCGTGAAGTTCGTCAGCATCCCGCCGAGCCACCGCTCCGTGACCCAGAACGCGCCCGCGCGCTCGGCCTCGGCCTCGATGATCGGACGCAGC
>DATHVW010000095.1:0-30801 GCA_035461085.1 Longimicrobiales bacterium | reverse complement strand
GTCGATGATCTCCAGCGACCGCCGCCGTTCCACGTCCGAGCGCACTCGCCCGAGCAGCAGCGTCTCCGTGAACATCCGGATCTGCGCCAGCGGTGTCCGCAGCTCGTGCGAAACACCCGACACGAAGTCCGCGCGCAGCCGCGTCAGCTCCGCCTCCCGCCGCACCTGAAGCAGCGCCATCGCCAGCAGGGCGCCGATCACCAGCATCAGCATGATCATCGTCAGGCGCTCCGCCATCGGATCCGCCCCGAATTGCAACAGATCCACAGCCGCCGGCTGCGGCCCCACCGCGAGGGTCAACCCGTATACCGGTTCGCCGATCGTGACCCGCTGAAACGCGTTGCTCGACCCGGTTCCGAACAGCTGCGTGCCGCCGACATCCGCCGATCGCGCGAACAACTCATCCGCCGTCGCGCCCGGTGCCAGCGCCGTCTGAAGCAGGCGCGCCGTCTGCGCGGCGTACGCCAGCATCTCGCGCGACGTCGCTCGGTCGAGCACCACCCCAGTAATAACTGGAGCACTCACGTCGCCATTCGAGCGCATGAATACCAGTGCGCTGACGATCGACGTGTCCGTCTCGATGAAGTAGAAACCGCCGCGGACTGACGGATGGAACCTCGTGACGTCTTTCGCTGCTATGCGCGCCAGCACTGCCGGGCCCACCCGCGGATCGACGGGATCACCCGACCACTCCACGGCACCCGTCGCAGGATCGACGCTGAAAGCCGATGAAATCCGCTTCCCCGCGCTGCATGCCTCACAGATGTTCAATGCCTCCGCCGCTTCTCTCAACCCGTCCAGTGAGAACTGCGGCTGCATTACGTGCGCCGCAAAATGCGGCATCAGCGACCCGACATACGTGTTGTACAGCAGGCTCCAGTCCTTCAGTGCCATCTGCGCCGTCTCGTCCAGCGTCCTGCGCGCCAGCTCCGCGCGGTCGCGCTCCGCTGCGCTCCCCCGCCACGCCACCACCGCCGTCAGCACGAACACCAGCGCCAGAACACCGACCAGGAAGGTCAGGTGCCGGCGCGGATTGTCGAGCTGCTCCACAAGACGGTTGATCAATTCCCCGTGCCCGGGTGTGAGGGTGCGCGCGCCAGGGCCCGGGGCGTAGACCCGGGACCGGCCAGTGGCGCTCATCGCCGTGACTGAATGGATTACGTATACAATCTACTCCGCCGTCACCCCACTTCTCAAGGGCCAGCCCCCACAACCGTCCGGAAATCATACATTCGACGGCCGTTTCACGCCCCGCGACCCCTCCTCCACCCGGTATTCCCGGCCCTTCCATGCAACGCGCGGACCCATCACGACGCTGCGCACCACCAGGCCGGCAGCGGCCAGCGCGCCCAGGGGATAGGTGAGCGCGTAGGGGAGCGGCACGCGCTGGACCGCGTGGGCGAGCAGCCAGAACAGGAGTGAAGCGGCCGTTATGGCCAGGCTCCACCCCTGCACCCAGCCGCCGAGCGGTGTCATGAGCATCGTCAGCAGGATGACGGGGGGAACGACCCACATCCCGATGAGAAAGAGGGCGATCAGCCAGGGTACGACGGGCGCGGCCCAGTCGGGTGAAGCGCGCCGTGAGCCGGTGGCGAGGTTCTTCGTCCAGCCTTCGATGATGCCGCGGAGCGAGCGATACATGCGGGTCTCCATGAGATCTTCCGCATGGGCGATGACGATGCGGCGTCCGGCGGCGACGAGGCGCTGGGCGATGCGCTGGTCCTCGACGATCTCCGCGCGGAGTGCGTCGTGCCCGCCGATGGCGTCATAGGCCTCGCGCCGGATGAGTATGAACTGGCCGTTGGCGATGACGTCGCGGGGCCTGTGAGTGCGGTTGACGCGCTCGAGATTGATGAAGCGGAGTGAGATGAGCGCGAAGATGTGGGGGAGGATCAGGCGTTCCCAGAGTCCGATCATCATTTGACGCGGCATGACGCTGGTCATGTCGGCGCCGCGGCTCGTGAGCGCGCCGACCGCGTGGCCGAGGAGTCGTTCCTCGTGACGGGTGTCCGCGTCGGTGAACAGGAGCAGCTCTCCCTTCGCACGGCGGTAGCCCTGCGAGCACGCCCAGGGTTTGCCGAGCCAGCCGTCGGGCAGCGGCTGGCCATCGACGAGCTGGACCCTGCCGTCGGCATGATCGGCGAGTATCCGTACAATGTCGCCGGTGCCGTCGGTGCTGTTGTCATCGACGACAATGATCTCGTAGTTGGGGTACTCGGTGTTGAGCAGGCTGGCGAGGCAGATGCTGATGTTGACGGCCTCGTTGCGCGCAGGAACGATGATGGACACGAGCGGCGCATCGCCGGGTGCTGGCGGCGGGAAGGAGGAGAGGCGCGGCCGGCGCAGCAGCATGAGCGGCATGATGAGGAGCAGCGCGATCCACGGCAGGGACGCGAGCAGCTGGAATACGTCGGGCATCATGCGCGACCTCGCGATGTGTCTTGCCGGCCGTCGCGGCGGCTGTCTACCTTGCGGCCATGAACTGGACTGACTGGCGCGGCGAGTTCCCGATCCTCGAGCGCAAGACCTATCTGAATTCCTGCTCGCTCGGTGCCCTGTCGCACCGGGCGCTGGCGCGCATCGGCACGTTTCACGAGGAGTGGCATACGTACGGTGCGTCGGCCTGGTACGAGACCTGGATGGGCCGTCTGGCGGAGCTGCGCGCGCGCGTCGGCGCGATGGTCGGGGCGGGCGACGGCGAGATCGCGCTCGCGGCGAGCACGTCGGCCGCGCTGTCCGTGCTGGGCTCCGCGTTCGACTATTCGAAGCGCCCTCGTGTCGTGGTGGCCGAGCTCGACTTCCCTACCGTCGCGTATCAGTGGATGGTGCGGCCGGACGTGGAGGTGATCCGCGTGCCGAGCGATGACGGGGTCAGCATCGATCCGGAGCGCATGGCCGCTGCCATCGACGATCGAACCGCGATCGTGTCGATCAGTCACGTGTTCTTCACCACGGGCGCCATTCAGCAGATGCAGCCGATCGCCGAGGCCGCACGGCGTCACGGCGCATTCTTCATCATCGATGCGTACCAGAGCGCCGGTCAGGTACCGATCGACGTCGGAGCGCTCGGCGCCGATGCGCTCGTAACCGGCCCGCTCAAATGGCTGCTCGGCGGACCCGGTCTCGCGTACCTCTATGTGCGCGATGAATGGCTGCACGCGCTGCATCCCACGACTACCGGCTGGTTCGCTGCGCGCGCTCAGTTCGACTTCGACATTCATGGCTTCGAGTTCAAGGAGGATGCGCGCCGCTTCGAGTTTGGCACGCCGGCTCTTCCCACCGTCCACAGTGCACTGGGCGGACAGGACATCATTGATCAGATCGGCGTGGTGCCCATCCGCGAGCGGAACAGCGACCTCACGGAGCACCTGCTGGTCCGGCTCGAGGACGCGGGCCTGCGTTTCCGCGGCGCCGCCGATGCGAGCGCCCGCTCCGCACTCGTCATGATCCCGCATGATGACCCCGCGGGCGCGGTGCAGCGGCTGGCCGATCACGACATCATCGTGGACTCCCGCCCCGGATACGTACGGGTTTCCCCGCACTTTTACAACACCCACGACGAGATCGACCGCTTCGTCCAGGTCCTCGCCGCCGGCCGCTCATGAAGATATCTGACGCGCAGAAGGCCGTCGACACGTACATCGGACAGTTCGAAGCGGGCTACTGGCCGCCGCTCACCAATCTCGCGCGCCTCGTCGAGGAGGTCGGCGAGCTCGCGCGCGAGCTGAATCATCGCTTCGGTCACAAGACCAAGAAACCCGGCGAGCCGGAGCAGGACCTCGCCCTCGAGCTCGCCGACATCATGTTCGTCCTCATCGCGATAGCCAACGAGCAGAAGATCGATCTGGAAGAGGCGTTCGAGCGTGTGCTCGAGAAGTATGACGTGCGCGACGCCGATCGCTGGACACGTCGGACCTGACCGCGTTATTCCCGAGACCGGCGGCTCTGGCCCTGGTAGAGGTGCCACGCGCTGATACACGCCGCGTGCCGGATCTTCCCGTCATCGATCAGACTCTCGATCTCCGCGGCTTCGACGATCCGCACCGCCACGTCCTCACCGTCGTCCTGATCCCGTTCGCCGCCCGGCCGGCAGCCGCGCGCGACGATGACCTGGATGGCGTTCGACTGGATGGCCGGGTCCGGATCGAAATCCCCCACCACGTCCGCGGTTTCCGCGCAGTAGCCCGTCTCCTCCTGCAGCTCGCGCACGGCCGCGCTCACCGGATCCTCGCCGTCCTCGACGAGTCCTGCCGGGAACTCGAGCGACACCCGCTGCACACCCTGCCGGAACTGCTCGACAAGCACGACCTTGCCGTCCGTGGTGAACGGGATCACATGGACGCTGGCCGGGACATCCACGACATGGAACTCGTGCAGATCACCGGTCCGCGGTGATCGCATCACATGCCGGCGGATGCTGAACACATTGTACTCCCCGACGATCTCGTTCTCCACCGGATCCCACGTACGAGCCCGCGCCATGTCCTCTCCAGTCGCGCCCGCCTGCGCTGTGCATCGTGTCTGAAATGCCCTTCATGCGGGCAGGAAGCGTTCCAGATGACGCCGTCGTAATCAGGAGACTTGCGACGGCGGCCGGAGTACGATGCGGCCGAACTGTCGGCCAGCCTCCAGGCGCTCGTGCGCCTCGCGGGCGCGGTCGAGGTCCCACACCACATCCACGACGGGGTCGAGTTCGCCGGAGAACACGAGGTCCATGACGGCCCGGAACTCGGCGCGGCTCGACATGGTGGTGCCGATGATCTCGAGCTGCTTCCAGAACAGAACGCGCGCATCGGTCTCGAGCCGCGGTCCGGTCGTACCGCCATACACGACGATGCGGCCGGCGCGGGCGGCTGCGCGCACGTTCTGCTGCCACGTCTGCTCGCCGACGGAGTCGAAGATGAGGTCCACGCCTCGCTTCTGTGTATCGCGCCAGATCTCGCGTGAATAATCGACCTGCTCGCGGTCATATACGACGTCGGCGCCGAGCGAACGCACGCGTTCGATGTTCTCGCCGGTCGTGACGGCGAATACGCGTGCACCCAGGTACCGCGCAATCTGGATGGCTGCGGTAGCGACACCGCCCGACGCGCCGGTGACGAGCACGCTCTCGCCGGCCGTCAGCCGGCCGCGCGTGACGAGTCCGCGCCAGGCGGTCAGGAAACCGAGCGGCGCAGCCGCCGCGGTCTCGACCGGATAGCCGTCCGGTATGCGCAGGAGGTTGCGCGCCGGTACCGTCACGTACTCCGCGAAGCCGCCGTTCGTGTGCTCGCCGAGGATGCGGTAGTCCACACAGAGCGGCTCCTCGCCGCGCGTGCACCACTCGCACACGCCGCAGGAAATCGACGGATCGGCCACGACGCGTGCACCGAGCCAGTCGTCGGCAACGCCCTGACCCGCGGCATCCACCACACCGGCCACGTCGGAGCCACCGATGTGGGGCATGGTCGTCTCGATCGGCAGCCCACGACGAACCCAGAGGTCCAGGTGGTTCATTCCCGCGGCCGCCACGCGCAGCCGGACTTCCCCGTGGCCCGGCTCCGGCCGCGGGACGTCCGCGATGCGGATGACGTCCGGATCCCCGTGTTGCGAGAAGATCGCTGCCTTCAAACCGTGCCTCCCCGTGTGCAGCCCCGTGGCTCCCTACCCCTTGCTCACCCCAACGTAACCGACGAAGCTTCTCCCATGAAAGATGAGACGACAGACGGGCAGGACGGACTGTTCGAGGAGCTGGAGCGGAACGCTCTGTTCGGGCTGACGGAGGATGACGACGAGGAGCAGCCGGACCTGATCGGCTCGCTCACCGGCGCGGACGCGGCCGAAGCGAAGGACATGACGCTCGCCGGCTATGTCGAGGAGCACAACCGCGCGCCGGCGTTCGAGGGAGCGGATGGGCAGCCGTACACCGTCGACGTGGACGTGGAGGAGGACCCCGCGCAGTCGCCGCCCTGGGCGGCCTTCCTCATCTTCATCCGCTGGGCCGCGACCGGCGCCGGCATCATGGACCACCTGGAATCAGGGGACATCACCCGCGCGACGACCGAGGACGAGGCGCGGCGCGGCGCAATGGATCTGTCGCTGTACGAAATCAAGGCGGAGCTGGACGCCGCCATCGCGCGCCGCAGAGAGGCGCTGGAGGATTGAGCACTTGCTACGCGATGTTTTTATTTTCCTGAGCGAGAACGCCCTGGCGCGCCGCATGTCCATGTCGGCGCCGGGAGCGCGCACGATGTCCCGCCGGTTCGTAGCCGGCGAAACGATCGAGGACGGACTCAATGCCGCGCGCGCACTCGTCGCACGCGGCTTCTTCGTCTCGCTCGACTACCTCGGCGAGTCGGTAAGGACTCGCGAGGAGGCCGAAGCGGCGGCCGACACGTACGTCCGTCTGCTCGGACATATTGCGGCCGACAGCCAGCTCCGCGAACGCGTCAATGTCTCGCTCAAGCTCACGCAGATGGGCCAGGACGTCAGGATACGGAGAGGCGCCGGGGAAGCGGCCGCGCGTCAGGATGCGGGGCCCGCCGCGCGCCGGAACTCGGCGCAAGCCGCCGGTGACGCGCTCGCCCCGCTGTGGCCGCGCCCGCCGAAGCACGCCACGCCCGAAAACCGCGGCGACTGGGACGTCGAGTTCCTGCGCACCAACGTAAAGCGCGTGCTCGATGCCGCACGCACGCACGACATATTCGTGCGCTTCGACATGGAGGGCACTCCGCACACGCAGCGGACGCTCGACTTCTTCCGCTCCCTCTGGGACGAAGGCTACCACAACGTGGGCATCGTGCTCCAGTCCTACCTGCGTCGTTCGGACCACGACGTCCGTGAAGCCAATCTGCTCGGCGCACGCGTGCGCCTCTGCAAGGGCGCGTACAAGGAACCGGAGGAATACGCGTTCCAGCCGAAGTCGGAAGTGGACGCGAGCTACGTCGCGCTCATGAAGACGCTGCTCTCGGACGGAAACTACCCGGGCATTGCCACGCATGACCCGGCGATGATCCGCGCCACCCGTGAGTACTCGGCGCAGCATCACCTGCCGCCGTCCGGCTGGGAATTCCAGATGCTCTACGGCATCGCCCGCGACGTGCAAAACCAGTTGATCGATGAGGGGTACAACCTCCGCGTATACGTACCATTCGGAGAGGCGTGGTACCCCTATCTGATGCGACGCATGGCGGAACGACCGGCGAACGTGCTGTTCGTCGTGAATTCCGTGCTGCGTGAATCGCCGTTCCGGTTCCTCTTCGGCCGGAACGCACGGTAGTGTGACATGAACGAGCCGGCCGGCAGCGAACACGAGTTCCTGCGCATCACCGAGATCTTCCATTCCGTCCAGGGCGAGAGCACCTGGGCCGGACTGCCGTGCACGTTCGTGCGCCTCACAGGCTGTCCCCTCCGCTGCACGTGGTGCGACACCGAGTACGCGTTCCATGGCGGAGAGAAGATGTCACTCGACGCGATCGTTGCCCGCGTCGAGGAGATCGGCACGCGCGTGGTCGAGATCACCGGCGGCGAGCCGCTGATCCACCGCAACGCATTCGTCCTCACCACGCGCCTGCTCGATCTCGGCTTCACCGTTCTCGTCGAAACGTCCGGTGCCATCGATGTGGCGCCGCTCGACGCGCGTGCGCATAAGATCATGGACCTGAAGTGCCCCGACTCCGGAGAGTCCGCCCGCAATCTCTGGTCGAACCTGGACCACCTCACCGGACGCGATGAGATCAAGTTCGTCATCGCGAGCCGCGGCGACTACGAATGGGCCCGCGACGTCATCCGCGAGCGACGTCTCGATGTGAAGGTGAACACCGGGGAGCTGCGCGCACTGCTGATGTCGCCGGTGTGGGAGAAGATGGATTTTCAGCAGCTGGCCGACTGGATCCTGCAGGACCGCCTGCCCGTCCGCTACCAGATCCAGCTGCACAAGATCATCTGGGGCGCGAACGTTCCCGGGGTATAGGGACGATACGCATTATCCCGCCAGTGCTGCGGCGCGGCGCTAGAAGCGCTGCGCGCAATGTGCGGGGAGCCTGAGCAGGTCGAATGTCTGGCCGGCCGGACGCACCTCGATACGCGCCACCTCCCGTGCGGCCTCGACCAGCTCGCTGAGCAGCTCTTCCATTCCCTCGTCGAGCGTCTGGGTCGGCCACGGGCCGCCGTAGAGCTGATACGCGACCCAGCGTGCACCATTCTCACCGTGCAGGCGCTCTGCGTGCTGCAGTGCGACGCCGCGTGCGCGGGCGGCCGCGGCTTCCGCGACCAGCCGTCGCCGCAGCTGCTCCAGCTCGGCGTTGTGCGCGCCCGCGGGGGCGCGGCAGATCCAATCGTCGATGGCGGCGAAGCCGCGCGTGCGCGCGCTCACCAGTGCATCGAGTGCTGCGGCGACATCCTCGTTGTCCGCGCCGGCCAGCAGGCCGGCGGGCGTGGGTTCCGGCAGCTCGACATCCGCCATTCCGCGGATCAGGTCGAAGGAATTCTGTGCGCGCGTGCTGCCATAGCTCCGGAGAAACCAGTCGCGCGTCTCCGGATAGAGCGGCGCAACCTCATCGAGGATGTTGATGAGCGCGTCGCCGCCGCGTCCGCTGATGTCCGGAGGCCGGACGGTCCCGTAGCCTGTGAGCAGCTGGTCCTGCACGGACGACAGATAGCCGTTCGTCATGCCCTGCGATGCGAGCGATGCCGCGACGAACCAGTCTACCGCGCGGGCAAAGTTCTCCGCCGGACGGCGCGCGTGTGCACCGGCGCGGTCGCCGCCGACGTCGAGTGCCGCGCTCGGGTTCAGGTCGCGAACGCGCGCAGCCAGGCGGTCGGATCCGCTGCGCAATGCGCGGTCGCTCGCGTAGTCGCCGCGCACACGGTAGCGACGCAGCGCGACCTGCCAGTCGAGGTCGTGCGCGACTTCGTGCGCCATCGTGCCGGCCGAGCTGCCGGGCGGCAGGATCAGCTCGCGCGAACGCGGGTCGTGCATGGCGAGCGTGCCCGCGCGCTCCACGTCCGAAAAGCGGACCGTCAGACCCCGCAGATCGAGCGCCGGCAGCACGCGCTGCATGTCCTGCACGGCACGCTCGAGCTGCGCCCGGAAGTACGGCCGCCAGTCGGCCGGCACACCTTCCGCGAACCGCACGGCCGCGAAGCCGTATCTCTCCTCCAGCTCGCGCGCGGTCGGCCCACCGAAGCCCGGGAACCAGACGGGGTCCTGCGCGCTCGGGCGCAACGCCACTGCCGCCCACAGCGCGGACAGGGACGGCGCCGCGTCGGTCGGAGAGAGACGTTCCAGCTGCGCGAGTGCGGCGACAAACTGCTCTTCCGTGGCGGCCTCGGCGAACGCCTCACGGCGCGCGCGTTCCTCTTCAGTGAGCCAGGCCTGCTCGAGCAGCTCGATCCGATATGTCCGGCTGGCTATGGCGACCGGCGCCTGCGGCGGCATCGCCGTGGAGTCCGCAATCGCGGCGAGGCGCCGCGCAACCGCGGGCGTCAGGTACGACACGTTCACGTCCGGCTCTTCGGCGAGATGCGACGTCACGTCGCCGAGCCGCGGCCGCAGCATGCGCAGCGTCTGCGCCAGGCGCGGCGCCAGCTCCAGCGCCTCGCGCTCCGCCTCCTCGGACATCACCGTCAATCCCGGACGCTCCACGCGCAGCCAGCGCTCCGAACGCCACCGCGAGATGGCGCCCAGCGGATCGCCATGCGCTACCTCCGCCGAACGGAGCAGCCGCGCGACATCTGCGCGCGCAAGCTCGCGATCCCGGATGAGGGCTGCTGCGCGCGTGGCGAAGAGCGGCGATTGTGCAGGCAGACTGCCCTCCATCGCCGCCAGCTGATACGCCAGTCGCACCGCCTGCTCGCCCGCACGCGGATCGCGCGACTCCGTCACGGCACTTTCAATGAGATTCAGATGATGCCGGCCAAGACCCGGCCAGCTCGGTATGCCTGCGATTCCCGCCCGGTCGAGCGCGAGGGGATCGATCTCGTACGCTTCCCCCGACAGCATCAATGCCAGCAGACCCCACGCCACCTCACGACGCATCTCATCCGGCAGGCGCGGATCCCGTAGCGCGGTCTCGACCAGCCTGAACGGACTGCCCAGACCGAGTCGCAGACGCTCCGCATAGCCCAGCCCGATCACCGCCTCGTCCGGCAGCACCGTGCCGGTGCGCGCATCCTCCACCCAGCCGGCGAACGCCGAACGCCCCTGCTCCAGCTCACGCCGGACATCCGGCGCAAGACCCGCGTGCTCCGGCCGCCCGCATCCGGAGAATGCAGCAGCGCAGGCCAGCGCGATCAGGATCAGGTGGCGTCGAAGGTTCGGCATCGAACTTCGTTCTCTCTCAGGGTCTCTGTTCGCTGCGAATGTCGGAAGCGACCCGCTCCTCTTCCTCTTAGACGGCCGGTATGCCGCAAAAGTTACATCAGCTCCTGTCGGCGGCCTCACGGACTGCGCGCAGCAGCCGCGCCCATACCGGCCGGGCCTGTGTACTGTCGCAGCGCTCCGCGGCGCTCATGAAATTCGCACGCAGATCCGGCCGCCGCGCAAGAAACGCCCAGGCGGCCATTCCGCCCTTCAGTTCGTTACAGCGCCGGCACGCCGCCACCAGGTTGCCCTCGGAGTCGTCGCCGCCCCGCATGCGCGGCTCGACATGGTCCAGCGTAAGGTCCTCCGGCGCACAGACTTCGGCGCAGTATACACACTGGTGCCGGTCACGTCTGAACACCCGATCCCGCCGCCCTGTCAATGCGTCTCTCGCTCCCACAACCTTCATACACAGGGGTTTCGGATTTGCTCCCGCTTGAGCAGTGGTCGCTGATTGCGGTCAGAGTGTCTCGGTGCGGGCGCGCCGCCCCGGCCGGGAGCTGACCGGATCGGGGGCTGACCGGATCGGGGGCTGATCGGATCGGGGCTGACCGGCTCGCCCGGTGCGGGACTCCGGCCCTGTCTTGTTGCGCCGCAATGAACGAGGAGGTCGGAAGATGTGTCCGGCGGATCATTTCGTAGCCCGGCAAAAAGAAGGCGAAAAAAACCTTCTGCTGACTGGGCCCGATTTGCCGCGCTACAAAATCCGCTCGCGATGGGGAATCGCCCGACTGACAAATTTGCCACGCAACAACGCCCGCCTGCCGCTTCCCGCTTCCCGCTTCCCGCTTCCCGCCGCGTCCGCAGCCGCATGCCAATCAGCCCATCAGCCCATCAGCGGGTGCTGCACGGGAGTGTGCGGAGCCGCTGCACCCGTGCTACTCTCTTTCCATGCTCGATGACCCTCGCATTGCACAGCTCCGCCACGTCTTCGAAAACCGTCCCGCACGGGCCGCCGATCGTGCTCATGAACCGCGCGAGGCAGCCGTCGCCGTGCTCGTTCGTCCGCGCGACTCCCTCGAGGTGCTCCTCATCCGGCGCGCCGTTCTCCACGGCGACCCCTGGTCCGGTCACGTCGCTCTTCCCGGCGGCCGTCGGGACCCGGCGGACGGCGACCTGCTCGCCACGGCCCGCCGCGAGACCTATGAAGAGGTCGGTATCCACGCCGACCGCGTCGCCACCTTCATCGGCGCCCTCGACGAGGTGGCGCCCACCACCCTCAACCTTCCGCCCATCCTCATCGCCCCCTTCGTCCTCGCCGTGCCCCCCGACACCAGCGCCACGCCGAATCCGCGCGAGGTCCAGGCCGCGTTCTGGGTGCCCATCTCGGCTCTCAGCGACCGCGGCGCCGCGTCCGAGATCCTGATCCAGGGCGACACCGGGCCGCTTCGCCTGCCGTCGCTCACCTACGAGGATCACGTGATCTGGGGCCTGACCTACCGCATCCTCCAGCAGTTCCTCGAAACCGTCGAGTGATCCTGACGTTGGCCGATGATGCAGGCTGGATGGGACGTGGCGGGATCGGATATGCCAGGATTGGGATGGGACTTGATCGGTGCGTGCCGCCGCACCCGCGTGCGCAGGTGCGGCGGCGCGGCCGTCACTCTGTCAGACGAGCTCGTCCGCGTGGCGGATGATCTTGCCGACCAGGCCGTAATCGACGGCCTCCTGGGCGCCGAGCCAGAAATTGCGGCGCGTGTCGTCCTCGATGCGCTCGACGGTCTGACCGGTGCGCTCGGCGAACACGCGATTGAGTCGCTCGCGCATCTTCAGGATCTCGCGCGCCTCGATCTCGACATCGGCCGCACTGCCGCGCGCTCCGCCCGCGGGCTGGTGCAGCAGGTAACGGGTGTGCGGCAGCGAGAACCGCCGGTCGGTGGGGACCGCGACGTAGATCAGCGCGCCGGCACTGGCGACCCAGCCGGTGCCGACCATGCGGACGGGCGACCGGATGTACTGCACCATGTCGTGGATGGTATCGCCGGATTCGACGTGACCGCCCTGCGAGTTGATGTAGATGGTGATCGGCTCGTTGGACTGTGAGTCCATGGCGAGGAGCTGACCGATGACGTTGGCTGCGAGCTTCTGATTGACCTCGCCGCTGATGATGAGCGTGCGCGACTTGAACAGCAGATTGCGCGTGTCCTCGGTGAGGACGGTCGGTGTGACACGCGGTGAATCGTCGGGCTGCTCCGGCTGTTCATCCGGATGCTCCGGATCCGGATCCTCCATGGGATCGGGGAACTGGCGCGGCGGCTCGTGCTCGTGGTGTCTCATTGTCTCCTCATATCGTCAGTGAGCTTCCTCAGATTCCATTCATGCGTGCGGCCAGACCGGGCTGGCGGACGCCGGCACTGATGCCGTCGTACTCCGCCGTGGCGGGGGCCGGTGTGCGCGCTTCCCGATCCTGGAGTGCGGCCTCTGCGGCAGCGTCGATCTCCATCGCGATCTGTTCTTCGATGGTTTCGAGTCTGCCACGATTGATACCCTGCCGCACGAGATGTTCTTCATACAGTCCGATCGGGTCGCGCCGGCCCCAGTGCTCGAACAGCGACGCGTCGAACGTCGCGCGTGCTTCCGCCTCGTCATGCGTCGCGTGCCCGCCCATGCGGAACGTTTCGGCAACGAGCAATGTGGCGCCGCCGCCGTCGCGTGCGTGATCCGCGGCGAGTCGCGTCGCAGCGAACACATCGAGCACGTTGTTGCCATCGGCGAACGCGCCCCGCAGGCCGTACATCGCGGGCCACGCGTCGAAGCCGCCCACCTGGTGCTGGCCGAGCTTCGTGCCGAGCGCGACCTGGTTGTTCTGCAGCACGAAGATGACCGGGACGCGGAGCACACCGGCGAGGTTGAAGCCCTCGTGCACCGCGGCCGTCTTGGTGGCGCCATCGCCCACCCACGTGAGCGCGACGCGCTTCTGCCCGCGCTGCTGGAACGCGAGTCCGAGCCCGGTGGTCACGGGCACCATGTCGCCGACGTGGGAGATCGGCTGGAGCACGCCGCACCCCAGATCGCCGAAATGGCCGTCGCGGCCGCCGTTCGGCCCATCGCTCGTGCCGAGGTAGCCGGCGAAGATGTGCTGGAGCGGCATGCCCATCTCGTGGCACGCGCCTGCATTGCGTATCATCGGGGCGACGATGTCGCTGTCGCGCTCCAGCGCATGCACGCACCCGACCGTCACCGCTTCCTCGCCCGTTCCGAGCCACGCCTTCGAGATGACGCCGCGACGCACCCATCGCTTCAGGGCGATGTCGTGGAGGCGAAAACGCACCATCCCCGCGTACAGCCCGAGCAGGGCGCCCTCATCGAGCCCTTCAATGACACGCCGGCGTTCGGCATCGCTGCGCGTACGCTCCGCGAACTCGTCAACGAGCTGCGGGTCCGGCTTCCAGCCGACGTATTCGGGCGGATCGTAGGGAGGGTAGCGTCGCATGGCGACAACGTAGCCGCGGCGGGCGTGCTGGAAAAGGAGAACGGCCAGTGACAAAACCGGGCCGCCAACGATGGAGGCCCGGGTTGAAAGCGGTCGGCTCCTCAGGCGACGGCCACGACCTCGGTCTCCTGAATGGCGCGTCCGACGCGGGCAGCCGTGATGTCGAGATCCGCGCGCGATGGGATCGGCGCATCGGGCAGCGGCAGCTGGAGCGCGAACGGCTCACCTTCGCGCACCGGAATGAGGTGCAGGTGGAAGTGCGGCACGTCCTGACCGCCGGCCTTGCCGTTGGCACTGAAGATGTTGATCGCCTGCGCGTCCATCGCACGCTGGATTCCGGGCGCGATGCGCCGCGCAACCGCCAGGCAGTGAGCCGCCAGGTCTTCCGGCATGTCGAACAGCGTCTCGTGATGGTCCTTCGTCACGATGAGAGTGTGACCCTTGCTCATCGGCTGGATGTCCAGAAACGCCAGTGTCCTGTCATCCTCGTGGACCAGGCTGACCATCTCCTCCCCGCCGATGATACGGCAGAATACGCAGCTGTGCTCGACCATGTCGCCTCGCTTGACCTGAAAACTCCTGCTGGTTCGCACGTCACCAACGCAGGATGCGGGCCCGATTCCTGCCCGTGCGCCTACTGGCCGGCGGCGCGACCGGGCTTAGATTGTCGCGCCGCTGCATCGCCCCGTTGCCGCAGGGGCGCGTTTCCCCGGAGAGGTGAATGTCACGCCAGGAAGTCAATGTGAATCCGCGATTCGACGGCACCGTCGCTGCGGCATTTCCGCTCGCACTGCTGGAGTCCGTGCGATCCCACGACCGGCCGGGTGAGGTGCTGGAGGACGAGGATCTGACGATCAGCCTGCCGCGCCGCCTCGGTCTCACGGGCGTCATTGAGACGCAGATCTTCCGCTACGAGGCCGCGCAGAAGGCCGGCCGCGCCGTGCCTCTCGACGAAGTGATGAGTCTGATCCGCCTCGTCATGCGGCGGCCGGATTCGGAGCCCATCCTCCGCGAGACCGGGCAGCGGATGGCGCGCTGGCACTTCCGCCGCGCGCCGGAGCTGTGGACGCGGGTGCTGCATCGCGCACCCGCGCGCCTCGGCCTGCGGTCGGCGCGCCGCGCGGTCACACGCCTGCTCCGCACCCTCCAGATCGGGAGCTCGATCGAAGCGACGAAGCCGTTCCGCCTCCGCGTTGCCGACTGCGCGAGCGCACGGCTCGACGAATCCGGCATCGGCTGCACTCTGGTCACCGGCCTCGTCGAGGAGCAGCTGCTGCTTTCGACCGGCAAGCCGCGGCGTGTCCGCCACACCTGTTGCCTGGCCCGCGGCGACGATGCCTGTGAATGGGAGCTGGCCGAACCCGAGGGTTAGCCGGCCTCGTCCTCGTCCGCCGTCTCGATACCCGCCGCACGCAGCAGCTTGCCGCGGATCTGCCGGTCGAACGCTTCCCACTTCTTCCTGAGCTGATCGGCGTCAGCCGTCCCCTCAAGGAACCCGACGGGGATCTCGAAACCGCCCGCACGGCTGCGGCCGCCGCCGTAATAACGGCCGCGCGCATCGCTGCCCAGCGCGGATTTCAGAAAATGATCGACGTCCAGCGTCAGCTTGCTGGTGCGCACACTGCCGACCACCACCTCGCGGTCGCCTTCGCCGTGGAGGATGCCGTAGACGATGGCGGTGTGGACGTTCTCTTCCGTCTGAAGGAAGTCCGTGGCCTGCGGGATCGCGTCGCGATCGGCCTGGCGCAGGTAGCCGACGCCCGCAATCGAATAGCCGCCGACGACCAGCCGGTCAGTGAGCGCGATCCTGATCACATCCATGGTTCCGCGTGAGCGCTGCACGCGCAGAATCGCGTTCAGCAGGTCCTGATCCGCGAACCGGCTCAGATAGGCGCCGGCCGCATACTCCTCCGGGCCCGCGCGGATGAAGCCGTCCGTTTCACTGCGCAGGGCGTGCACGAGCGCCGTTGCAAGCTGCGCGTGCAGAGTGCTCTTTTCATCCAGCGTCAGCACTTCGCCGCTGCGCAGATAGTCCGTGAAGATGGTGGCGGCCGCACCGATCGGACGGATGTCCGTGTACTGCGCTTCCAGCAGTCCCTGCGGCGCGTGATGGTCGATGATCGCAATCGTCGGAACGCGCGCCCGGTGCAACCGGTCGGTCAGCCGGGTCGTCGTTCCCTGGTTGTCGATGAACACCGCACCGTCGTACTGATCGAGCGGAATCGAATCCGTGACCCGCGTGAGCTCGATGTCGAGCAGGTGCACGAGCGCGAGGTTCTCCTGATGACTTATCCGGCCCTCGTAGAGGATGTCCACGCCGATGTCGAACGTGCCGGCCATCAGCTGATAGGCGAACGCGCCCGCGATCGCATCCGGGTCCGGGAAATCCTGGAGTGCAACGCAGTGTCGCTCGTCGCGATGTGTGCGCAGGAAGTTGCAGAACGCACGTGCCTGGTCGGCATCGTTGAAGTGCACGAGCTCGCCTGATGAGGTGAGCGGCACGGTCTGGCGCAGCACGGGCTCCGCCATGGGTTTACTCCAGCGTCGTCGCGGGCACGTGGCCGACTTCGGGCCGCGCGCCGTCACCGTTGACGTTTGCGGGCACACCCATGAGCTCGCGCAGCTCCGCCCGCTCCACCACTTCCTTCTCGAGCAGCATGCGTGCGAGCTGCTCCAGTATCGCGCGGTCCTTTTTCAGCACCTCGATTGCGCGATTGTATCCCTCGACCAGCAGGCGCTGAACCTCGGAATCGATGATCTGCGCCGTCGCCTCGCTGTAATCCCCGCGCCCGCTCCCATCCTGCTCCAGGAACGTGCCCTGGCGCCGCATCAGGTTCACGGGCCCGATGCGCGACGACATGCCGAGCTCGGCGACCATGCGCCGCGCGATGTCCGTCGCGCGCTCCAGATCATTGCCTGCGCCCGTCGAGATCTCGCCGAACACCACCTCTTCGGCGGCACGCCCCGCGAGCAGCACGGCAATGCGGTCGTACAGCTCCGGCCGCTGAATCAGGTAGCGCTCGTCAGTCGGCAGCTGCTGTGTGTAGCCGAGCGCCGCCACGCCGCGCGGAATGATCGAGATCTTGTGCACCGGATCCGCATGCTCCGCCCGCTCCGCCACGATCGCGTGGCCGGCTTCGTGGTATGCGACGATCTCGCGCTCCGTTTCGTGAACGAGGCGGTTCTTCTTCTCGAGCCCGGCGATGATCCGATCGATCGCATGCTCGATGTCCACCATCTCGACCTGGTCCTTGTCCTCGCGCGCCGCCAGCAGCGCCGCCTCGTTCAGAAGATTCGCCAGGTCGGCGCCGACGAAGCCGGGCGTGCGTCGCGCCACCGTGAGCAGCTCGACGTCATCGCCCAGCCTGATCTGTGCGGAGTGGACGGCCAGGATCGCGAGACGGCCCGCCATGTCCGGCCGGTCCACCACCACCTGCCGGTCGAAACGGCCGGGCCGCAGCAGCGCCTGGTCCAGGATCTCGGGCCGGTTCGTCGCAGCCATGATGATCACGCCGGTGCGCGGATCGAAGCCGTCCATCTCGACCAGCAGCTGGTTCAGCGTCTGCTCCCGTTCGTCGTGACCACCCATCGGACCGCCACCGCCCCGCTGCTTGCCGAGCGCATCCAGCTCATCGATGAACACGATGCACGGCGCGCGCTGCTTGGCCTGCTCGAACAGGTCGCGTACACGCGCCGCGCCGACACCGACGAACATCTCGACGAACTCCGACCCGCTGATCGAGAAGAACGTGACGTCCGCTTCGCCCGCCACCGCGCGCGCGAGCAGCGTCTTGCCCGTGCCGGGCGGCCCCACCAGCAGCACACCCTTCGGGATCTTCGCACCGAGTCGCGCGAACTTCTCCGGCGTCTTCAGAAACTCGACGACCTCGACCAGCTCCTGCTTCGCCTCATCCGCGCCGGCGACGTCTCCGAACGTGACGCCCGTCCCCTCCTCGCCCATGATGCGCGCGCGGTTCTTTCCCACCGTCATCACGCTCTGTGCGGGGTTGATGCGGCGCATCATCCAGATCCAGAACACGATCAGCAGCCCCAGCGGCAGCAGCCAGCCGAGCAGCTGGGTGAAGACGCCGGCACTCGTGAACTCGTGCTCCGTGCCCGTGGACTCCAGCAGCGGGATCAGCTCGTCGTCGCCCTGGGGAGAGACCGTCGTGGTCCACACGTCGGGCGCGCCGGCCGCGAGGAGGCTGTCGTTCGGCTCCGCCCGCATCTGCTGCGGACCGATCACCACCCGCTCGATCTGGCCGGCTGCGATGCGCGCTTTCAGCTCGCTGTACGGCAGCCGCTCCGACGCGCCCTGGCCGAGCATGTAGTTCAGCCCGAGAACGAACGCCACCACGATGAAGAAATAGAGGAGCGAAAAACGCGTCCGCCGGTCCTGCATGACCGGCGGACTGCCGCGACGGCGGTCGTTCCTGCGTCGATCGCTGCGGCGGCGGTCCTCCGCCTGACTGCGCCGTTCGTCTTTCATGGGCGCCAGAGGGGGCAAGGATTGTACCGATTGGCCCCCACTGGCACGGCGCACCGTTTCTGCCGTACCATTCCTGCCATGATCGATATCCAGGACATCCGGCGCGCGCAGCGGCGGCTGGCGGGGCACGTACATCGGACGCCCGTGCTGGGCTCACGCACGCTGAGTGACCGCATCGGCGCGACGGCGCACCTGAAAGTCGAGGCCTTCCAGCGCACCGGCTCGTTCAAGGTGCGCGGCGTGCTGAACCGCTTGAGTCAGCTGTCCCCGATCGAGCGGGAGCGCGGCCTGGTGACGGTGTCGGCGGGAAACCACGCCCAGGCCGTGGCGTATGGCGCGGCACGCGAGGGAGTACGCGCGGTGGTGGTGATGCCGGAACATGCGTCGCGGGCCAAGGTGGACGCCTGCCGCGAGTATGGCGCCGAGGTGGTGCTGCACGGTGACGTATTCGCCGCGTTCGCACGCATGGAGGAACTGCGCGTGGAGCACGGCTATACGCTGGTGCACCCGTTCGACGACATTCACGTCATCGCCGGTCAGGGCACGGTCGGCGCCGAGCTGTGCGAGGATCTGCCGGACGTGGACGTCGTGGTGGTCCCCGTCGGCGGCGGTGGCCTGCTGTCGGGCGTCGCGACGGCCGTGCGCGCGGTGCGTCCCCGCGCCCGCATCATCGGTGTCGAGCCCACGGGCGCGCCGGCCGTCCGCCGTGCACTGGATGCGGGCGAGCCCGTTCGGCTGGAGCGCGTGGACACGATCGCGGATGGCCTGGGCGCACCGATGACCGGACCGAACGTCCTCGAGCACGTGCGTGCCCTGGTCGATGACGTCGTTGTCGTGGACGATGACAGCATTGCCGACGGCCTTCGCTTTCTGCTCGAGCGATGCAAGCTGCTCGTCGAGCCGGCAGGCGCAGCGGCCGTCGCCGCACTGATGGACGGTACCGTGCAGGTGCCTCCGGGCGCGCGCGTTGCCGCAATCCTGAGTGGCGGGAACATCGACCTGCCGCGTCTGCGCACACTCCTCCCTTCCTGAGAGCTGCCATGAGAGCCGTCAGCCGCGTTGCGTTGCCCGTCATCCTCTGCGCCCTTGCGACCGCGTGTGCGAGCGCCGGCCCGGACGCACGCGAGGTCATCGCGCCGGCAGGCACGTCCACGCTCGCGCCGTACTCACCCGGCATCCGCGCCGCGGGACTCGTCTTCCTCTCCGGTCAGATCGGACTCCGCCCGGGCACCCGCGAGCTTGCCGCAGGCGGCGTGGCAGGCGAGACGGAACAGGCACTCGAGAACGTCCGCACCGTGCTCGCGGCCGCCGGACTGACGCCGCGCGATGTCGTGAAATGCACCGTGTTCCTTGCCGACATGCGGGACTACGATGCGATGAACGCCGTGTACGGACGCTTCTTCGACTCCGCGCCGCCCGCCCGCTCCGCCATCGGGGTCAACGGACTGCCGCTCGGAGCACGCGTCGAGATCGAGTGCATCGCGAGGGCCCGCGCGTGAATCTGCAGTTCGCCATACTTGCGTTCACATCGCTGCTCGCCATCGTCAACCCGCTCGGCGCGATCCCGCTCTTCGTCGCACTGACCGCGCAGTATCCCCGCGATCAGCGGCGGGCGACCCTGCGTCGCGCGATCATCACCGGGTTCGGCGTCCTGTTCGTGTTTGCGCTCGCCGGCACCTACATCCTCGAGTTCTTCGGCATCACGCGGCAGGCGTTCCAGGTCGCCGGCGGCATCCTGTTCTTCGCGGTGGGCTGGGACATGCTGCAGGCGCGCCGCTCGCGCGTGAAGACGACGGAGGAGGAGGAGAGCGAGAGCACGCATCGCGAGGATGTCGGTATCATCCCGCTCGGCCTGCCGACGCTCGCCGGCCCGGGCGCGATCACTACCGTGATTGCGCTCAACGGCCAGGCCCAGTCGGTGCTCGACTCCGTCTTCGTGTATGTCGCCATCGTGCTCGTGCTCGCGATCTGCTGGATCACGCTCGCCGCGGCGCCGATGCTCACACGACGCATGGGGCAGACCGGCATGAACGTGATGACCCGCCTGATGGGCCTGCTCGTGATGGTGATAGGCGCACAGTTCGTGATCAACGGCGCAACCACGGTGGTGCTCGACATCATCGGGCGCGCACGCGTACCCCTCTGATTACCGGCCTCGAGAGCATGAACGACACATACACCGTGAACACAGTCGCACGCCGTGCGCGCCGCGCGATCGTCATGACGCTCGCTGCAGCCACGGCGGCGGGATGCTCCTTCCTGAATCCGCCGCCGCCACCGGCACCCGTCGAGCCCGTCGTCACTGCGCCGCTCGTGAACACCGGGCGCGTCGAGCTGCTGTGGGACACGTACGGCGTGCCGCATATCATCGCGCAGGATCCCGCAGCGCTGATGTACGGCATGGGGTGGTCACAGATGCGCAGCCACGGCGACCTCCTGCTTCGGCTGTACGGCCAGGCGCGCGGCCGCGCCGCCGAGTACTGGGGCGCGGATTTCGTCGAGTCCGACATGTGGGTGCGCACGAACAGTGTGCCCGGTCGCGCCGCCGAATGGCTGGAGGCGCAGCCGCCGCACATGCATGCGTATCTCGACGCCTTCGTTTCCGGCCTCAATGCGTACGCCGCACAGCATCCGGATTCACTGAGCGCCGCAATGCGGCTCGTACTCCCCATTCAACCCGCGGACGTGCTGGCTCATCAGCAGCGCGTGCTCAACTTCACGTTCATCGCCAACCCGGGTCTTGCCCTCGGCGCCCGCCGGGCACTCGGCGTGCCCGGCTCCAACGGCTGGGCGATCGCGCCCGATCGCACCGATGCGCGCAATGCGATGCTGCTCGCCAATCCGCACCTGCCGTGGGACGACCTGTTCACATGGTACGAGGCACACCTGGTCGCGCCGGAGCTCGATGCGTACGGCGCGACTCTCGTTGGCATGCCCATGCTGACCATCGCGTTCAATCCCCATCTCGGGTGGACACATACCGTCAACACGATCGATGGTGCCGACCTCTTCGAGCTCCAGACGAACGGCGACTACTACCTGTTCGACGGCGAGATGCGCGCCATGACCGTCAGCGATCAGGTGATCCGGGTCCGGCAGCCCAATGGCACGATGGCGGACCAGCCGCTCCGCGTCCGCAGCTCGGTGCATGGCCCGATCATCGCCGGCCAGGGCACCCGCGCGATTGCGCTCAGTGTCACCGGCCTCGATGCACCGCACCTGATGCAGCAGTACTGGGACATGATGCGTGCGCGCGACCTGACGGAATTCGAGATGGCCATGACGCGGCTCCAGCTGCCGATGTTCACGACCATTTACGCCGATCGCGCCGGCAACATCATGCACCTCTTCAACGGACGCGTTCCCGCACGTCCGCGTCGCGACTGGGAATACTGGCAGGGCCTGGTGCCGGGTGACTCGTCGGCCACGCTGTGGCGCGGGACGCACGGTTATCTCGCCCTGCCGCGCATCCTGAACCCGCCCGCCGGCTGGGTGCACAACTCGAACGATCCGCCGTGGACGGGGACGCTGCCCATGCCGCTGAACCCCGATTTCTTCCCCTCGTACATGGCGCCGCCTCCGTCCATGGGGTTCCGCGCGCAGCGCTCGGCGCGCATGCTCGAGGAGGATCCACGGATGACGTTCGACGAGCTCGTCACGTACAAGCACTCGACGCGCATGGAGGCCGCCGACCATTTCCTGCTCGACCTGATCGCGGCCGCACGCCAGTCCGCGAACGCCGATGCGCGTGCGGCCGCCGAGGTGCTCGAACAGTGGGACCGCAGCGCGGACGCGGAGAGCCGCGGCGCGGTCCTCTTCGTGAACTACTACCGCGCCCTCCAGCGCGAGCAATGGCCGTCCGGCAGTCCGTGGGAGATCCCCTGGACCGCGCGGGCGCCGCTCGCCACGCCGGACGGGCTCTCCGATCCGCGTCGCGCGGTAGCGCTGCTCGGCGATGTCGCGCAGCGCGTTCGCGCGCTGTACGGCTCACTCAATGTGGCGTGGGGCGATGTATACCGCCTGCGGCGCGATGGGCTGGATCTGCCGGCGAACGGCGGTCCGGACGCGACCGGAGTGTTCAGGGTGACTGAGTTCCAGCCGGTGCCCGGTGACAGCACGAAGTTCATGGCGACGTCCGGCGACTCGTACGTCTTCGCGCTCGAGTTTTCAACGCCGCTCCGCGCCCGCTCACTGCTGGGCTACGGCAACGCCAGCCAGCCGGGCTCGCCGCACCGCACCGACCAGCTCGAGCTGTACGCCAGGAAGGAGCTCAAGCCGGTGTGGCTCACGCGCGAGGAGATCATGGCGAATCTCAAGGCACGCGAGGCCTTCTAGCCGGAAGCGGCTCGCGGCTCGGACGCGGCACCCGTTCTGCAGATTGGCCGCTCGCGCCATGGTAACGCGCGCCGCGGCAGCCGGATGAGACGGCCACGGCAGCGCCCGTTCAGGTGCAGCCGGGCGCCAGCCCGTGGCGGACCGGGCGGCCGACAGGCGCGGCATGGCTCAATGCGTCAATCTGCAGAACGGGTGCCGCGTCCGGTGGGTGCGGCGGGTGTCAACCGGTAGACGCGCGCCTCCCTCCGCGCGACACCTTCCAGGTCCTGCGGCACCTCGATCTCGTACGATGCCATCCGTTCCATTCCCGTATCATCGAAATAGGTCCGGCCGGCATCCGCGACCAGCACGAGTGAATGATTCCCGGCTGCACGCTGCAGCACTGCACGCTGTCGCGGCGCCTCCCGTCGCTCGTAGGCCAGATCGCTGCACAGCACGACATCGTAATCATCGACCAGCGCCGGCGTCTCGCAGATGTCATCTGCGAGCGTGGCGACCGGCAGGCCCTGCGCACGCGCGGCAATCTCGACGACCATCAGCGCCCAGGGGTCGATATCGTTCGCCGTCACCGCCGCCGCGCCTGCGCGCGCGGCAGCCAGTGACGTGACGCCGCCGCCTGCACCGAAGTCGAGCACCCTCTGTCCGCGCACGAGGCCGGGATCGTCGAGCAGAACACGCGCGAGGGCGCAGCCGCCGGGCCAGGCGTATGCCCAGAACGGCGCCGCGAGCGGCTGCCCGGCCACGCGCTCTGACGCCTCCCAGATGTCGATGAGTGCGCGGGCCTGATGGGCGAGGATTTCCGGGCACAGCGGGACGGGCGCGAGCGGCGCGTGCTCGGCGAGCAGCCGTTCCATCGTGGCACGCGTCGGTGCCGGGTTGCGTGGGTCGTTCAGCGGGTCAGCGGGGCAGAACGTACAACTGTGTGATGTACCACACGCCGCGTTCGTCGATCGCGATGCCGACGCCGGTGTGTGTGTACGCGGGCTCCAGCAGGTTGCGTCGGTGTCCTTCGGATCGCAGCCACATCCTCACCGTCCGGGTCGCGACGTCCGATGCCGGGCCGGACACGTTCGCGAGGTTCTCGGCCGCGCGGCTCCACGCGCCGCCTGCGGCGTCGATCCGCATCGCCATGGTGCGCCGCGCAGGATTGGTGGACGTGTGATCGAGCGTGCGCCGCGCCGCCAGCTCTTCGGCATGATCGCGCGCGGCGCGGTTCAATGCCGCGTCGGCGCGCAGTGTGCCCAGCCCGCGCGCATCGCGAGTGCGGTTCACCTCGGCGATCACGTCACGCGCCACGGCTGCAATCGCGGCATCCGACGTGGGAGCAGGAACCGGAGCGCCCGTCTGCAGAGTCGGCCCGGCGGGTAGCGTGCACGCTCCGCCGAGTACGGCCACGAATGTCAGCACGATCCTGCGCACGGCCACGCGTCCGCTACGCGCCCGCACGTCCGAGCCGTTCGTGGAGCCCCGCGGCGATGTGACGCGCGACGCCCATGATCGTGAGCGATGGATCCACCGATACCGAGCCGGGCAGTGCGGCGCCGTCGGCGACATAGAGACCACGCACGCGATGCGCCTCACCCGTCGGACCCGCGAAGGAATCCGCCGGGTCCGTTCCCATCGGCGCCGTTCCCATGAGGTGCGAGCCTGCGCAGAACTGCGCGTTCGGCTGTACACTGCGGAGCCCGATGCGTTCGACCTCGGCTTCAGTGCGGACAGTCGTGCCGTAGACATCGGGGATCCAGACTTCCTGCGCACCCGCGGCGAGGAAGATACGCGATGCGTTCTTCAGGTAATCGACAGCCTTCAGCTGATCGATCCCCTTCACGTTGTACTCGGTACGACGGACACCGTCCTTGCCGAGAAACACGCGGCCGGGATGATCCTCATCGATGACGCTCATCAGCGAGCCGAGCTGGCGATAGCGCTTCATGCGCTCCGTGTGCGCGGCACCGATCCCGTTCAGCATGGCGCCGGCAATCGCGGGCGACTGATGGTTCGTCAGCATGATGTAGCCGCCGCCCGCGTAATCCCCGCGCGCATCGCGCTCCACGTGACGGAACCCGTGGACCACGTACGCGCAGGGGATGCCGGTGACATTGTCGATCTGACGGCCGAAGTCCGCCCACACGAAGTAGTGCGGGTTGATGTAGAATCGCTTACCGACCGTTTCGTCCTCGACGTTGCGGAGCAGGATGTCGGCCGTACCGAGCGCGCCGCCGGCCAGGACGACGATCGGTGCGTCCACGTGGATGCTTCCCGTCGCCGCCTTCGTGCTCCGATCGACGAACGCCGCCTCGACGCCCACGACCCGATCTCCATCCACCAACAGCTTCGTCACACGCGCGTCACTGTAGACGCGGCCGCCGGTCTTCGACACGCGGGGGATCGTCGTGATGAGCTGCGACGTCTTCCGGTTGTACGCGCAGCCGAACTGCGTCCAGCCGCAGCCGATGCAATCCACGCGCGCGGTTGGCGGCGCGTGTCCCTCGATCCCGAGCTTCTCGCAGCCGGCGCGCACCAGCCGGTTGTTCTCGTTGAACAGCTGCTCGGGCGTGATGTGGATGCCGAGCTCCTTCTCGATCGCTTCCCAGTGCGGGTCCAGCTCCGACTCGATCATCCAGTCGATGCCGTGCTCGGTGCGCCACCGCTCCAGCCGGTCGCCCGGCGTGCGGAACGAGTCGCCCCAGTAATGCACCGTGCAACCGCCGACGGCTTCCGCGTAGTTCAGGAAGACGGCATTGTCTACGGTCGCATCCAGGCCGCGGCGGCCGTTGAAGTCGCCCATGGCTTCTTCCTCGCGCTGCGAAAAATCCTCCGCGCGATAGAAGCCGCCCTTCTCGAGCATCACGACGTCCCAACCGCGCTCGGCGAGGTACACGGCCAGTGTGGCGCCGCCGGAGCCGGTCCCCACGACGACCACATCGGCCCGCTCGCGGACGCTGTCCGTCCGTCCCGCACCCTGTATGATCAAGACACACCGCCGTTCCGGTCGGCCAATCCTATCATGTCTGCTTTCACGTTCAGCCGATCTCGCCGTAGTCCACTTCGTAGACCGGCAGATCGAATCGCTCCGGCCACGACCCCGCGAAACCGGTCAGAGGCCGTGTCGAATCCTGGATGTATGCGAAGAAGACAACGAATCCCTTGAGCGCCTGGAACGCCGCGCGCCGCAGGTTGAAACGCGACTTCGCCCAGTCGTCGAGCACCTTCCGGCGATCCTCCGGTGACAGCGCGCTGAACCGTTTCCGCCGGAACGACAGCAATGGGCCGTGCTCCATCAGCGACAGCACGGTCTTCATGTCCGTCAGCACCGGCTCTCCGACCAGCGCCAGCTCCGCGTCGATGCCGCTCGCCACCGCGTCCGGGTCCACCGGCACGCCGACCAGCAGCGCCTCAGCCGCAGCCCGCGCCACCGCATACTCCTTCGGTGTCAGCGTCTGCAGCGGCTCCCCGTCCGGCCGCCGTTCCACGTAGTCCGGAGAGCACCCGTGCGGCAGCAGCGACGCGACCGCGACCACCGCCGTGCCGCCAGCCGCACCACGCAGGAAACCGCGCCTGGATACAGACGAGGGCACCCGGCCCGGACCGCGCTCGGGATCCGCTCCAGCTTCGTGATTGCTCATGTCTCCGGAATCTAGTGCACGGGAGCGGGTGAGGTCCACTGCTCTGAGAGCTTGGCGCGTCCTGGCAAACAAAAACTATTCACCACAGAGCACACAGAGCACACAGAGGCCGGTGCGGAGTAGCGCGGCTCTCTCGGACGCAGCGGGCAGTTCTTTTTATTTTCTTTACAGAACAAGGAGCCGGCCTTACCGGCCATCCAGATTACCCGATAATGCCCTCCGTGTGCTCCGTGTGCTCTGTGGTGAAAAATGAACCCCTGCCCCCGCAGCGGCGCCGGACAGCGCCACACTCCCGCCGCTCAGAAAGGGAAGAAAAATGGTATGGTGATGGTTGCTGCGGCGGCGAGCAGCAGGTTCAGCGGCGCTCCCAACCGCAGGAAATCGGTAAACCGGTAGCCGCCCGGTCCGTAGATGAACGTGTTGGTCTGGTAACCGATGGGAGTCATGAAGCTGTTCGATGCGGCGAACATTACGGCGATGATGAAAGGCATGGGGGACACGCCGAGCGTGAGTGCCGTAGCCAGCGCGATGGGGGTCAGGACGACGGCCGCCGCATTGTTGCTGATGACTTCCGTGAGCAGAGATGTCATGATGTAGAACGTCGCGAGAACGCCGTAGCTGCCCAGCGGTCTCGTGAGATTCACGAGAAGGCCTGCCGCCAGTTCCGCTAAGCCCGTGTCGCGGATGGCGATGCCGAGTGGGATGATGGCACCCAGCAGCACGAGCACCATCCAGTCGATGTCCTCGTAGGCCTCGTCGGGTGTGACACAGCCGGTCAGGAACATCGCGATAACGCCGAGCAGAGCGGACACGAGAATGGGCATGACATCGAACGCCGCCAGTGCAACTACGCCAGCGATGATCGCGAAGGCGTACTTCATCTTGCGCAACCGCTTCCGCGGAAGCTGTACCGCGCCAAGCAGCGCCAGGTCTCCGCTGCCATGCAGCGCGGTCAGCTCCTCGTTGCTGCCCGAGACGAGTAGCACGTCGCCCGGCTCGAGCGTGATATCGCGCATTCGCTCCTGAAGCGGCTCGCCGTGGCGCTGGATGCCGAGCACCGGCATGCCGTAGCGGTTGCGGAAGTTCACCTGCTGGAGCGTACGACCGACGACCATCGAGCGCGGCGGTACGATGACTTCCGCCAGCCGCGCCTCCCGTCCCGGCCCCTGGGCCTCTGCCGGATCAGGAAACTCGGGCCTGGACCCCGCTATCGTGAGGTGCTCCTCCTCCTCTATGCGCGCGATATTCGGGATCTTTCCTTCCACGATCAGGATGTCGCCCGCCTCCACCAGCGTATGCCCCCGCGGAAACGCGACGCGCTCACCCTGGCGGTCGATCCCGATCACCTGAAGGCCGTAATTGGAGCCAAAGCGTGACTCGCGCAGGGACTTCCCCACGATCGGGGACTGCTGACCGACCAGCAGGCCGGTGAGGTACTGGCGGATCTCGTAGCTGCTGATCAGATCCGTCACTGGCTCGCGCGTGGCCGTCAGCCACCGCCCCACGGTCAGGAGATAGGTGACTCCGACGACCGTCAGGACGGCCGCGGCCGGTGTGACGTCGAAGATTCGGATCCGATCCATCCCCAATTCGAGCACGAGCCCGGCAACGAGCAGATTCGTGCTCGTGCCGATCAGCGTCAGAGTACCGCCCATCTGACTCGCGAACGAAATGGGCATGAAGATCTTGGAGGGCGCCACCTTCATCTTCCGCGTCAGGCCGAGGATGAGTGGAATCATGACCACAACGACGGGGGTGTTGTTGATGAACGCGCTGAGTGGGATAACGAGCGCGATGGCAACGACCAGCAGCCGGAATTCGCCGTCTCCGGCCCAACGTTCCAGCCGGCGGCCAAGTGCATCGATCGCCCCGGTGCGCAGCAGGCCGGCCGACAGCACGAACATTGCCGCGACGGTGATCATCGCTTCGTTGGCGAAGCCGCTGATCCCCTCCTGCGGCGTCACGAGGCCGAGCAGGATCAGCGACGCCATCACGATCAGCGCAACGACATCCACGCGCAGGCGGTTCCAGACGAAGAGCGCGAGCGCGCCCGCGGTGACAGCCAGTGTCAACAGGATGTCCGTCGTGAACTCCACCTCAGCCATGACGCTCGCCTCTATGCCGTGTGACCGCGGTCCGGCGCGGTCCAGTCACTCGTTGGATGCCGGCCGCCCGATCTGCGGTCAACTGCCGTCAGCTGCCGTGCAGCGGCACGACCACCACGGGGCAGGGGGCGTGCTGCAGAATGCTGTGCGTGGTGTCACCCAGGATCAGCCGCGACAGTGTGCTGCGCCCGCGCGTGCCCACCACCAGGAACGCCGCACCGAGCTCGGCGGCCACATCGGAGATCGCTTCCGCGACATCGCCCTCGACAACGCGCGTATCCGCCTCGACCGCACTGAAGTGCTCCGTGACGAAGTCGCGCAGCTCCTCCTGGATCTTCTCCACCTGCACCCTGCGCTCCTCCGCAGGCTGGACCCCCGCCTCTCCCGCCGCGGCCGTCACCGCACCGAGCTCCGTCGCGACATACACGATCGTCACACGGCCGCCCGTCAGGCGGGCGAGATTCGCCGCGACGCGCGCGGGCTCCTCCGATTCCGCGCCGAACCGCGTCGCGAGCACGACGTCATTCGACATCACCGCCTCCTTGCGTTGTCCCGCTCTGCATCCAGCGCTGCCAGCGGGGGGTGGTGGTCTCCCAGTCGAGCATGTCGTGCGTCGGCGCCAATACGGCCGCGACCAGCAGCGCAGCCGTGGACACGAACACCACGGTGAGCACCAGCCAGCCCGGGATGAACGCGATGGCGGCACGTCCGACAAGCACCGTCGCGGACCGGGCCGCTTCCGGGTGCACCTCCAGCTTCAGTACCCACGCGAGCAGCGTGACACCGAACAGGTAGCCGTAATTGCGCCGGATCCGGTATCCCGCCGCATGCCTGAGCGACAGGTGCGGCACCGTACGCCCGAGGTCCCGCGACAGCTGCTGCAGCTCCTTCGCGCCCGACTCCTCCGATCGCGCCTCGTCGAGTGCGGGTACGATAAGCGCGCGGTTCAGCACGCGGAAGCGGCGCCGCCAGAGATCGAACGTCTGGTAGCGGCGCGACTCCATCAGCAGGAACACGAACTGGAACACCAGCGCCAGCAGCAGCACGTAGTGCGGGGCGGTCAGCGTGCTGAAGCTGAACGTGATCATCCCGGCGACGGTGACCGCCGCCCAGTTCGTGGTCGCGTCCATGCGCAGCCGCCACACATCCATGTGTGAGACGACTGCGCGATAGAAGTGCACCAGTACGGGATCGGACCGTCGATCCGTCATGCTGCCCCGCCGGGGCACGTTCCGGACCACGCGCACCGGTGATCTTGTCCGCACGGCCGTCCCGGGATTACCTTCAAGACCTGTTAACTCTTCGGAATATCGGGATTTTCACGTCTGGACACCGGCGCTCGGGAATTCTCGCACCGAACGCCTGACCCCGGGGCTGCATCCTTGCGCGCAATCCGCTTCCATTACCGGCCGGCCCGTTACCTGTGGACGCGCTTCGCCGCGGGCCGCCGGCCGAACCTCGCGCTCGGACCCGGCGGCTGCATCTCCCTGGACAGCATCGAGCCGCCCGCACTCCCCGGCCCCGACTGGGTCCGGGTGGAATCCACGCTCTCCGGCGTCTGCGGCAGCGATCTCGCGGCCATCACGGCCCATGACAGCTTCACGCTCGAGCCGTTCGGCGCCTTCCCGTTCACGTTCGGCCACGAGAACGTCGGACGGGTGGTCGAGTCGGGACCTGGCGCCGGCGAATGGAAGGCCGGCGACAGCGTCGTCGTGAATCCGATGCTCGCCTGTGAGCAGCGCGGTCTCGACCCGTGCCCCGCATGCGCCCGCGGCGAGTACGGCCTCTGCCGCCGCACGCAGGATGGCGCCATCGGCAACGGCCCCATGATCGGCTACTCTCCCGCGACGGGCGGCGGCTGGTCGAAGACCTTCGTCGCGCACCGCTCGCAGCTGCATTCCGCCGCCGGGCTCACCGACGAGGTGGCCGTCCTCACGGACCCGCTCGCGTCCTCGCTCCGGCCCGTCCTGCTCCACCCTCCGGTCGAGGGCGACGTTGTGCTGGTCATTGGCGCCGGCACGATCGGCGTCCTGACCGTGCGGGCGCTCCGCGCCACCGGCTGGGAAGGCCCGATTGCCTGCCTGGGACGGTACGATTTTCAGATGGAGCAGGCCGAGGCCGCGGGCGCCGACCGCGTCTTCCGCCGACCGGATGAGATCTATCGCTGGGCGGAATCGCTGCCCCACGCGCGCGCCTACAAGCCGTCCCTGGCGCCGAAATTCGTCGAGGGCGGGCCGTCGCTGGTCTATGATACGGTCGGCAGCAGCTCCACCATCCAGGACTCCCTCGCCATCACGCGCGAGGGTGGAAAGATCGTTCTGGTGGGCGGCGCGGCAAAGGTTTCCGCCGACTGGACCCGACTGTGGTACCGCCAGCTGACCGTCGCCGGTATCTTTGCGTACGGTCGCGCCCCGATGAACGGGGCGGATCGGGACATTTACGACAGCTCCCTCGAGCTGCTGCGGACGGAT
>DATHVW010000094.1:0-8206 GCA_035461085.1 Longimicrobiales bacterium | reverse complement strand
GGCCGCGCCCACGACCACCGCGAGCACGATCGCGAGACCACCGCCGCGCAGCGTCGGCCGCTCGTGCGAGCTGCGCTCGTTGGGCACGTCGAGCAGCACCTGCGGCGCCCAGCGCGTGAACTGATCGGTGGCGCGGTGCACGGCGTAGAACGCGGCACCGCCGAAGAGGAGGATGAGGAGGAAGTCAAGCATTGGTAGGCTCTTCGTCGTGCTGGCTGTGCCCCGTGCCCCGCCCTGCCGCAGGTCCCCGATACCATGATGCCGTGAGCACCAGCCCCTGGTCGAGCGTGTATGGGAGGGGTGCCCCCAGTCGCGTCAGCAGCCGCGAGGAGTCCACGGCCAGCGAGCCGGCGAGGCGTCGGGCAAGCGGGCCGGCGACTGGAAGATCGAGCCGTTCCGCCAGACGCAGAAGCGGCTTGGGAGCAGGTAGCAACCGCAGCGGCCGCTTCAGCGCGGCAGCGATGCGGCGCAGGAGCTCCGGCGTGGAGACCGCCTCCCCGTCGCTGGCATAATACATCTCCTGTCCCGCAATGCGACCGAGCAGGGCCGCGAACACCGCGGCGGCGTTCCCGGCATAGAGCAGGCTGCGGCGGTTGGCGATGCCGCCCAGCGGGAGCGGCAGGCCACGATCGACCAGTCGGAAGAGGGCCATCATGTTCGCCTTCATACCCGCGCCGTACATGAGCGGGAGTCGTAGCGACACGGTATTCATCCCCTGTGCCGCGCCGATCTCGGCGAGCCGCGCTTCCGCCTCGAGCTTGCTCGCGCCGTAGGCGTCCAGCGGACGTGGCCGGTCCGATTCCACGAGCACCGCCGCCGACGTCTCGGCAGCCGCCTTCAGGCTGCTCGCGAACAGGAAATCGCGCACGCCGGCTGCTGCCGCGGCCACCGCCAACCTGCGGGTCACATCCATGTTCGCGGAGTAGAACGCCGAGTGCGAGGCCCGCCCACTGCTGCGGACGTGGACGCGGGCGGCTAAGTGCACGACCGCAGCGATACCCTCGAACGCTGCCGCCGGTATGGAGCGCAGCTCCTTGTCGGAGTAGCTTAACGTGGCCGCGCCCGAAACCACCGCGCTGCTCCTCGAAAGCGCGCGGATCTCGTGGCCGTCCTCCAGCAAACGGCGGCACACGTGCCCGCCGAGGAAGCCCGAGGCCCCCGTCACCAGGACACGCATGCTACGGAGGTCCTGGGCTGGGATCGGGGCGGCCGGCGACCCCGGATGCGGACCGGGGCGCCGGCCTGGCGGCGCCGCGTGAAGACTCCGGACCGCTGCGGGGACCTGACCCGGGGTCACGCATCAGTGACGAGCTCGCGCAGCAGCGTATCGTACTGGCGACATACCGCTTCTCGCCCGTGCCGGGCCACCACGTAGTCGCGGCCGCGCAAACCGAGCGCGGCATTTCCGGCCCGCGTCGCATGGAGGGACCGGATCGCCTCCGCGAGCTGGTTCGGCCGCTCAGGCTCCACCACCTTGCCACATCCCGCCTCTTCGATGAGCCACGCCAGTTCGGTATCCTGCTCGGCACTGGCGAGCACCGGCCGGCCGCTCGCCATGATGGTGTACACCTTCGAAGGAAATGTATCCCGTGCAACGGCTCGCTTGAGCGGTATGATCCCCAGATCAGCGGTGGCGTAAATGTCGGGGATCGCGGAGCCCGGTTGATACGGCAGCAGCAGCACGTTGTTGCGACGTCCGCTCGCCAGCTGCCTCTCCAGCCAGGTGCGGCGCGCGCCGTCGCCCACAATAACGAAGCGGACGTCCGCGAGTTCGGCGAGCTGATCGGCGGCCGCGAGCACGGACTCGAAGTCCTGCGTGAGGCCAAGGTTGCCGGAATAGAGGACGACGAAGCTATCCTCAAGGCCATGCGCGCGGGCGAACGGGTTGGCCGAAGGTCCTGGCTGCACGAACTGCGTATCCACGAAGTTCGGGATGACGTGCAGCTTTTGCCGTGGTACTCCCTTTTCGAGGAGACGTCTGCGAAACCACTCGGAAATGACGACCACCGCGTCCGCGTGTCGGTACGTCGCGGTCTCGATCCGCTCCAGTGCGGAGGCCAGCCGGCCCGGCCGAAGCACTCCCAGACGGAGGGCCACGTCCGGATAGACCTCCTGAACATTGTAGACGAAGCGCGCGCCGCGGGCGCGGGCCAGGAGCCTCGCGTGAGGACCGATCGTGAGCGGCGGGGTCGGCGCGAGCACGACATCGTACTTCCCGCCCTCGATGAGCGCGGCGACGGTACCGACTAGGTGAAAGCGGGCATAATCCAGGACGCGCTTCAGCACGCGGCTACCTTTCTGCGCCATCCTCGCATGAAGGACGCGGATGCCGTTCACTTCGCTTCGGTACAGGAGCCCACCCCAGGCACGTGCGAGCGGCTGCCTGCCGCGCGCCTCCGCATCGTGATTGTAGTGCGGGGTCGTGGTCACGACGGTTACCTGGTGACCCATCCGCTGCAACTCGGTTGCCAGCTCGGTCATCAAGGCCGCGGTAGACACACCGTCCGGCGAGAACACCAGCGTGAGCAGGAGGATCTTCATCGTGCTCCCGACGTGATCCGGCACGCGCGGGCGGACGCACCGGCTACCCGAGCCGTGTAACCCCGCTTCATGCCGACGCCCGCTCGCGAAGCGAGGCCGCAGCGAGCGAGCGGACTGCTGCAGCGAATCTCTCTGTGGTCAACTGCTCCTCTGCCCAGGCGCGGGCGGCGTCGCCCATTCCTGAGAGCACGTGGGGTGGGGCGATCGCAAACTCGGCGATCGCCTGCGCCGCGGCCGTGACATCGTGGAGCAGCCAGCCGCACCGCGCTACACCCGGCTCATGCGCGAGATCGTTGCCCGGGGAGAGGATCAACGGGAGTCCGGCGGCCATCGCTTCCGCGGCCGTGTATCCAAAGTTTTCACGGATCGACAGGCTCACGTATCCGTCGGCGGCGTCGAAGCAGGCCGATTTGTCAGGACCGAAGACCGGGCCGACCACGTGGATTCGGCCCGGCGCGTCCGCCGCAGCCTGGCGGCACATTGCCTCGTCCAGCTCCGGACTGCCGGGTCCGGCGACCACGAGGTGCAGATCGGATCGGCCGCATTCCGCGACCGCCGCGATCGTCTCGAGCACGCGCTTCATCGGGTGCAGCCGGCCCAGGAACAGCAGCACCCTGACGTTCGTCGGAATGCCCAGCGCGGCACGCACGCGACGACCGGCAGCGGGATCGCGGCTGTGGCGCGGCACTGGCCAGTGCACGACGGCAGTGCGTGCGTGCTGCAGGTGACCGGCCGCTTTTTCCTGCTCACGCCGTGTCGCCAGCAGGACGACGGCGGCGTCACGCAGCGCGCGATCTCCGATCAGTGCGAGCCAGGCCCGTTTCCTCAGGCGCCGATAGCTGAGGACCCAGGGGTCGAGCGAACCGTGGGGCACGATCCAGTACGGGATGCCTGACCTCCGCGCGCGTGCCACCGCCCACTGCGCGTGATAGCGATAGAGCCCATGCACGATCACGAGCTTTGCCCGCGACAGCACGGCCTCGGCGCGCCTCGTGTGGCGAGCGGACGGAACGTGATAGGCGGTACCGAGCAACCCCCCGTCGACGGGAACGTGCAACACGTCTGCTTCCGCGGCAGAGTCAAGCAACTCACGTCGCGTGAAGGAGAGAATCGAGCCGCCTACAGCCGCCGCGAAATCATGCATTGCCGTGGTCGTGCCGCCGCTCGCAGGCACGCAGTCGAGACCGACCTGTACCAGGTTCCGAGGAAAGCGCCCGGCCGGCTGCTCGCCGGTCATTGCCGCCCCGCGTGCGGTCCCACGAGCTCCCGCTCCGGCAGCCCGCTACCCTCGCGCACCACGCGGGCAAGGAAGTGAGCGATGCGCGCACCCTGTGTGCGCCAGGTCTTGCGCTCGCGCAGGAGCATGCGGGCGGCCTCGCCGCGGGCTTGCCGCTCCCGCTCAGGGAGCGAAGCCACGGTCTCGATCATGGCCCGTAGCCCTTCCGCGCTCTCCTCCTCGAGGAGATAGGCCACCGCCCCGTACTCCTGACGTACCTCAGGGGTGCTGACGGTCGTGATCACAGGGCGCCCGGAGGCCAGGAATTCCAGCAACTTCGAAGGAAAGAGGTAGCGCGACGAGGCCATCGCGCCGCTGTGCGGATTCACCAGCACCGTGGCGCGGCGCAACAGCGTCACCACGCGCTCATAAGGGAGCATGCCGAAGTAGCGAATCCTCGGATCGCGCTGCGCGGCGGCTTCGACATCGGGGCGCATCGGGCCATCACCCGTGAGCCACAACTCGTAGCCGGGTCCAACCAGACGTTCGAAGGCCTCCAGCAGGAGCGGCAGCCCCTTCAGTGCCGAGAGATGGCCGGCGTACATGATCGCGCAGGCCCCGGTCCCGCTGGCGCGTCCCGGCAACGGATCCTGCAGCAGCGTATCGCTCACGGCCCCTTCCATGAGGAGCGCGGGAAGGCGCGGCGCGAAATCCACCCGCATACGCTCGGTCAGGACGACAACGCCGTCCAGGTAGCGCAACGTGCGCACCTGAAGCCGGTACTCGAGCCGCCGGAGCAGAGACCGCGACACGAGCCCGGAACCCGGAACGTTGATGTCGGCCACGATGGCCACCACCTGTGTCCTGCTGAGGAGTCCGGCCAGCACCGCGATGATGGCGGGCGGGCTCGTGGTATTGTAGAGCAGAATCAGGCGTGAGCGAGCACGCTCTCGCCACGCCCACGCCAGTACTCGGGGCAGCAACGAGAGGCTCAGCGTAGCGGGCTTCAAGAGCCCGAGGTTGAGGAAGCCAAGCCGACTCATCGGGAATCGGCCCGCCCTCGACGCGCGCGCTCCCCGGATAGCGATGCGGGCATGACGCGGGTAGGACGGGAGCGGCCGACCCGCAAACACGTGCGACACCTCGCACTCCGCGCTCGCATCGAGCGCTTCGAGGAGCTGCTCCTGGAATAGCGCCGCCGCGGGCGAATAAGCCGGATTGGCGATAATGTCCTCCGGCTCCGGCAGCGATCCTGTGAACGCCACCCGAATACCGCCACCGCTCCCCGAATTCACTAATACGCCGCTCTTCTCCATGCGGTCAACGGCGCGCCAAGGCACGGCGGAAGCGATCCAGGGGATGGCGCAGATCGGCGATGGCCTCGGCACGCAGGCGATCGAATTCACCGTGCGCGTTATCGTCCCGGCGCCCGCGCCGAACGAAATCTCTCGCGAATGCGAGCAGCACCGCGAGCATACCGCCGAGCAACAGCGCCAGCAGTCCCTTGACGACGGTCCCGCGAGGATCGGGCGTTGACGCCGCGGCAGGCCGCTCGATCACCGTAATCACGGGAATGTTGCGAACCTCCTCGATGCGAGCCTGCTCGTAGGCCTGTGCCAGCGCCGTGTATACCTGCTGGCGCATCATCACGTCCCGCTCGAGCCGGTCGTGCTCGAACTGCAGCTCGGGTGAATTGCGGAACTGGCGGTTTCGTTGCAGGAAGCGCTGCAGGCGATCCTCGGCCGCGAGCAGCTCCCCCTGGGCTGCCCTGACCCGTTCCTCACCGAATCGGCGCTCCGCGCCCGCCTGTGATTGCCTCCGGTGCAGGTTGAACTCGTTGACCAGCTCGAGGAGCCGCTCCACGATGGCCATGCTGAGGCGCGGGGACTCCGTCCTCACCGACAGCCGCAGGACCCCGGTTTCGCGGGATACGTTCACCTGCATGGCTTCCCGCAGCGCACGCACCGCGGCGTCATGCCGCACGGCTGGCGAACGGCGCTCGGCGACGCTGAACCGCTCGACCAGGTTGCCGGAACCGTGGTGAGTGCCGGCCGCGGAATCGTAGTTGGTGAGCACGGCAGCGCCCAGGATCTCACGGGACTGAAGCAGATCGGCGTAGAAGGCGGGTGACTCCGCGGCGCGTGTCGCCGGCAGAGCGATTCCGAACTGGGCGGCCACGCCCGCCAGGCCGGCGCTGCTCGGCTCGGCCGCCTGCGGTACGAAGGCGGCCGTGGAGGTATACGTGCGATCGCGCTGCAGCGACAGCCCGACGGTCACAGCAAACGCAATCAGCGGCAGGAGCACGATCGACCAGCGGTACCGGAGCAGGACACTCAGCAGCTCGAGCACCGATGCACTGCCATCATCGACTCCGGCATGCCGCTCGCGGAGGTCGGCGGCAGCTTCGGGATTGCGAGCCAGCGGCATTCTTGGATCACTCATGGTGACGCACGGGATTTGAGGTCCGGTTCCGACCTGAGAGCGCCGACGTGAATCACTCTACCAGCACTGCGTTTGGATCGCGCTCGAGCCAGCCGCGCCAGACCGTGGCGAGCCCTAGGAACAGCCAGACAAGCGAGAGCGGAATGACCCCGTCGAAGACTTCCGTGACGAGGCCCAGCACCAGGACCACCGCCAGGCTCCCGGTAAAGCCAGCCACCACAGCCCGGTCAAGGCTGCGCCGCGCGCGTCTGACGAGCCCCAAGGGCAAGCGCACCATCTCGACGAGCAGCCACAGGAACGGGATGAGGAACAGCAGACCGAACTCGTAGGCCGCTTTGACGTAGGTAGTATGACCTCCGAGCAGGTAACCCGCGCGATAGGTCGGTTCGTTGAACGGTCCCCAGCCGATCAGCGGGTTCGCCAGAAACGCGAGCACCCCCTGATGCGCCGCGTACAGGCGGAACGCGCCGCTGAAGTCATCCTCGGGGTTGAGCACACGCGCGACCAGCAGCCGCCCCTGGGACGTTACCAGGAAGAAGCCGATGACCAGGAGCGCGACGACGAGCCAGACCGCCGCGACCCGAAGCACGGCCGATGGCGTTCGCTCGCGGTGATCACCGAGCACCGCGATGAGCGGAACCAGCGCGGCACCGACGACGGCTCCCAGCGGTGCGGCCGCGTATCCCGACGTGATCAGCGCGATCAAGACGAACACGCCTGCCGTGCCGCTCAGCATACGCAGACGCCGCGGATTGTCGCGATACCATGCCACTGCGAGAAACACCGGAACTGCCGTCGCGAATGCCAGTACCAGCAGGTAATTGAGGCTCAGGCTGCCGCCGGCCAGCTCGATCGATACCCGGCGCGAGAGTGCGCGCGCTGCGTCGCCCTCGGTCTGCCTGCCGACCAGCAGCAGCAGCGGTATCCAGATCGCGGCGAAGGCAGCGACGCACCCCAGTGAAACCCGCAGAATACGACCGGCCTGCCGGGGCGTCTGTACCAGCAGGATCGCCAGGGCGAACGGCCACATGCCGAGCAGCAGCGAGGAGAGTCGTACCGCACCCACCGCCGCGTTGCGTAACCCGATGTTGACGATGAGCACCAACGCCGCCAGGAGAACCGGAACGTACAGTCGGGACGCGGGAAGCGGCCGCGGGCGCAGCGACCAGTGCGCGATGCCCACGACGGCGGAAGTGATGACCAGGAAGTTCAATGGGGAGCTGAGCACCGGGAGGTCCGTGATACGCAGCCGTTCGAGCGGCAGAAAGAAGAATATCGGGTACGCCAGGTAGAATCCGACGCGCGGGAAGAAGGGCAGGATCACGACGCCGAATAGCAGAACCCCGACCGCAACCAGCGCGAGCGGCGAGTACACGAGCAGCACGCCCAGCGCCGATGCGGCCGCGCAGCCGGCGATGACGAGCGCTCCGGCGCTGCGCTGGCGTCCCGCGATCGTCGCGGTGCTCACCGAACCGCCCTCGCCGCTGCCGGTAGGCGGATGCCCGGACCCGCAAGTGACCGCTCACGCATTGGCGGGGGTGGGTCGCGCCAGGAGACTCTCGTAGATGGACGCGATGCGTGCCATCTGTGCGGTGAGGCTGAACCTGCGCTCGGCGTGGCGTCTTCCTTCTCTGCCGAGCGCGGCGGCCAGTTCCCGATCCAGCAGCAGGCGCCGGATCGCACCGGCGAGTGCGACCGCATCGCCGGCCGCTACCAGCAGACCGGTGCGGTCATGAAGTACCACCTCATCGATGCCAGGCAGGTCGGATGCGACTACCGGCCTGGCAAGAGCGGCCGCCTCGATCGCCGGGCGCGGGAAATGGGGTTCGAGCGCGGGGAACACCACCACATCCGAACCCGCGATCAGTGGTGCGATCTCCGTTCTGAATGGCAGGCGCATACAGATATCAGACACGCCGTTCGTTGCCATGCGCCGGGCGACGCGCTGCGACCACGTTCCCGTGCCGAACCACGGCAGCACGTGACGCGCCGACCTGGCCAGCAGAC
>DATHVW010000093.1:0-7037 GCA_035461085.1 Longimicrobiales bacterium | reverse complement strand
CACGCCCTCGGACGCCATGCCTCACGCCACTGCTGGGGCACGGCGGCGAACATCTATCGGATCGGCGACCAGTGGCTCGACGACCGCGACACGATCACGAAGTTCGTCAATGTGGCGCGACGCGTGATCCCGGGCGTCTGGATCCGGCCGTATGGCAGTGCGGCAGGGATGGCGGACGACCACCTGCACATCGACCTGGGCTACACCACGTTTGAACCCGTGCGCACGAGCGGCGCCGACGAATAGAGACTCATGCAGCACGCCAAGAAGCAGGACCTCCCTACCGCGACGGAGCGGCTCCGACTCGCCGCGATGGGGATGGAGGCGGAGTTCGCCCTCATCGTGGACGATGAGCAGAAGCGACCCGAGGACGTTTTCGGTTCCCCGCGCCAGTTCATCCGC
Source organism: Longimicrobiales bacterium (assembly GCA_035461085.1). Taxonomy (GTDB): domain Bacteria; phylum Gemmatimonadota; class Gemmatimonadetes; order Longimicrobiales; family RSA9; genus SH-MAG3. The sequence goes on along the minus strand of DATHVW010000093.1, from coordinate 6,635 downwards.
GGCGACCTCATGCACCGCCAGGGCACGTCCTACCACCTGCCCACCGGCGGTGCCGTGTATTTCGACACGGGCGTGATCGAGGTGGCTACGCCGGTGATCGAGATCGAGCGGGGCTGCGCCGCGCGCGCCGGCCGCTCCCTGTGGGAGGCCATCCACATCGTGCGCGACGAGCTCGACGCGTGGGAACGCGCGAACGGCCACGAGACCCGCCTGGTCGGGTTCAGCGCCCACTACAACGTGTCGTTCGACCTGCCTGACGGTGAGCCCGCGAACGGGCGCTCCGTCGAGTCACTGGCGCGCCTGCTCACGTACATCCTGCCCGCGCCCGTCATGCTGCTGGCGGCCAACCGGCAGTCCACCGGCGTCGGCGTGCGGCCGCGCAAGGACCGCATCGAGATCACCGTCGACTTCACGCCGAGCCCCTCGCTGATGATCGCGACGGCCACGCTCATCGTCGGCATCGTGCGCGAGGTGATGAAGTGGGAGAGCTACGACCCGGAGCAGCTGGCCCGCCACGACATCCCGGTGATCAGCCGCTTCGCGCCCGTGCCCCACACCTCCCGGCAGGGGTGGCTCGCGCGCTTCAGCTGCTATCCCGCCAACCCCTTCACGTCGGACATCGACGAGCCGCTGTGGGACACGGACGATCACGGCGTCATGAGCCTGCGCCACATCGCGGGCCACATCGTGCGCCAGTTCTGGCGCTCGATACGGCGCATCTCCGACCCGTTCACGTTCCGCCTGATCGGCTCCGTGATCCGCGGCCGCAGCCCGTCCCTGCTCGACCTGGATGACCGGCCGGAGGAGTACGAGGATGTGGGGAGGCTGTGCTACTGGGATGAGTTGTTCTCGCCCGCGCAGCTGGAACGCTCGCGCTACGAGCGGGTGCTGATACGCGCCATCTCGGGCCAGCGCCTGCGCATGCGCGGCCGGACGCTCCGGCCCGTCGGCATGAAGGGGTGGTCGGCGGTGGTGTTCCGTGAGGAGGGTGCGGCGCGCAGGACAGTCCTGTCGATCGACGAGTTAACCCGTCACCTGGACGATTGGGAGCGCGCGCGCTGACACGCACGCACTCCCCGTCCACTTCCCTACCCTTCAGGCTCCGCGGTGCGCAACGCGCCGAAGCGCGCCGCCACGCCCGCGAGCCGCCCGCGCCGCGGCCGCGGCCGCTGCGGCTCGTGCGTCACCACTGTTTCCTCCGTTTCGCTCACGCCGGCGACGAAGTGCCGCTTGAACGCGTCGCCCAGGTCGTCGAGCAGCGAGTACATCACCGGCACCATCACGAGTGTCAGCACGGTGGCGAACGACAGGCCCGCGATGACTGCGATGGCCATCGGCCCCCACCATGCCGCCTGCTCGCCGCCCCAGTAGAGGTTGGGGCTGAGCCGCGTGTAGAGCCCGATGAAGTCGAGGTTGAAGCCGATCGCCAGCGGCACCAGTCCCAGCACCGTGGTGATGGCCGTCAGCACGACGGGCCGGAAACGTGTGCGGCCCGCCTGAACCACCGCCTCGCGCCGCGTCATGCCGCGCTCCCGCAGCAGGTCGATGTAGTCGATCAGCACGATCGCGTTGTTCACCACCACGCCCGCCAGCGAGATCACGCCCACGCCGGTCATGATGATGCCGAACGGCATGCGGAACACGACGAGGCCGAGCAGCACGCCGACCGTCGACATGATCACGGACGTCATGATGATCAGCGGCTTGAGCACCGAGTTGAACTGCGACATCAGGATGAACCCGATCAGCAGCAGCGCGATGATGAAGGCGGTGCCGAGGAACCGCATCGACTCCATCTGCTCTTCCTGCTGGCCGGTGAAGCGCAGTGAGTAGCCCGGCGGCATCGACTCCTGGAACGGCCGGAGCACGTCCTGCACGTCGAGCAGCACTGCGTTGCTCTGCTCGCCGGAGCGCACGTCCGAGCTGACCGTGGCGACGCGATCCAGGTCCTTGCGCCGGACCGTGCCGAGACCCTCGTCGACGTGCCAGCGCGCCACCGACAGCAGCGGCACCTGGCGGCCGTCCGCCATCACCGTCAGGTCGCGCAGGGACTCGAGGTCGTTGCGGTAGCGCTCGGCCAGCCGCACCACGATGTCGTACTCCTCCTTGCCCTGGCGGAACTTGGCGGCTTCCGCGCCCTGGATGGCCGTACGCACGGTGTTGCCGACCTGCGACGTGGACAGCTCGTACAGCGCCGCCCGCTCACGGTCCACCTCCACGACGAGCTCCGGCCGGCCGCGCGCCATGTCGTTGTCCAGCCCTTCCATGCGCGCGTACACGGGGCTCGCCTTCAGGACCGCGATCGCACTGTCCGCCAGCCGCTTCAGCTGGTCCACGTCCGGGCCCACGATCTCGATGCTGATCGGCTTGCCCGTGGGCGGCCCGTTCGGTGGCTTCTCGACCGTGATGTCCGCGCCCGCGATGCCACCGGCGACCCCGGCCTGGAGCAGGCGCAGCGTCTCGAAGACGTCCGACGTGCGCTGGTCGAAGTCCCTGAAGTTGATGGTGACGTTGCCCTCCGCACTGCCGCCCATGAAGCCGCCACCCTCGCCGCTGGTCACCGTGGTGACGACGGCCTCGGCGTCGTGCATTCCGTCGAACCCGCCGAGACGCTGCTCGATGCGCGATGCGATGTCGTTCGTGAAGCTCGCCGCCGAACCCGCCGGCACGTTCACCCGCACGATCACCGACGCCGGCGGGATCGACTCCGGGAAGAACTCGCTGCCGCGATTGAACATCGCGAAGATCACGATGGAACCGACGAAGACTGCGCCGGTGCCGGCCATGATGATGCCGCGATGGTCGAGCGCCCAGCGCAGCCGCTTCTCGTAGTCATCCACCACGCGCGGCACGGCGCGGTCCTGGAACCAGCGCGCCACGCGGCCGAGCACCGCGTGGTGCAGCGCGTACACGCCGACGCCGGTGGCGCCCAGCAGCAGCGCCGCAAGCGGACTGCTCGCCGCGATCAGCAGCAGCGCGAACGCCGCGAAGCCGAGCAGCGTCCACTTCGCCGCGCGCGTCAACGGCCGGACCGGCTCGCTGTCCAGCTTCATGAACATCGCGCACAGCGGCGGTACGATCACCAGTGCCACGAAGAGCGAGCTGGTCAGCGTGATGATCAGCGTCTTCGGCAGGAACGACATGAACTCGCCGACGATGTCCGGCCAGAACAGCATCGGGAAGAAGGCGGCGAGCGTGGTCATGGTCGACGCGATGATCGGTACCGCGACCTCGCCCGTGGCGCGCAGTGCGGCCTCGGTGCGGTCGAAGCCCTGCTCGAGGTGGCGGTAGATGTTCTCCACCACGACGATGGCGTTGTCCACCAGCATGCCGAGCGCCAGGATGAGCGAGAACAGCACCACCATGTTCATCGTCATCCCCATCATCTTCATGACGATGAAGGAGAGCAGCATCGACAGCGGAATCGACACGGCCACGAACATGGAGTTGCGCACGCCGAGGAAGAACATCAGCACGGCCACCACCAGCAGCAGGCCGGCGATGATGTTGTTCTCCAGGCTGGACACCATCTCGCGGATGTCCTCCGACGTGTCGGACGTGATCTTGACGGACGTGGTCGGCGGGAACGACGCGCGCTCGGCTTCAATGCCCGCCTTCACGGCGTCGGAGGCCTCGATGATGTTCTCGCCGGAGCGCTTGATGATGTCCAGCGTCACGACGGGGTTGCCATCGAGGCGGGCGTAGCTGTCACGGTCGCGGAACCCGAAGTCGACCGAGGCCACGTCGCGCACGTAGACAGGGCGGCCGTCCTTCAGCTTGACCACGATGTCGCCGATGATGGCGGGGTCCTCGAACTCGCCCGCGACGCGGACCAGGAACGACTGCGTGCCCACGTCGATGGCGCCGCCGGGAATCGTGACGTTCTCGGAGCGGATGACGTTGATGACGTCGGGGAACGCAACCTCGTAGTACTGCAGCTGCGCCAGGTCGACGTCCACGCGCACCTCGCGCTCGAGGCCGCCCGACAGGCGCACTTCCAGCAGCGACGGGATCTGCTCCAGGCGCTCCTGCAGGCGTTCGGCCACCTCCTTGAGCTGCACGAGGTCGTACTGCCCGGAGATGTTGACCTGCATGATCGGCCAGTCGGCGAAGTTGAACTCCGCGAGCACCGGGTCCTCGGCGTCCGTGGGCAGCTTCGGCTTGGCGAGGTCGATCTTCTCGCGGATCTTCTGCATCGCCTCGTCGACATCCATCTTGCTGTCGAACTCGGCGATGATGCTCGAGTACCCCATGTCCGACGTGGACGTGAGGTCGGTGACGTCCGGGATCTTGTTGACTTCCTCCTCGATCACACGCGTGACGAGGGTCTCCATGTCCTTCGGCGCCACGCCCGGGTAGATGGTGCTGATGTGCACCATCGGCACCGTGATCTCCGGGCTCGACTCCTTCGGCACGGTGAGGTAGGAGACGAGGCCGAGCAGCGCGATGATGAAGACCAGCGCGGCGACGCTGATGCGGTTGCGCAGCGCCAGGTTCGTCGGGCCGAAGCTGCGGTGCGTGTCCTGGCTCATGTGCCCGCCTGCCTCACGACCACCTCCACGTTGTCGCCATTTGCGACCTGCTGCTGGCCGACCACGATGACGCGGTCACCCGCCTGCACGCCCGACTCCAGCACGATGCGGTTGGCCAGGCCCGGCCCGAGCACGACCGCCGTCGCCTGCGCGACCGGACGGCCGGCCTCCTCCCGCACGACGTACACGATGTAACCCGTCTCGGTGCGCAGCACGGCCTCGCGCGGCACGACCAGCGCCTGGCGGCTGTCGCCGCGCGCCAGCTGCACCTTTGCAACCATGCCCGGCTTCAGCGCGCCGGCGGAGTTCGGGATCGTCACTTCCACGGGGAACGTGCGGTTCATCTCGTTCACCGCGGCGCCGACGAAGCGGATGCGCCCCGCGAACTGGCGGTCACCGAAGTTGTCCAGCACCACAGTCGCGGTCGCGCCCGTGCGGATGTCGCCGGCGTAGCGTTCGGGCACGCCGCCCAGCACCTTGAGCGGGTCGATGTCGATGATGCGGGCCACCGGCGTGCCGGGGCCGACCATGGCGCCGACTTCGGCGAAGCGGGCGTCGAGGATACCGTCGATCGGCGCCCGCACCACGGTGCGCTCCAGGCGCGCGGCCAGCATGCGCGCATTCGCGTCCGCCGTCTCCGCGCCGTACTTCGCGCGCAGGAAGTTCATCTCGGAGCCGATCTTCTCGTCCTCCCACAGGCGGCGCTGGCGGTCGTACGTCTCGCGCGCGAGCGCGGCTTCCGACACTGCCTGGTCGTACTGCGCGCGCAGCACGCGGTCATCGATCTTCAGGATGGGCTGGCCGGCACGCACCGAACGCCCCTTGTCCGCGAAGACCTCGCGCACCACGCCGCTCTCTTCCGATGCGATCGTGACATCGCGCTCGGCTTCCACCGTGCCGGTGATGCCGATCACGTCCTCGAACGACTCCGCCGCCAGTTCCAGCACTTCCACGTTCACCACGCGGCCAGGCGCGGCACCGGGCGCCGCGCCGGTCGTGTCGGTGCCGGCCGTCTCGCTCCCGCTCGTGTCATTGCCGCACGCCGCCACCACCACCACCAGTGCCAGCCCCAGCAGGTTCCTCATCGACCGTCGCATTACCTGGCCTCCTGTGAAGCCACGTCGTCGTCGACATGGCGCTCTATGTCCACCGTCCCCATCGCCTCGTCCAGCCGCGCACGCGCGACCAGGTAGTCGTATACCGCTTCTGCGTAGTTGAACTCGCTCTGGCGCAGCGCCACCTCGGCGTCCGTCAGCTCGAGTGCGCTGCTGAGCCCCTCGCGGTACTGCGCGCCCGCGATCGCGTAGCCGCGCTGCGCCTGCGCCACGCCGGACCGCTGCGCCAGCACCCGCTCGCGCGACTCCGCCACCTGGTCCACGAACGTGCGCACCTGGTTCTCCACCTGGTCCTCCGCCAGGTCACGCTGCGTGCGCACCTGCTCCACCTGCGCGCGCAGCTGCGACACGCGCGCCGGCCGCTTCATCCCGTTGAACAGCGGCAGCGTGAACTGTAGCCCCACCTGCCGCCCGTATGCCGACGAGCCCCCGAAGAACTCCGGACTGCCGCTCTGCTGCGCATTGATCGAGTACGTGCCGAACAGGCTCAGCTTCGGCAGGTACTCCGACTGCTCCGCACGCATCTCGGCACGCCGCAGCCGCTCCGTCAGGTCGAGCTGGCGCAGCTCACTCCTCTGCGCCCGCGCCTGCTCCACGGCATCGCGCCAGGACGCCTCCGTGGTGTCCATCGGCGCGGCCAGCAGCGAGTCCACGTCCATGCCGGACAGCGAGCCCGCCAGCTCGACGCCGTCCAGCGCCGGCAGGCCCAGTTCCACGGCGAGGGCACGCGTGGCAGTACGCGCTCCGTTGCGGGCCCGTCGCAATGCCGGCTCCACGTTCGCCAGTTCCACCTCCAGGCGCAGCACGTCGTAGCTCGACGCCACACCGGCACGCTCCAGCTTCCGCGTCTCGTCCAGCGTCTGCCGGATGCGGCGCACCGTGTTCTCCGTCAGGCGCGCTGCCTCCTGGGCCAGCAGTGCGTCGTAGTACGCAACGCGCACACGCGTCACCACGGCCTGCGTCCGCCCCCGCACCACCTCGCGCTGCA
>DATHVW010000092.1:0-2780 GCA_035461085.1 Longimicrobiales bacterium | reverse complement strand
CAGCCCGCGGCGGCCGCCGTCTGAAACGGCCCGGAGGAACACGTTGGCCAACGAGCAGACCGAGACAGTCAACATCACCGTGAACGGCGTGCAGGCTGCCGTTCCGAAGAATCTGCGCATCATAGAGGCCGCCGAGCAGCTTGGCGTCGGCATCGCGCACTACTGCTACCATCCCGGGCTGTCCGCGCCGGCGATGTGCCGCATGTGCCTGGTGGAGGTGGAGGGAGCGCCCAAGCTGGCACCGGCGTGCGTGACACCGGTCGCCGAGGGCCAGGTCATTCACACCGAGAGCGAGCGGGCGCGCGAGGCACGCAAGGGCACGCTCGAGTTTTACCTGATCAACCACCCCCTCGACTGTCCGGTGTGCGACAAGTCCGGCGAGTGCAAGCTGCAGGACTTCACACACGCCGAGGGCCCGAAGCACGGACGCTCGCTGGAGCCGAAGCGCGTCCTCGGTCAGGATGACTTCGGCGGCGACATCCTCTACGATGGCGACCGCTGCATCATGTGCACGCGCTGTGTCCGCTTCATGCGCGAGGTCGCGCAGGACGACCGGCTGTGCGTGGTCCAGCGCGGTCATCGCTCCGTGATCGACACGTTCTACGATCATGGCGTCGAGGGTAACCTCTGGGCGGGCAACATCGTCGACATCTGCCCGGTTGGCGCGCTGCTCTCGAAGGACTTCCTGCACAAGGCACGTGTCTGGGACCTCGACGGCGGCACGTCCATCTGCCCGAACTGCTCGCAGGGCTGCAACGTCCGCATCGATACCCGTGACAACCTGGTCATGCGGATGCGGCCGCGCGCCAATCCCGATGTCAACTCGTACTGGATGTGCGACTACGGCCGCCATCGCTACGAGTGGATGAACGTGCAGGACCGTGTCGAGGCACCGCTCATGCGCGGCGATGACGGCCAGCTGCTCGCCACGAACTGGCAGAAGTCGATTCTGGCACTCGTCGAGCGGATCCGTGCGGCGCGCGCCGCCGGTGCGGCCGTCACCGTCATCGGCTCGCCGTTCCATGGCAACGAGGACAACGGCATGCTGGCGCGCCTCGCCGGCGTCATCGGCACGGCGAACCTGACGTTCCGCTCCGAGCGTGCGGCCACGGAGATCCCGCTGCCCGGCTTCGACAAGCTCGCGCGGCGACGCGATCTCGCCGCGAACGTGCGCGGCCTCGAGGTGCTCGGCTTCAGCCGCACCGAGACCGTGCCTTCCGCGAAGGGCGTCGTCATCGTGCTCGGCGACGACCTGTCCGATCAGACGGCGGAGTTCGCGCGTGGTGCGGACCTGTTCGTTGCGGTCACCCCGAATGCGAGCGCGGCGGTGCGCGGTGCGGACTTCGTGCTGCCGACGACGACGTTCGCGGAAGAGGAAGGAACGTTCACGAACCACGAGGGCCGCGTGCAGCGCTTCTGGCCGGCGGTCCAGCCGCCGCCGCTCGCGCGGCCGGCGTGGCAGATCCTCGGCGTGCTGCTCGCAGGCATCGAGGAGGGGGCCACGGCGCCCGCCACGGCGGGTGACGCGTTCGTGCGGCTCGGCGACTGGCATCCGGAGTACAGCGGCCTCAGCTACGACATCATCGGCTCGCGCGGCGCGCTGATGAACGAGCCCGTCCGCCTGCCGGCCGGCGCGGGAGGCGACTGATGTACGACGCAGGGGCCCTCACCGGATGGGCGTTCCTCATCATCACGCTCGTGAAGGTCGTCGTGGTCTTCTTCAGCGTGATGATCGTAGTCGCATTGCTCACGCTGATGGAGCGCAAGGTGTCGGCCTGGATGCAGGACCGACTGGGTCCGAACCGTGTCGGTCCCGGCGGCCTGCTCCAGCCGGCCGCCGACGGCCTCAAGAACATCCTGAAGGAAGAGACCTATCCGGCCCGCGCATCGAAGCTGTTCTTCGTGCTGGCGCCGATGCTGGCGATCGGGCCGGCACTGATCACGTTTGCCGTCGTCCCGTTCGCGTCGCCGCTGCCCACGCCGTGGGGGCTGGTGGACATGATCGTGGCGGACCTGCCGATCGGCATCCTCTACATCCTCGCGATCACGAGCCTCGGCATCTACGGCATCGTGATGGCCGGCTGGTCATCGAACAACAAGTACTCGTTCCTTGGCGGCCTGCGCGCTGCCGCGCAGATGGTCAGCTACGAGGTATCGCTCGGGCTCAGCCTGATTCCCGTCTTCTTCCTCGCCGGCAACGTCACACTGACGCAGATCGTGTGGACCCAGCAGCAGGAGCTCGGCATCTGGCTCGCGTTCCCGCTCGGCCTGTCGTTCATGTTCTTCGTGATCTCCGCGTTCGCGGAGACGAACCGGCTGCCGTTCGACGTCGCCGAGGCCGAGTCCGAGCTGGTCACCGGCTACCACACCGAGTACTCGTCCATGAAGTTCAGCATGTTCTTCATTGCCGAGTACTCGAACATGGTCACTGCCGCCGCACTCATGGCGACGCTCTTCCTCGGCGGCTGGGACATACCGTTCTTCACGTTCGACAACATGCGCGTCATCGCGCCGGGCGTCGTCGAAGGTGCCGAGCCGAAGTGGTGGAAGACGCTGCTCACGTTCGGCTCGTTCGGGATCAAGACGTTCTTCTTCATCTTCCTGTTCATGTGGGTGCGCTGGACCGTGCCGCGGTTCCGCTATGACCAGATCATGCACCTCGGCTGGAAGGTGCTGCTGCCGTCCGCGCTCGCCTACGTGACGCTGATGGCGGCGGCGATCCTCGTGCTCGACACGCTGGGCGTGCCGTTCGGGATCTGGTACGGCCTGATCCTGACGGC
>DATHVW010000091.1:0-10409 GCA_035461085.1 Longimicrobiales bacterium | reverse complement strand
CAGGCGCGAGACGCTCGACGTGAAGTACAAGGGTCTCGACATCAGGCAGGTGCTGGACCTCACGATCGACGAGGCGATCCGCTTCTTCATTCGCGAGGACCGTCTCGGCCAGATGCTGTGGCAGCTGCAGCAGGTCGGCCTCGGCTACCTGCGCCTGGGCCAGCCCGCGCCGACGCTGTCGGGCGGTGAGGCGCAACGGCTGAAGGTGGCGCGCGAGCTGATCGGCGCGCACAGGAAGCGCGGACATCGCGTGTACATACTCGACGAGCCGACGACGGGCCTGTCCGGCGGTGAGGTGCGCAAGCTGATCGGCGTACTGCGCCGCCTCACGGACAGTGGACACACGGTGCTCGTCATCGAGCACAACGTCGATGCGATCGCAGCGGCGGACTGGATCATCGACATGGGTCCCGAAGCAGGCGACGAAGGCGGTCGCGTCGTGGACATGGGACGACCCGAGGAGGTTATCAAAGTGAAGAACAGCCATACTGCGCGCTATCTGCGCGATGCATTGACGGTCGCCAAGACTCGTGCCGGAGCGGTCTCGTGAGCGCCCCGACCGGCGACGCGCCGCGCGTCTCGATTCTGCTGCCGTGCCGCGACGCCGCGGCATACCTGCCCGACACGATCGCTTCGATCCAGGCGCAGAGCTTTCAGAACATCGAGGTCGTCGCCGTCGATGATGGCTCGACCGATGAGACGCCCCTCATCCTGCAGGCCTGGGCCGCCGAGGACCCGCGCGTCCATGTGATCACGCAGAAGCCGCGCGGCATCGTCGCCGCGTTGCAGCGTGCCGTGAAGGCCGCGAAGGGTGACATCCTGGTGCGCATGGATGCCGACGACGTCGCGTACTCCAATCGCATCAGCAAGCAGGTCGAGCTGCTCGATGCCAATCCCGATGTCGGCGCGTGCGGCACGCTCGTGCGCTACTTCCCGCGCCAGGAGGTGCAGGGCGGCGCCCAGCGCTACGAGGCGTGGATCAACACGCTCGTCGAGCACGATGACATCGTCCGCGACATCTTCGTCGAGTGCCCCATCGCACACCCCACCCTCGCCATACGGCGCGACGTCCTCGACAAGGTCGGCGGCTACCGCGACGAGGAGTGGCCCGAGGACTACGACCTGGTCTTCCGGCTCTGGAGGGCCGGCATCCGCATGGCCAAGGTCCCCGAGATCCTGCTCCGCTGGCGCGAGCGGCCCGACCGCTCCTCACGCATCCACGAGCGCTACAGCGAGGACGCGTTCCGCCGGTGCAAGGTGCACTACCTCAAGGCCTCGGTCCTCAACGGCCACGATGGCGTCGTCGTATGGGGTGCCGGACCGGTCGGCAAGGCGTTCGCACTGGAGCTCCAGCAGCAGGACGTCACCGTCCGCGCATTCGTCGAGCTGGACCCGCGCAAGGTCGGGCAGACCATCCACGACGCCCCGGTCATCCCGCCCGAAGAAGTCGGCACGTACAACGGCGCCCTGGTCGTCGCCGCGGTCGGCCAGCCGAACGGCCGCGACGAGATCCGACGCGTCCTGACGGAGCAGGGCTGGAAGGAAGGCACCAGCTTCGTGGCCGTGGCGTAGCAGGTTCAGCTTCAGCTTAGCCGGAGGTCAGGGTCGGTGGCATTGCAGGTGCCGCCGACCCTTCCTTCGTGCGGGCAGGGTGGGTGCCGGACGGGTTCGCGCCCTCTCGATTCGAAAGGAACCGGGTGTGCATACCACGCGAATCGACGGTACGGCCAGGCCGGTTTGAACGCGGTCCTCGAGGGCGTCACGGACGGAAGGGGCGCTGAAGGCGACGCGAATCGACCATTCAGTGACACGCCTGGACGCATCTGGAGCATTGGCTGCTCCATACACCGTCAATCCTCCATTAACCCCGTCGGCGGCGCGGCGAATGGAAGGTTGACCGCTACATAGGCGGCCAATCCTCCATTTACTGGCTTTGTACGCACCAGGTGGACGATTGACGACCGTTCAGACCGGGCGACCGCCCGCCCGACGGGCGCCGCCGCCACGCCTCCGCAGTCCCGCAGCCCCGCAGTCCCGCAGTCCCTGCAGTCCCGGCAGCCCCGCAGTCCGGCAGTCCGCAGCCCCCGCGCCCCGCAGCTCCCCGCAGCCCGCCCCCGCCGCCTCCTGCTGCTGCCTATGGCCCGACCACCGCCAGAAGCCTACATTCTCCTCGCCTCTACACACGTGTGCGTCACGTGTGCGCGCGCGGGCACACGGTGCGCGCGCGGGGGTACCAGAATGCAGCAGCGCCGCCGGGGGCCCGACCGGCCCGGCGGGCAGCCCGGGCGGACCTCTGCGACCTCGCGGAACCGCACCACAATCTCCCTGTCTGAATCGAAAAACATGTCGAGCACGCCGCCGGAAAACACCGAGAAGGTTCTGCCGCGCCTCATCGAGACGGAGATGCGGGACTCGTTCCTCAGTTACTCGATGAGCGTGATCGTGCAGCGCGCGCTCCCCGATGTGCGCGACGGCCTGAAGCCGGTGCACCGGCGGATCCTGTACGCCATGCAGGAGGCGGGACTCTCGGCCGGGCGGGCGTACCGCAAGAGCGCCACGGTGGTCGGTGACGTGCTCGGCAAATACCACCCGCACGGCGACTCATCGGTGTATGAGGCGATGGTCCGGATGGTCCAGGACTTCTCGCTCCGCTATCCGCTCGTGGACGGCCAGGGCAACTTCGGCTCGATCGACGGTGACAACGCCGCCGCCTACCGCTACACCGAAGCCCGTCTCGCCCGCCTGGCCGGTGAGCTGCTCGCCGACATCGACAAGAACACCGTCGACACCACGCCGAACTTCGATGACCGGCTGCAGGAGCCGAAGGTGCTGCCGGCGAAGTTCCCGAACCTGCTGGTGAACGGCTCGAGCGGCATTGCGGTCGGCATGGCGACGAACATCCCGCCGCACAACCTGCGCGAGGTCGTGAACGCGTGCGTGCACTTCGTCGATCACGAGGATGCGACCGTGCAGGACCTGATGCAGCACATCCAGGGTCCTGACTTCCCGACGGGCGGCTACATCTGCGGCCGGGCGGGCGTAGACGAGGCGTACACCACGGGCCGCGGCCGCGTGGTCATGCGCGCGAAGGCACTGATCGAGGAGCCGGACAACGGCAAGCCGCGCATCATCGTGACGGAGATCCCGTTCATGGTGAACAAGTCGCGCATGATCGAACAGATCGCCGGCCTGGTGCGCGAGAAGAAACTGGCGGAGATCACGGACCTGCGCGATGAGTCGGACCGCGACGGTATCCGCGTCGTGATCGAGCTGCGTCGCGATGCGATTCCGCAGATCGTGCTGAACCAGTTGTACAAGCACACGCAGCTGCAGTCCACGTTCGGCGTGATCATGCTGGCGCTGGTCAACGGCGTGCCGAAGATCATGGACCTGCGCGAGATGATCCAGCACTTCGTGGAGCATCGCCACGAGGTCGTCATCCGCCGGTCGCAGTTCGACCTGGACCACGCGCTCGACCGCGAGCACAACCTCGAGGGCCTGAAGATCGCCGTCGACAACATCGACGAGGTCGTGGCACTCATTCGCGGCTCCACGGACACCGAGTCGGCGAACACGGCGCTGCAGGAACGCTTCGGCCTGTCGGAGCGGCAGGCGAAGGCGATCCTCGACATGCGGCTCGGCCGACTCACCGGCCTGGAGATCGACAAGCTGGAGGCGGAGCTCACCGAGGTCCGCGCCCAGATCGCGGACCTGCGCGAGATCCTCGCCAACCGCGGCCGTCGGATGCAGATCATCAAGGACGAGCTCACGGAGATCGCGGCGACGTACGGCGACGATCGCCGTACCGAGCTGACGAACATGGTGACCATGTCCCTCGAGGACCTGCTCGCCGACGAGGAGATGGTGATCACCGTGTCGCACGGCGGCTATATCAAGCGGCTGCCGCTGGACACGTACCGCGCGCAGAAGCGCGGCGGGCGCGGCCTCACGGGAGCATCGACCAAGGAGGAGGACTGGGTCGAGCATCTGTACACCGCGCAGACGCACGACTACCTCATGATCTTCACCGCGCGCGGTCACTGTTACTGGCTCAAGGTGCACGAGATACCGGAGGCGAGCCGCGCATCACGGGGCAAGCCGATCGTGAACCTGCTCGCGCTGGACCCCGATGAGCGCATTGCCTCGATCGTCCCGGTGCGCGAGTTCCGCGACGACCGCTTCCTGCTGTTCGCTTCGCGCAAGGGCGTGGTGAAGAAGACCGCGCTGAGCGCCTACCGCCACGTGCGCGTCAAGGGTGTCAACGCGATCAATATCACGGAGGATGACGAGCTCATCGACGTGCAGATCACGGGCGGCAACGACGAGGTCATTCTGGCGACGTACGAGGGCATGGCCATTCGCTTCCACGAATCCGACGTGCGCGAGATGGGCCGTGTCGCGACCGGTGTGCGGGGCATACGTCTGCGGCCGAATGACGCGGTCGTCGGCATGGTCGTGATCCGCGAGGATGTGCGCGACACCGCGACGCTGCTCATCGTGACGGAGCGCGGTCGCGGCAAGCGGACGGCGATCGATGACTACCGCTTCCAGTCCCGCGGCGGCATGGGCGTCATCAACTTCCGGATCAACGAGCAGACGGGGAAGATCGTCGCGATCAAGGGCGTTCAGCCGGATGACGAGCTGATGCTCATCTCCCGCCACGGCATCGTGACGCGGCAGCGCGTCGCGGAGATCCGCGTGATCGGTCGTGCTACTCAGGGCGTGCGCGTCATGGCACTCGACGCAGGCGACGTGCTGATGGATGTGGCGCGAGTGGTGCCGGAGGATGACAGCGACAACGGCACCAATGCCGCGGAGCAGCCCGTTGCCCTCGATGAGGGCGATCCGACGGATGCACGCGCGATCGTGGACGATGACGACATCGGCTCCGGCGTCGCGACTGACATGGACGGGACGTCGATCGAGGATGACACGTCACGTTTCGATGCGGACGACCTCTCCGGTACCGATTCGACCGATGGTGCGGATGATGAGGAGGACCGTGTCGACTGAGCCGCGCGTGGTGGACGCGGGCGGCCTGGTCGGCCGCAGCTCCATAGAGGACGCACACCGTATCCTCGCCGGCGTGGCGGAGCACACGCCGCTGCTGCGCGCGCACTGGCTCAGCGACGAGATCGGCGCACCGGTGCGGCTCAAGTGCGAGAATCTGCAGCGGGCGGGCGCGTTCAAGATCCGTGGCGCGTACACCGCTGTCGCGCGGCTGAGCGAGGCGGACCGCGCGCGCGGCGTGATCGCGTACTCGTCCGGGAACCACGCACAGGGCGTCGCGCTGGCCGCGCGGCTGTTCGGTGTCCGCGCGGTGGTGGTGATGCCGACGACATCGCCGGAAGTGAAGCGCGCGGGCGCGCGGCGGCTCGGCGCCGAGGTCGTGCTCGAGGGAACGACGTCGATCGAGCGACAGAAGCGCGCGGAGTCGATCGCGGCGGAGCAGGGGCTCACGATCGTGCCTGCGTTCGATGACATGGACATCATCGCAGGTCAGGGCACGACGGCGATCGAGATCCTGGAGGACTGGCCGGATGTCGAGGTCATCCTGGTCCCGGTCGGCGGCGGCGGCCTCATCAGCGGGATCGCGGCGTACGTGAAGCAGACGCGCCCGGATATCCGCGTCATAGGCGTCGAGCCGGAGAGCGCGAACGCGATGAAGCTGTCGCTCGCTGCGGGTGAGCCGGTGACGATCCCGCCGGCGCGCACGATTGCGGACGGGCTCATGCCCGTGCGGCCGGGTGATCTCACGTTTGCGCACGCGCGCGAGTACGTGGACGACATCGTGCTCGTGGATGATACCGCCATCCTCGAGGCCACCCGCCGTCTGCTCGGTGACAGCAAGCTCATCGTCGAGTTCTCCGGCGCCGCCACGGTCGCCGCACTGCTGTCGCGCGCATTCGATCCGCGCGGCGCGCAGGTTGCAGCGGTGCTGTCCGGCGGAAATCTGGATCCCGTGCGCGCACTCGAGCTGCTGGGCAACGCGCCGGATAACTGAACCGGGAGGATGTGTGACGAGGACGGACGGCGATAACGCGACGGAACGCGGCGCGATACGGGTGGCACTCACGACCACGCTCGAAGCCGCCGCCGGCGATCACAGCCGTCCTGCCGTCTTCCTCTACACCAGCTACATCCACGCCCTCGAGCAGATCGGTCTCGCACCCGTTCTCATCACGCCGAGTCACTCGCCAGCCGCGATCGCTTCTCTTCTCGACGCCTGCTGCGGTCTCGTGCTCAGCGGAGGCGAGGACGTCGAGCCTTCGCGCTATGGTGAGAAGCCGAGTCCCGCACTCGGCGCCACACTGCCCGAACGCGATGCCATGGAGTTCAGCGCGCTCGACTGCGCGCTCCGGCAGGACATGCCGATCTTCGGCATCTGCCGCGGCTGCCAGGTGCTCAACGTCCACTTCGGCGGATCGCTCTACCAGGATATCGATACGCAGCGCCCCGGCCACCTGCTGCACCAGCAGCTCGCACCGTGGAGCCAGCGGACGCACGCGGCTTCCGTTCAGAAGGATTCACTGCTGTATCGCACCGTCGGCGCGGACGAGCTCAGCATCAACTCGTTCCACCACCAGGCGGTGAAGGAGCTCGGTCGCGATCTGCGCGTCGTCGCTCGCGCGGAGGACGGTCTCGTCGAAGCGATCGAACACGAGTCCCGCTCGTGGGTGCTCGGCGTCCAGTGGCATCCGGAGCGCAACGAGGCGGCTGCGCCGGACACGGACCCGGACCGCCGGCTGTTTGTCGGCTTCAGGGATGCCGTAAGGCGATTCTCGGCGGAGGGAGCGCGGGAGACGGCGGGCGTTTAGGATCCACGCGCCGGAATCGTATCCCGTACCGGAATCGTATCCCGCGCCTGAATCGTATCCCGCACCACAGTCGAATCCCGTGCCTGCACCGTGTCCGGAGCAGGATCCGGGGTCGGCGGCTCGTCGGGGTCGCCCACCGGCTCTCCTATCGGTGCCACCGGCCCCTCCCGTTCGTCTTCGGCCGGGTCGAGCGGTACCGTTTGGACCGGTCCCGAGCCGCCCATGTAGCTGAGGATCCGGGCCTTCCGCGAGCGCATCCGCCCCGGGTTGCGGTCGGGGTTGGACGTGAGCGGGTGGGGCAGGGTGGCGGCCAGGGCGGCCGCCTGGTCCGCGGTGAGATCCGCGGCGGACCGGCCGAAATAGTGCCGGGCGGCGGCCTCCGCGCCGAAAACGCCGGGACCGAGCTCGACGACATTCAGGTACAGCTCGAGGATGCGGTCCTTGGAGAGGAACCATTCCAGGCGCCTTGCAACGATGTACTCCTCGAATTTCCGGACGGGCGAGCGGTCGGTGGAGAAGTACAGGTTCTTCGCAAGCTGTTGCGTGATCGTGCTCCGCCCGCGAACCTTGTCACGGTTGTCGAGGTAGTAGGAAAGGGACCTGCGCAGCGCCCCGAGATCGTTGGGGTCGAGCCACGAGAAGTCGTCGTCGCCGCTGTAGCGGAACTCCTCGCGTAGAGCGTTCCAGTCGATGCCGTTGTGGTCGCGGAAGCGGCCGTCCTCGGCGACGACCACGGCGCGCTGGAGCCGGCGCGAGATACGGTCCAGAGGCACCCACTCCATGCGGATTTCGAGATCGTCGCCCCGTGAGCGGGCCTCCGCGACGCGCTGCCGCATGACGGCGGACGTGTCGGGATCGCGGACTCGCAGGAGTACGGGCCAGGGCAGGACGAGCCACCAGAACCAGGCGGCGCCGACCAGGGCGAGGGGAATGGCGATGATCAGCCGTTTGAACATGCGGATCAGAATATGAAGCGACTGGTACTGTTCGACATCGATGGCACTCTCCTGACGACGGATGGCGCGCCGCGGCGCGCGTTCCACCGTGCGATGCTGGAAGTGTACCGCACTACCGGTCCGATCGCCACGCATGCGTTCGACGGGAAGACCGACCCGCAGATTGCGCGTGAGCTGCTGACGCACGCCGGGCTGCCGCAGGCAGCGGTGGACCGCGGCCTCGCGTCGCTCTGGAGCGTCTACCTCCGCGAGCTCAGCGCGGAGTTCGCACAGCCGGGCAGCAGGACGACTGTGCTGCCGGGCATTACCGCGCTGCTGGCCGAGCTCGAGGCACGTGCGGACGAGGTGGTGCTCGGTCTGCTGACCGGCAACATCGCCGAAGGCGCCACGCTGAAGCTGGCATCCGCGGGGATCCGTACGCCGTTCCGGGTCGGCGCGTTCGGTTCCGACTGCGAGCGCCGTGACGGTCTGCCACCCGTGGCGGTGGAGCGGGCGCGCGCGGCGCTCGGCGTCGAGTTCGTCCGGACGGACATCGTGATCATCGGCGATACGCCGAGCGATGTGACGTGCGGCCGCGGTGTGGGTGCGCGGGCCATCGGTGTTGCGACCGGCCGTTATCATCAGGATGAGCTGCGTGAAGCGGGCGCGGCGTGCGTGTTCGCGGACCTGTCGCGGACAGAACAGGTGCTGGAGGCGATCCTCCACTGATACGGGGCATCGCAGCGACGGCAAAAATCGGCTTTCGCGGCGCGTGGCGCCGCGTTAGCTTGGCAGCCGGCCGGCGCGGAAAAGCGTCGCGCCGCCGAACCATCTGACGGAGGCATACGTGCCAGCGAGCAAGAGGAAGAACGCAGCGGCAGGCCAGAAGAACATGAAGATGTTCTACATCGTGCTCGCCGTGGTAGCGGTGGTCGGGATCGGTGCCATCCTGTATTCGATGCGCGGCGGCAGTGGCGGCAGCATGGCCACGGAGCCGCTGAACCTGTCGCTCGCGAGCGCGGACTCGCTGCTCAACACGGCCCAGGGCGTCACGATCGGTGAGCCGAACGCGCCCGTTCAGGTCATCGTGTTCAGCGATTTCCAGTGTCCCGGCTGCGGCGTATGGCAGCGCAACATCGAGGCGAACCTGAAGCCGGAGTTCGTCGAGAGCGGCAAGGTCCGCTACACGTACTACGACTTCCCCATCATCTCCATTCACGCCCATGCATTCCTCGCCGCACGCGCCGCGCGTTGTGCGAACGACCAGGACCGCTTCTGGGATTACCATGACCGCCTGTTCGCCGGTCAGAACGAGTGGGGATTCGCGCGTACGGCGCCGGTCGATCAGTTCACCGCCTACGCCACGGAGCTCGGTCTCGACGCGAACGCGTTCACGCAGTGCCTGCGCAGCGAGCGTCATGCCGACGTCGTGACGGCCAATGCACTGCTCGGTGAGCAGCTCGGCGTGCGCGGGACCCCGACTGTCTTTGTCGGACAGCGCCGCCTCGGCGACAACGAGTGGAGCGATTACGCAGCGGTGAGCGCGGCCATCGAGGCGGCGGGCGGCGTCTGACGGCTACCGGCCTGATCACACTGCAGAGCCCGCCATGCTGAACCGCATGGGCATCGCGCTGCTCGCGCTCGTCGGCGTGCTGATATCCGCCTACATGACCGCGTACAAGCTGGGCATGCTCGGCTCGATCATGTGCGGCACGGGCGGCTGCGAGACGGTGCAGAACTCGCCCTGGTCCGTCTTCCTCGGGGTGCCCGTGCCGGTCATTGGCCTGATCGGCTACGGGCTCCTCTTCGGAGCTGCCCTGCTGGGTATCCAGCCGCGCTTCGAGGACGACCGCCGGGTACCACTCGTGCTGCTCGGCGGCGCGTTCATCGGCGCAGCATTCTCCGCATACCTGACATGGCTCGAAGTCAGCGTCATCCACGCCTGGTGCCGCTGGTGCGTCGTCTCGGCCATCCTGGCCGGCCTCATCCTGCTGCTCGCACTCCCCGAGCTCGGTCGCCTGCGCGAACAGCCGGAAGACTGACACGCACAGGCCGCACGCACCTGCCAGACTGCAGGCGCGCTTCCGACCCGCCGCGCACTCCGCGCCTCAGTCCTTGCTCCCGAGCAGTCCGTCCAGCACTTCGCGCCATTCCCTGAAGCCCTTCACGCCGACGACGGTCTGCTGCCGGTTGGTGATGCGGTTGTTGACCACGAAGGTCGGCGTGCCGGTCACGCGCGAGCCGAAGATGACATCCTGGAGGATGATCGGCGCGACCTCATCGGCCGCGACGCACGCCGCGAACTCGTCCATGTCCACCCCGGCCTCGCGCGCGTAGCGTGACAGTACGGCGGCCGGGTCCGCGGCGGAGATCCACTCCTGGCCGGCGACGAAGAGACGGTCGTGCATCACCCAGAAGCGATCGCTCACGGCGCCGGCGCAGAGCGCTGCCTCGGTCGCGATCCACGCGCGGCTGTGCGACGGCATCGGCAGGTTGACGAATACCCACTGCACGCGACCGGTACTCACGTAGGCGCTGTCGATCTGGTGGAAGACATCCTGCGCGAACTGCGCACAGAACGGGCACTGGAAATCCGCGATCTCGTAAACGAGGAGAGGCGCGTCGGGGGACCCCCTGGTGCGGCTTTCCGCGGCGC
>DATHVW010000090.1:0-24528 GCA_035461085.1 Longimicrobiales bacterium | reverse complement strand
GGAGGACGGGCTCGCGGCCGTGGCCGATCGCGAGCCGGACGTGGGCCTGCTGGACCTGGCGCTTCCCGGCGCCAACGGACTCGAGATCCTCGCGACACTCCGCACGTCACATCCCGCTCTGCCCGTCGTCATGATGAGCGGGCGCGCGACGCTGACGGATGCGGTGCGTGCGACGAAGATCGGGGCGTTCCACTTCATCGAGAAGCCGCTCTCGGCCGAAGCCGTGCTGCTGACTGTGGCCAGCGCGATCGAGCTGCGGCGCGCGCGCGAGCTTACGCGCACGCTCACGGCCGAGCTGAGCGCGGGCGCCCGGCTCGTCGGCTCGAGCCGTGTGCTCAAGCGCGTGCGCGAGCTGATCGAGCAGGTGGCGCCGACGGACGCGCGCGTGCTCATCACCGGCGAAAGCGGGACGGGCAAGGAGATGGCCGCCGCGGCGCTGCACGAGCTCTCTCCGCGCGCGGCCGGACCGTTCGTGCGCGTGAACAGCGCTGCGATTCCGCGCGAGCTGGTGGAATCCGAGATGTTCGGCCACGAGCGCGGTGCGTTCACGAGCGCGCACGCGACCCGCCGCGGCCGCTTCGAGCTGGCGGATGGCGGCACGCTTTTTCTCGACGAGGTCGCCGACCTCGGGATGGATGCACAGGCAAAACTGCTGCGCGCCATCGAGACCGGCGCGATCGAGCGGATCGGCGGGCAGGCGCCCATCCGTGTCGATGTACGCATGATCGCAGCGACGAACCGCAACCTGGAAGCCGAGATGGCGGCGGGTCGCTTTCGCGAGGATCTGTATTATCGTTTGAACGTGCTGCGCATCCACATGCCGCCGCTGCGCGAGCGGCTGGAAGATGTGCCGGATCTGGTGGAGCATCTGATGCAGCGGCTCCGGCAGCGGCACGGACTGGCTCCTCCGGTCATGAAGCCGGAAGCGCTGCAAACACTCAGCCGCTATCAGTGGCCCGGCAACGTGCGCGAGCTCGCGAACGTGTGCGAGCGGCTCGCCATACTGTATCCGGGCCGCGAGATAGGACAGCGCGAGCTGGCCGGTGTGATCGCAGCGGATGCAACTGCGCGACCGCTGTCGGCGCACGAGGAGGCGCCGCTCCACGAGCGCATCGACGCGTTCGAGCGGGAGCTGATCGAGCGCACGCTCGATGCGGCCGATGGCAGTGTCGCGGACGCGGCACGGCGGCTCCGGACGGATCGCGCGAATCTGTATCGCCGCATGAAGAGACTCGGAATCGAGCGATGAGACCACTCCACCCGCCAGGTTCGCGATCATGAGCGATGGACACGCACACACCCGCTGACGGGAATCATCGATGACTGCTCGTCGTCCATCCGACCGTGCATGCCTGCTGACCGCCGCGGTCTTTACGCTGATCGCTCAACCGGCGGCCGCGCAGGAGATCACAGCATCGCTGCTGCCGGACAGTGCGGCCGAGCGCATGGTCGAGTTCCACAACATGGAGACGACCACGCGGCTGACGGGCGACGCTCGCATCGGGCCGGGCACCATCATGCGCGGCGGCGTGGCCGTGCTCGGTGGCAGGCTCGTGGTCGAGGGCACGGTCGAGGGTGATGTCGTCGTGATCAACGGCGATCTCGTGGTGCTGCCGGGTGGCACGATTGCCGGACGTGCGAGCATCGCCGGCGGTGATGCGACCATCACTCCGCCCGGTGCGGTCGCAGGCGAAGTACGCGTCTATCGTGAGCCGCTCCGGTACCGCTACCTCGACGGCGCGATCGCCTACGTCCCGCCCGATCTGGAGGAAGGACTGTCGGCGGGGCGCGACTTCGCGTTCGGCCGGACGGAGATCCAGATCTCGTCCTACGGTGCCTACAATCGCGCCGAGGGGCTGCCGATTGCCGCGGGGCCGCGCGTCCGCTTCGGCGGAACGCACCCCATCAGCGCACGCGCTCTGGTGATCGCGCGGACCGCCGTACCGTCCGGCCTGGACCGCAAGCGCGTCGGCTTCGACGTCCGCGTCGAACAGCTGGTCGCACCGGACTTCGGACTGACGCTCGGCGCGCGCGTACTCTCCGTGGTCACGCCGATCGAGAGATGGGGCCTCACCGATCGCGAGAGCGCGCTCGCGACGTTCGTGCTCCACACCGACTATCGCGACCACTATGAACGCGAGGGGTGGTCCGCGTTCGCGCGGCTCGCGCGACCGGGCACGCCCTGGCAGCTCGAGCTCGAGTACCGCGATGAGGAGCACCAGCGCACTCCGATCGCCGATCCGGTCGTCCTGTTCCGCACCAGCTCGAGCTGGCGCCCCGAAGCGAGCATCGCCGAAGGCTCGCTGCGTTCCGTCGCTGCATCGCTTCGTTACGACACGCGCAACGAGGAGCGCGACCCCTCTGCCGGCTGGCTCATCGAGGCGGGCGTCGAACAGGCGCTCGGCGGGACCATCATCAATCCCGGCTCCTTCGATCAGGAGACCGGCGCGGCCGTCAGCCGCGCGGCGAACAGCTCCTTCCTGACGGGCCGGGTGGACATGCGCCGCTACGCACGGCTCAGCCCGTATGCGCGGCTCGGCATGCGCGTGCTCGCTGCCGGATCGATCGACGGCGGCTCCCTGCCGCCGCAGCGGCAGCATGCGCTCGGCGGCGAGGGCTCGCTTCCGGGCTATCCGCTGTTCGAGTTCGACTGCGGTGCGCGTACCAACTTCGTCGATGTCGGCGGTGATACGTTCCATCCCTATTACGGCTGCGACCGCATGGCCGTCGTCCAGCTCGAGTACCAGGCCGGCTTCCCGTTCGCACGCCGCGTCAGTGAGGCGCTCGGGCTCGGACCGTCCCTCGGATACCTCGCGCGCTGGGTGGCGTTCTTCGATGCCGGCCGCGCCTGGAACGAGCCGGGCTCCCGGGACGGACGCTTTGGCGGGAATGACGACTTTTCCGTCGATGCCGGTCTCGGCATTCGCCTCGGGCCGCTCGGCGGATACTGGACGGTGCCGCTGTCCGGAAACGGTCACAGCTTCAACCTGTTCGTCCGGATCGCCCCGCGGATCTGATGCAGCTCGCGCTCGCCCTCGCGTTCCTGACCGCCGCGGCCGCCATGCCCGATCCACCGGGCGACAGCCTGCGTACGGGGCAGGAGCGGCCGCTCACGATCGTGATCGATGAAGCGAACGGCAGCCGCCCCGTGATCCGCGTCGGGCCGGTGCTGGGCGACGACGAGCTCGAGGATGCCGCCACGTCTGGTCTGCCGCTTCGGGTCAGGGTGCGCGTAGAGCTCTGGAAGGACCGGCTTTTCGATCAGCTCGTGGACACCACGAGCTGGTCCACGGTGATCGTCCACGAGCCGATCAGCGAGCAGTTCTTCGTGCGCTCCCTGCCCGCGACACGCGGGTCCCGGCGCGCCTCCAGCTTTGCGTCCGCGCGGGAGGCGGTCGAGTCCGCATACCTGCTCAGCATGAGGCCCCGTGGCGCGGGACGGTACTATTACACGGTATCACTGCAGATCGAGACGCTCTCCGTATCCGACCTCGAGGAGCTCGAGAGGTGGCTCCAGGGTGAGCTGCAGCCGGCTGTGACCGGACAGCGCTCGGTGCCCGGCGCCATCGGTCAGGGCGCGAAGCGGCTGATGCTGCGACTGCTCGATCTTCCCGAGCGACGCTACGAGGCACGGACGGGGCGTTTCCGCATCGACTGATCCGCCCCGGTCCCGGCCGTGCCCGTCCGCGTCCGGTGGCAGGCGTGTTCGTCATCGTTCATTCCACGGCCGACGGGGCGTCGGCGATGCGAAACGGCGCGAGCCTCGAGGCCCGCGCCGTTCTGCTGAGCTGCGGTCGCTTGTCCCTGCGGACCCTGCCAGGTCTCACCCGGGAGCACCGTCGCGCCTGCTGCTCAGCGCCTATACGTCAGAACGTTCCGACTGCTTGCGGGCGAGGCGTGCCGCGGCCTCACGCTCCTCGGCTTCGCGCACGCGCTCGCGCGCACGCTCGGCATCCTGCTCCGCTTCGCCCTCCTGCTGAGCCAGTCTGCCTTCCCGCTTCATCTTGTTGTCGCCCAGGAGCTCGCCGAGGCCTTCCTTCACCTTGCCACCGACGTGCTTCGCCTTGCCGTTCAGGTCGTCAGCCATCTCGCCTCCACTCGTTGAATCCGTTGCAGCTCGAGGGGCAAAGTCCATGCCCCGGCAGACGACGGCTGGCATGTGTCATGCACCGCGCGACATCATGACGGATCACTCGGTTATGGACACCGACGCCGCGGCTGCACGGCGACGGCAGCTCGGCGCGCTTGCCCAACCGGACGCCGAAGACGCCGGCAGCGCGGGACGGGCGCAGACGGGAGACGATACGACGGACACCGTCCCTCGCACGGAGCTGGAGCGCGCGCAGCGACGCGCCGCGTTTCTCTCTGAAGCGAGCAGCATCCTCGTAGCCACATCTCTCGATTTCGAGACGACCCTCAAGGCACTCTCCCGCCTTGCGGTCTCCCGCCTCGCGGACTGGTGCGCGATCCACAGCATCGATGCAGGCGGCACGCTGGTTCGCGCCGTCGTGTCACACCGCGATCCGTCCCTGGAAAAACCGCTCACGGAGATAGTGGACCGGGCGCTCAACGACCGCTGGCGTAGCACGGTCCGCAGCGTTGCCGGCACGGGCCGGTCGCAGGTCCAGGCACAGCTGAAGGCCGATACATGGTTCGAAACCGCCGGCATCGACCCCGGGCTCCTGGACCGCGTGGCGACGGGGTCCGCGATGATCACGCCGCTCACGGGCCGGGGCGACGTGCTCGGCGCGATCACACTGGTGACGAACGAGCGAGGCAGGCAGTTCGACGACCAGGAGCTGGGCCTCGCGGAGGAGCTGGGGCGCCGGGCCGCCATCGCGCTCGACAACGCCCGCCTCTACAGGCAGGCGCACGAGGCCAACCGCGTCAAGGCTGACTTCCTCGCCGTCATGTCCCATGAGTTGCGCACGCCGCTCAACGCCATCATGGGATACACCGACCTGCTCGACGCCGGAGTCTCCGGCGATCTGAACGACCGCCAGCACCATCAGCTGGACCGGATCCGCGCGAGCGCGCGCCACCTTCTGCAGCTGATCGAGGAGATCCTCAGCTTCGCGCGCATGGAGGCCGGAGCCGAGGAGGTGCAGCTCGAGAAGATCCGCGCGGCCGCCCTCGTTCATGACGCCGCGGCCGAGATCCAGTCGCTCGCGGAGTCCAAAGGGCTGAGCTTCAAGGTGGACATTCAGGACGAGGCCGTGACGATCCACACCGACCCGGCCAAGGCGCGCCAGGTCCTGATGAACCTGCTCTCGAACGCGGTGAAGTTCACGGAGCGGGGTGAGGTGACGCTGCGACTGCGAGCGGATGACAGCCGCGTGCATTTCGACATCATCGATACCGGGATCGGCATACCGCAGGAGCAGATGGATCGGATCTACGACCCGTTCTGGCAGCTGGAGCGGCCGAACACCCGCCGGGTTGGAGGAACGGGGCTCGGACTGAGCGTGTCGCGTCGTTATACGCGGCTGCTGCGCGGAGACCTGGCTGTGGAGAGCAGGCCCGGCAAGGGCACGAGCGTCACCGTGTCGCTGCCGCTGGACCGCGAGACGCCGCCGCCGGACCGCGCGACGCGGGACCGCGGAGACGACGCCACCGCCGGACCGCGCGACGCGGGACCGGGAGACCCTCTGGACCGCGCGACGCGGGACCGGGAGACCACGCCGCCCCTGGACCGCGAGACACCTGATCGCCGACCGGCCCGGCCGCGGAGCTGATTGCCCGCAGCGGTCGGGCGCCGCGCGCATGCGCTTCCGCGGCGGCCACTGGCCGCCACCCCACCCCGGCGGTATCCTAGCCGCCACACTATCACGGCACAGCGGCACCGGAGGATTCATGCGCGATGTGGACGGAGTCGCGCTCCGTGCCACCCTGGCGGAACTGTTCACCACACCGTTCGACGCGCCGGTCGAAGATGACAGGTTCAATGACGTGGCGCTGGGCGTATTCGCCTACCAGTACGAGCGCAACGCACCGTATGCAGCGTACTGCGATCGCCGCGGACGTACTCCAGTAACGGTTGCGCACTGGACGCACGTGCCTGCAGTCCCGACGGCCGCGTTCAAGGAAGTGACGCTGGCGACCGGCGCGCCCGCTGACGCGGAAGCCGTGTTCCGGACGAGCGGTACAACCCGCGGTCCGGAAAAGCGCGGAGTCCATTACGTCATGGATGTCTCACTGTATCACCTGTCGCTGATCCCGAATTTTGCGGCATGTGTCCTTCCCGACGGCGCGCAGCCCCTGATGGTGTCGCTGATGCCGCCAGCGCGCGAGATGCCGGACTCGTCGCTGGCCCACATGATCGACGTGGTAATGGATCGGCTGGGTGCGGAGGGGAGCGTGCACTGCGCGAGCCTCGAGCACGGCCTCGATGCCGCCCGGCTCGCCCGTACATTGCGCGATGCGGAGAGCAGCGGCGCACCCGTGTGTCTGCTCGGCACCTCCTTCGCGTACGTGCGCTGGCTCGACGAGCTGAGCGCAGCAGGAGAGCGATTCCGGCTTCCCGCCGGGTCGCGCCTGATGGACACGGGGGGCTACAAGGGGCACGGGCGTGAGGTCGACGAGTTCTCGCTCCGCGCGCTGTACGCGGAGCTGCTCGGAGTTCCGGAAAGCCACTGCGTGAACGAATACGGCATGACCGAGATGCTGTCCCAGTTCTACGACTCCACACTGCGCGACGCGGTCGTGGGCCGCGAGCGCGATCGCCGCAAGGTCGGGCCGCCATGGGTACGAACACGCATCGTCGATCCGGAATCCCTCGAGCCCGTCGCCGCCGGACAGTCCGGACTCCTGCAGCACTTCGACGTCGCCAATGCCGGCTCCGTCATGGCGATCCAGACCGAGGATGTCGCTGTCGCGGCTGACGCCGGCTTCCGTCTCCTCGGGCGCGCCGCCGGTGCGACGCCGCGCGGCTGCTCCATTGCCATGGACATGCTGCTCGACGCAGCTGACAGCCGGCGTCGCTGAACCATGCAACGCATCTCCGCCTGCCATCTCCCGCTGGACTGCATGGGCGGCGCCGAGCAGGTCGTGGCGGAGAACGGGCAGGTTCGTGCTGTCGTCCCGGCGATGGACGCGGCCACGATCGACCGGGTATGCACCCGGCTCCTCGACGCGCGTGCGGAGCTGGCCGCCATGCCGGTCTCCCGAGTCGTGCGATCCATCGATGCCGCCGCACGACGCCTGCTCGACCCGGCGGAGCAGGAACGCGTTCGGGTGCTCGAGTCGCTGCGCGACATCTCCGGCTACTCCGAGGCGATGGCGGTGCACGTCCTCGATCGCGTGGTCGCCGACTGGCTGGCACCGCAGCTTGAGCGACTGCTGCACGAGGAGCTGGGCGGCGCGGACGCAATCGAGTCGTTCACCCGCACGGCCGGAGGGCGGCGCATACGGGCCGTCGCGCCGCCGCTCGGGCTCCACGTCTTTTCGGGCAACGTGCCGGGCGTAGGTGTCACGTCCATCGTGCGCGCTTTGCTCGTCCGCTCGGCCGTGCTCGGCAAGTCCGCTGCGGCCGAGCCGTCACTCGCCCCGGCGTTCGCCCGCCTGCTCGCCGAGGTCGATCCCGGGCTCGGCCGCTGCGTCGCCATCACATACTGGCGTGGTGGCGATCGGGCCATCGAGAATGCCGCGCTCGCACGGGTCGGACTCGTCGTGCAGTATGGCGGCGCCGAAGCGGTCGCCGCGTTGCGCGCGCGCGCGCCCGCGCACGTGCATTTCGTCGAGCACGGGCCGCGCATCTCCTTCGCCATCATCGCCGTCGCTGCGGACGAAAACGTGCGCACCGCGGCCGCGGATCTCGCGCGCGCCGTCGCACTGTTCGATCAGCAGGGCTGCGTATCGCCTCAGCTCGCCTATGTCATCGGTACGGTCGAGTGCGTGCGCTCGCTCGCTCAGGCCACCGCCGGTGCGCTGGCCGATCTCCAGGTCGAGCTGCCCCGCGGCCGCATCAGCGCCGCCGAGGCCGTCGCAATCCGGGATCTGCGCACCAGCGCAGAGTTCGGCGCCATCGCGGGTCGCGGCGGCGAGCTCTGGGCAGGACACGACCTGTCCTATTCCGTCATCCTCTCGGAGGACCCGGCGTTTCAGGGGTCCTGCCTCAACCGCACCCTGCTCGTGAAGCACGTCCCGGATCTGGCGGACGTGCTCCGGGCCGTCGCGCCCGTCGGCCACCTGCTGCAGACCGTCGGCCTCTCCGGGTTCCCGCCCGAAAAGATCACCGGTGTCGCCGCCGCGCTCGCGGATGCCGGCGCCACGCGCATCACAACCGTGGCTGACATGCCATGGCCGCCTCCCGCCTGGCATCACGACGGCCGCGGGCCCCTCCGTGAGCTGGTTCGATGGTGCGATCTGGAGGTCCCGGACCTCCCGGACCTGGCTTCGCTTAACGGTTAAGGCCGGCCCACGCATGGGACATCCACAGCCGCATGCGCGTCCCATGCCTGGTTGCGTCGCAAATGTGGATGACGCATGACGCAGCTCGGTTTGCGCATGGCCCCCCGGGAATCGCGCATGGTTGGATTGCGCGCAACCGCAAAGCGAAGCCAGGTCCGGGAAAGAAGGTCAGGCCGGCTCGGACCTCTGGAACAGCGTCCGCACCTGCTCCTCGCCCATGCCGCGCCACTCCTCCGCCGCCTCCACCGGCGGACTGTCCAGACGCGTGAAGCGCTTCATCTCACTCGGCGTATCTTCGCACACGAAAATGACTTCCGCATGCTCCTCGCCGCCGCGGAAACGTCCCGAGATCACGCTGCCGGACCACCTGCGACCCTGATCGTCAGTGAACGACCGCGTCTCCATCCGCGGCGTTTCCGAGTCTTCGCGCCTCTCCTGGTTCATCTCCGCTCTCCGTTGTCAACGGTTGCGCAGCGCCCGTTCGGCCGCCTTATTGTGGCGCCAGTGCAACGGCCGTACCCGCGACGCGGGACGGGAGGCAAGAAGGCGGCCCGACCGCAAAAGCGGGAAACAGCCGTCGGCGGTGAAACTCACATATCCTTGAACAGCGCGAGGTTGCGCGATTTTCCACAGTTTTTGAGCGCCGTGGGGTACACCGCTTGCAATTCGGGACCCCCAGCGGTGGCTGATCCCGCCGGTACGGTGGGAGCCGTTTGAGTGCACCATGCAGCACACGGGCAGTCGTACGGCTGCGCGTGCTCCATGTGACGAAGGTGGTTTATGATAGCAAACATCAAGTACTTCACTCGTCTGGTCCTGGGACTGGGGTGGGGAAGCGGCGGGCGTGCCGGCAAGGCGACCGCTGCGGGCTTGGTTGTGATGGTTATGGCAGGCGCTGCTGCGACGTACGAGGGAGATCGTGAGCTGGCCGTGCGGCTGGCTGCAGTGGACGCACTGGAAGCGCGTGCGCAGCATGTGAGCACACTCTTCGATGGCGTCGAGGAAGTATACGAGGAAGAGGTCGCGCCGATCGAGCGCGTGCTCCTCGGCTACAGGAGCGACGATCCGCAGCTCGTCCGCCGCGTCGCGGTGGCGCTCGTGCGGGAAGCACGGCGCACGGAGCTCGAGCCGCGCCTGCTGCTCGCGGTGCTCCTGGTGGAGAATCCGTGGATCGATCCGAGCGCAAAGAGCTTTGTCGGAGCGCAGGGTCTCATGCAGGTGATGCCGTTCCACCGCGGCCAGTGGAAGCCGTGCGAGCCGCGACTGGACGACATCGACGCCAACATCTGCCACGGCGCGCAGATCTTCGCCTGGAACCTGAAGGCGACGAACGGCAACGTGGACAAGGCGCTGCTGCGTTATAACGGCTGCGTGCGCGGCACCAACACGCCGGACTGCCATCAGTATCCGAATCACGTCTACGCACGTGCCGGCCGCGCGTCGGTTCTCGCCTGGCGCGGCGGCACGATGGGAGCATCGCGGTAGGCCCGACCAGGGGAAGCGGGTCGCTGCGGCGCGATCCCCTGGGCCTGCTGCTCGGCGGGCAGGGTTCAATGATCGAAGACGGGCGGGCCCATGCGGGCCCGCCCGTCTGCTTTACCCCTGCCGTCCGCCATTCTGCCGGCGGGCGGTGCGGAGATCAGCTTAGATTCCGGTGTGAAGGCAGCAGCGACCGGTGAATGGCGAGCGCCGCGCGTACGCCCTCGGCGGCGGCGATCGAGGCGAGGTGCGGGTGACCGGTGATGTCTCCGACGGCATGCACGCCGGGCACCGACGTCTCCTGTCCCTTGTCCACGACCACGTAGCCATCGTCATCGAGTTCGCAGCCGAGCTGTTCGGCAAGCTCGCAGCGCGGCTCGGACCCCAGATGGAAGAAGATGGCGTCGAGGCGGAGCGGATCCCGGTTCGCGAACTCGGCCTGCGTCAGATTGCCGCCGTGTCCGGTGACGCGGACGACGTGGTCGGCCACCACTTCGATGCCGCTTTCGCCGACAATGCCGCGCTCGTCCGCGTCCAGGTCGAGGTCGTGACCGTGCGCGAGCAGCGTGACTTCGGGCGTCCAGTGTCGCAGATACAGGGCGAGGTTGGCACCGTAGCGGTTCCAGCCGACCACGCCGATGTGGGTGCCGGCGAACGAGGGGCCATCGCAGTCGGGACAGTGGAACACGGACGTGCCGTACAGCTCGTCCAGACCTTCGATGTCGGGGATGTAGTCGCGGAGGCCATAGGCCAGAATGATGCGGCGGGCGGAGTGAGCCTGACCGTCCTGTGAGTATGCCGTGAAGGCGTCCTTGCCGCCTTCGACCTTCACGACCTCCCCTTCGACCATGTCGGCACCCTCGCCCAGCGCCTGCTGCTGCAGGCGGCGACGCAGCTCGAGCGGCGATGGGTCCACGATCCCGGGGTAGCCGTGCACCGCCCACGCCGGCTCGTTCCGCGGCTCACCCGCGTCGAACAGGAGCACACTGCGCTGATAGCGTCCCAGCCACATCGCGGCCGACAGGCCGGCGGGGCCGCCTCCAACGATGATGGCGTCCCGGATCTCAGTCGTCATCCGCGCCGGCACCATCCAGTTGCGCACGCCGTGCCTCGGCCATCTGCTCCGGCGTCATCGGGAGGTCGATCCGGAACGTCGTGCCCTCACCCACCTGGCTCGTCACCGAAATAGTGCCGCCATGCGCCTGCACCACGTCATGCGCGATCGCGAGTCCGAGACCTGCGCCCTTGCTGCGCGCCTGCTCCCCGATCTGGTAGTACTTGTCGAATACGTGCGGGAGCTGCTCGGCGGGCATGCCCGCGCCCGTATCCGATACCTCGATCCGGAAACGTGCGCCCGCCACCCATCCGCGTACGCCGATCCTGCCGCCCTCGGGCGTAAACTTGAGCGCATTGCCGAGAATGTTGCCGAGCACCTGGTCGCGGAGACGATCACCGTCCGCCGGAATCCTCTCGGGCGCATCGTCCGCCAGGTCCACGGTCAGCTCGATTCCCTGCTTGTTCGCCAGCACCTCGAACGTCCGCTGGATCCGCTCGAAGAGATCCGGAAGCTTCAGCTCTCCGATCTCGAGCTTGAGGCCGCCCGCTTCCAGACGGCTGATGTCGAGCAGCTGGTTGACCAGCTGCGTCAGGATGCGCGCCTGCTCCTGGATCGACGTCAGCGCGACCTGCTGCTTCTCGGAGATCTCGCCGTACACACCCTCCTGGATCAGCTCGGCGTAGCCGCTCACGACATTGATCGGCGTCTTGAGCTCGTGCGTCGCCACGCTCATGAAGTCCGCCTTCATGCGGTCCAGGTCAGCCAGCTGTCGGGTCATGCTGCGGAACGAGCGGGACAGGTCCCCGATCTCGTCGCGCCGGTCATACGGCAGTCCGGCGGGGATGATGAACTCGCCGGCCGATACGGCGGCCATCGACCGGCGCAGTCGTGTGACCGGCTGCACCAGCGTATGGGTGACCCAGGTTCCGAGCAGGATCGCAATCGTGAAGCAGGCGAGGAGCGCGAGCAGGGTGGTCGCCAGCGCGGTCGCGCTGATCAGCTCGGCGGCCCGCAGGTCGCGAACGCTGCGGGTGTCGATCTCCGCGCCGATACGAACCAGTACGGAATCCGCTTCCGTGAAGAGACCTGCCGCGGTGGGCAGATGGTCCGTCGCTGCCTGGTATTCCCCGCGTGCGACGAGCTCGTCCAGGTACCGGGCTTCGGTGACGATGCGGTCCAGGATCGTCTTCACTTCGGCAGAGAGCTCGTCATATCCCGCGCCGTGCAGCTCATCGATGTGGGCGCGGGCGTTCGTCAGCGCGGAGTCGCGCAGCACCGCCGCGACGGTGTCATCACGCACGGCCACGTGAGTGCGCTGCTGGCGCTGCGCTTCGCCCAGCCGGCTGCGCAGTCCACTGAGTGCCGAGAAGGCCGCACCGTGGGTGAGGCTGACGCTGGTCGCGATCTCGCTGAGTGTGCTGAGCCGATGCGCCGCGTACAACGCTGGCAGCACCATCAGCAGGGCGACGCCGCCGATTGTCAGGATGAGGCGTAGCCGCAGCGTCATCGGCGCGGTGGGGGCAGTGAAGTGCTCCTGTTAGTGGCGGATCGTCTGCTTGACACGCTCGAGCTCCTGCTTCGTTTCCTGGAGCTCCTTGTCGCGCGTCTGTACCAGCTGTTCCAGCTCGTTGACACGGCGTCGCAGGGTTTCGCGCTCCGTCGTGATGCGGTTGATACGTGCCGGCACGCTCTCGGCCGCCGATGCAGGCAGCTCCCGCTCCACTGCCGCAACCTCCGCTTCGGCGGCCGCACGGGCCGCATCGGCACGTGCGAGCCGGTCCTCCTGCGCACCGAGCTCGAGCGCCAGCAGGTAATAACTCTCGCCCACGGGGATCAGCCAGGGCTCCAGCTCCGGTATGCTCAGAAGCCGGGCCGACATCTCGGCCGCCGCCCACAGCCGCCGGTCAGGATTGCGGTTGTCGAGGTCGGCCGCAATCAGCGCCAGCATCGCCTGCTGCCCCACGCGTTCCTGCCAGCGCTCGCGATACAGAGGTTCCAGCAGTGCGCGCGCAGCGGCGTAATCCTGTGCCTCGAGCGCCGCCACCCCCTGGTCGAGCTGAGCGCGCGGGTCCGGCTGCCGCGAAAACGACAGAGCTGCACAGCCGGTGACACCCGCTGTGGTCAATGCGAGCAGCAATGCCGCACGTATCATTATCATCCCCCTGAGCCCCTGCTGCCTCCAGGGCAGCAATATCTGGAATCGCCTGCACCGCATGCAATCCGCGGGCCCGCCGCAGACCGCGGATGCCGGCATTAGCCCCGAATTTGCATGTGCCTGAACCGAACCATTACTTTCGCGTGCGACTGAACCTGTTCTCAGCCTTCACCCGCCCGGTACCGGTCCGGGCCCACACCGCTGACGGATGAGCGAATTAACACAGCCCCAGCTCGACGACAACGTGGGCCCCTCCAGCGATGAGGGGAAGTACGTCTACTGTATCATCAAGTCCCCCGACAGCCGGGACTTCGGCCCCATCGGCATAGGCGACGGCGAGAACAAGGTCTATACGGTCAACCACCAGGACCTCGCGGCGGTCGTCAGCGACACGCCCATCCGCATCTATGATCCGACGCGCGAGAACGTCCTGGCGCATGAGCTGGTCAATGAGACCGTCATGCGCCAGTTCACCGTCATCCCCATGTCGTTCGGCACGATCTTCCGCACGCAGGAGGACATCGTAGAGCTGCTGAAGTCGACGTACAAGGCGTTCGACGATGTACTCGACAAGATGCGCGACAAGATCGAGTTCGGCCTGAAGGTACTGTGGGACCGCGACAAGGTCATCGGCCGCCTGGAGCAGACCGACGATGAGATCCGCCGGCTGAAGGAAGAGATCACCGGCAACGCGCAGAGCTCGACGTACTTCGCACGGATGCAGCTCGGCCGTCTGGTAGAGGGTGCGCTCGAGAGCACCGCCAACGGCTACGTCATGGACATCCACGAGTCGCTCAAGCCCGTCGCGGTCGCGAGCCGGTCGAACAAGCCGATCGGCGACCGCATGATCATGAATGCGGCCTACCTCGTGGAACGCTCCCGCGAACAGGAGTTCGACGAGGCGGTGAAGGCCCTCTCCCGCAAGTACGAGGACGTCCTGTCCTTCAAGTACACCGGACCCTGGCCGCCGTACAACTTCGTCAATATCAAGCTGCGTCTCGAGCGGGCCGACGCTTGAAGTACGAATCAGGGATCGGACTCGGGAGCGTGTTCGTGTGCGGTTAGCGGGAACGAACCGCCCGACACCCCCGTGCCGTGCAGTTCCCGCACACGATCCCGAACACGCTCCCGCTCCCGAGTCAGTTTAAGAATGGGCCTCATCAAGCACCTCCTCTTCTGGCCGGTCACCGGGCCGCTCTTCCTGACCGAGTTCTCGATGAACAAGGTACAGGGCGTGGTGCGCGAGGAGCTGACGGACGATACGCGCATCAAGGCGGAGCTCATGGAGCTCCAGCTCAAGCTCGAGCTTGGCGATATCGATGATGACCAGTATGTCGCATACGAGGCGGACCTCATGCGCCAGCTTCGCGAGATCCGCGAGTGGCGGGAGCAGTTCGGGATGGGTGTGTCGGGCGGGCCCGTTCGCGTCCAGGCGTCACGGCCGGACGAATCGGTCGAGCCCGACGACAGCGCGGATGTCGTTGACGAGGATGAGGCACGCGCCGCACAGGCCGAGGATGACGTGAACAGCAGGGACGCCGGGCGGAAGCCGCAAGTGGCCGATCCTTCCGGCGGTGTGGACATAGACCTGAATCTGGACTGGGACTGACGCAGCATGAGCCGGTTGCTCCAGGCGGCCGGTGACGCCCAGTTCATATTCGTGACCGGCAAGGGCGGCGTCGGCAAGACGACGACGGCGGGGGCACTGGCTCTCGAGCTCGCCGATGCCGGGACGCCCACCCATCTCATCTCGACCGATCCCGCACATTCCCTCGCCGACCTGTTCCAGCATGGCGCCGGCGGCTCTGTCGTGACATCACGGTGCTCGCCGCTGCTCCGGATCGAGGAGTTCGATGCCAAAGCAGCAGGCGATGCATGGGTCGAGCGCGCGCTCGGGCCCGTGTCGCAGATCGTCGAGGGCGGCACCTATCTCGATCATGAGGACGTCTCCGCATTCAGCCGTCTCGCGCTGCCCGGCATCGATGAGATGATGGCCGTGCTCCGGCTGGTGGAGCTCGCCGGATCCGCCGCGGGCAGCCGCGTCGTCGTGGACACCGCCCCGACCGGCCATACCCTGCGTCTGCTGGATGCGGGCGCCACCTACGAGGGAATCGCGCGCGCGCTGCGCGCGATGGCCGAGAAGGCCTCGGCGGTGGCCGGCGCCATGATGGGCCGTACCGTCCGCATGCGCGGTGAGGACATCATCGAGGAGCTGGAACGCACGGTCGAGGGATACCGCGATCGCGTCCTCGGTCCTGCCGCTTTCGTGGTGGTTACGCGGGGAGGTGCCGTGGTCGAGGCCGAGACCGCGCGGCTGGGCGCAGACCTGCGCCGGCGCGGCCTGCGCGTGGTCGCGGTCGTCATGACGGGGCCTGGCGATAATGGGCAGATCCTGCCGGATGCCGCGCACCTCGGTGTGCCCCTGCTCGAGGACGTGTCCGGGTGCGCAGGCCTGCGGCGGTGGCGCGAGCATATCGGCCCGGCCCGCGGCACCACATCCGGCGGTGCGCCTGCCGGCCCCGGTCCAGCCCCGCAGGAAGGCGCCACCGCCCGCCCGGGTCCAGACTCGCAAGGAGCCGCAATTCCCGGCCCGGTCCGAGGGGCGGCCGGTCCCACCCCGGGCCAGGCGGCCGCGCCCACCGCCGTCGAGTGGCTCGCCGGCACGGCGCAGCGACTGCTGTTGTTTGCCGGCAAGGGCGGCGTCGGCAAGAGCACGTGTGCGGCGGCCGCGGCGGCTGCACTCGCCCGCGAGCGCGACGTGCTCCTCTGCAGCACCGATCCCGCCGGCTCGCTGAGCGATGTACTGGGCACGGGGACGACCGAGCCCGCGCCGCGACTGCGGGTACTGCAGATCGAGCCGGCGGCCCAGCTGGACCGGCTGCGCGAGACGTACCAGGCGGAGATCGGTGAGGCGCTCGCACGTGTGGGGCTGACGGAATCAGCTGCGCTCGACCGCCGCGTGATCGAGACACTGTGGAATCTGACACCGCCGGGGATCGATGAGCTTTCGGCGATGGCAGCCATGGTGGCCGGCTCGAAGACGGGTGAGCTCGTTGTCGTCGACTCTTCGCCGACCGGGCATTTCCTGCGGCTGCTCGAGATGCCGGACATCGCACTCGGATGGACCCGCCAGCTCATGCGGATCGTGGTGAAGTACGGCATCGCCGGGGTGGCGGGCGGTGCGGCAGAGTCCCTGCTGGAACTGTCCCGCGAGCTGCGCGCGCTGCGTGATACTCTGCACGATGCCGCATCGTCGGCCGTGATCATCGTGATGCTCGATGAGCCGATGGTGCGCGCGGAAACCGGACGACTGGCGGAGGCGCTCGCAGCCGCGGGCGTACGCGTCGCCGGCGTCGTCGTGAATCGTTCGGCGCCAGCCGGCCGCGAGCGACCGGCTCCATTCGACGGGAACCGCGAGCCTGTCGTCATGCGTGCACCCGCGCTCGACCGGGGACCGATCGGTGTCGACGCCTTGCGCGGATTCGTTGATCGGTGGAACATCGTTACATGAACGACATGGTCTACCTCTACGGCTTCGTGCCGCCCGCGACGCCCGAGCCGCCGAAACGCGTCACGGGCATCGCGGACGCGTCCGTGAGGCTGCTCGATCTGGGGGACGCGCACGCGGTCGTTTCCGATGTGCCGGCGGCGCGCTACGCGCCCGCGGTCGTGGAGGCACGGCTTCAGGATCTGGCATGGGTCGGTGAGCAGGGCATGGCTCACGAGCGCGTCGTCGTGTGGTTTGCGGACAACGCCGACATTCTGCCTGCCCGCATGTTCAGCCTGTACACGGGCGACGCTGCGCTGCGCGACGCAGCGGCCGGGCGGCTGGCCGAAGTGACTGCTGCTCTCCGCTCGCTGGCGGGCCGGCGCGAGTGGAACCTGAAAGTCGCGTACGATGCGGACGAGCTCGCGCGCCACGGTGCCGAGGTCTCGCCGGAGCTGAACCGGCTCGATGAAGAAATGGCTCTGGCGACGCCCGGCCGCCGCTATCTGCTCGAGCGCCGGCGCACGGATGTGCTGAAGCAGGAAGTGTCGCGCGCGGCGCGGGCGCTCGCCGATGAGCTGCTCAAGGCGCTGGCCCGGCACGCCGACGATGTGCGCGTGCTGCCGGCGGTGGAAGGCGATGACGCGGGCACGGTCGTGCTGAACGCGGCGCTCCTCGTGACGCGTGATGCGGAGGAGAACCTGCGAACGGCGGCCGCCGATCTCTACCAGCAGTATACCGCGCTCGGCATGATCATCAGCTTCTCCGGGCCCTGGGCACCCTACCGGTTCGTGGAGCTCTATGGTGATGCCTGAACGACGGATGTCCGCCGAAGACGAGCTCGCACTCGTGGACCTGGTCAATCGCGTGCTCGACAAGGGGGCCGTCATTTCCGGCGATATCACGATCAGCGTAGCAGGCGTCGATCTCATTTACCTCGGACTGAACGTGATCCTGTCGTCGATCGAGTCGATGCGCGGCCGCATGCTGCCCTGAATGCCGCTGCACCTCTACTGCATCGTGCCGGCGGCGCACCCGGTCCCGGAAGGGTGCACCGGCATCGACACACAGCGTCCGTTCGCCCTCGAGGCCGGCGGCGGCCTGGCAGTCTGGGCCAGCGAGCACGATGCGCCCGTCACGGCGTCCGTCGATGCCGTGCGCATCCACAATGACGTCGTTACGGCCGCGATGGACCGCAGGGTCACGCCAGTGCCGCTGCGCTTCGGACAGTCTGCGCCTGACCGGACCGCCGCGATCGAGCGTGTCACGGGAGACGCCGCGAAGTGGCTCGACCTGCTCGCGCGCTTTGCCGGCCGGGCCGAATACGGCGTGCGCGCGATGCGGGATGTATATGTAACGGAACAGGATGTGCGTGCTGCGAGCGCCCAATCCGGAACGGAATACATGGCGGCGCTGGCCTCGAAGCAGGCGCGAGTTGCCGAACGGCGCAGTGAGGGAAAGCGTATTGTCGGTGAAACCGAGGCCCGTCTGGGGCCGCTCGCTGTGGACACGCGGGTGGAGTATCCGCCGACGGGTCGGGTAGTCGCCACGATCGCGCACCTGGTGGCGTGGACGGACGCAGACATGTACCATGACGCCGCGCGCGAATTGCGGGATGCATTGCAGGATGCAGTTCTGGTGGTTACCGGACCCTGGCCGCCGTACTCGTTCGTCGAATGAACTTCGAAGGAGATGACCTGGAGCGGATTGCCGCAGAGCTGCGGGACATTGCACCGACGCTGCCGCAGCGGATCGATGCGTCCGCGGATGACATAGAGGCCGGCCTCGCGCGGCTGGTGCTGACGCTGATCGAGTTTCTCCGGCAGGTGCTCGAGCATCAGGCAGTGCGGCGCATGGAGGGGGGCGGTCTGACGGACGAGGAAATCGAGAATGTCGGGCTGGCGCTGATGCGGCTGGAGGAGCGTCTCGGCGACATCAAGACGGTGTTCGGACTGGAAGGCGAGGATCTCAACATCGACCTGGGTCCACTGGGTCGCCTGCTCTGAGAAGGTACTAACGTGGCAGAACGTTACGAGCTGGGACCGCAGCGCTCACAGGGACTGGTCGACATCCTCGACCGGATCCTGGACAAGGGCCTCGTGGTGGCGGGTGACATCAAGATCAACCTCGCCAATGTGGAACTCCTGACGATCCGCATCCGCCTGCTGGTGTGCTCGATCGACAAGGCGGAGGAGATCGGCATGAACTGGTGGCGTACGGATCCGAATTACGCGGCGCCCGTGATCGAGCACCGGGAAGTTGCTGCGCTCAGTGCAAAGCTGGACGCACTGGCGAGCAAGCTGGACAGCATCGAGAAGAAGCAGATCAAGCGCACCCCCACTTCGGAGAAGTGAAATGGCGGTCGAAAGGGCAGCTGCGGGCAGTAGTCTCATTGACGTTCTGGACCGGGTCCTCGACAAGGGCATCGTCATCGATGCCTACGTCCGGGTCTCGCTGGTCGGGATCGATCTCGTCAGCGTGGAAGCGCGCATCGTCGTCGCATCGGTGGAGACGTACCTGCGATTCGCAGAGGCGATTGCGCTGACCGGTACCTCGTCACGGCCCCTCACGGCCGGGCCGCCACCGACCACGACCGAGATGGATCGCATCATGGCGGAGAACGCCGAGCTGAGACGCAAGCTGGACGAACTCAGTTGAGTTGATCGGTGGCAGCAGAGCCGGGTCCCTCGGACGTCATCGTCTCCGAGCTCCTGGAGGAGCTCTCGCGGGCTCCCGACCTGGGAGACGCGTGCTCCATCGTGCTCGAGCGTGCGGCCCGGCAGTTCAGCCTGCAGCGCGCAGTGCTGGTCGTGAATACGGAGGCCGGCCTGCGCGGTGCCGTGTGGGGCACGGACTCGCGTACACACAGCGTGCTGCGCGCGCTCGATCAGCCCGACTCGCCCGTGCTCGACCTCATCGAGAACGGCGCTCTCCACGGCGGTGTCCCGGTCGTGCGCGGCCCCGGCTCCTTCCCGCCGCTGGATTTCACATCCTTCGTGGCGTTCAGTTTCCGCGACATCACCGGCAAAGCCATCGGCGCGGGGCTGGTGGAGTCGGACGTCGTGGACGACTCGTGCACCGGGTTCTTCAGCCTGATGGCCCGCCTCGG
This sequence comes from Longimicrobiales bacterium, assembly GCA_035461085.1. Taxonomy (GTDB): domain Bacteria; phylum Gemmatimonadota; class Gemmatimonadetes; order Longimicrobiales; family RSA9; genus SH-MAG3. The sequence goes on along the minus strand of DATHVW010000090.1, from coordinate 4,832 downwards.
CCCCATGCTGGGCCGCTTCGCGGAGATCGAGTCGTTGTCGGCGCGCGGCAGGCGCTCTGCGCGGCAGCGGGACCTGCTGACGACCATCGTCAATGCGATGCCCGACCCGGTGCTGCTCACGGACGCGGACAACAACATCGTGCTGTCGAACCGCCGGGCCGAGCACCTCCTCATGGCGCAGCCCGACGACAGCGAAGGACGCCGTCGCGCGGTGCAGATCAACAACCTGCTCTTCAGCTCACTGCTCACACAGACCGCGATCGCGTCGGGAGAGGACCATTCACGCGAGCTGAACCTCGTCGATGCGCAGGACGGCTCGGACCTGCTGTTCGAGGTGCTCGCGGTCCCGGTGGAAAACATCGGCGGGCAGCCGGGCGTGATCTCGGTGCTCCGCGACATCACCGACCTGCGTCAGGTGGTGGGTGAGCTGGAGGTGCAGTACAACAGGTCACGCGTAGCCGAGCACGACGCGCGGCTCGAGCGCGACCGCCTGAACGTGATTCTCGAGAACGTCAGCGATCCCATCCTGGTGACCGACGAGAGCACGAACATCGTGCTCATGAATCCCGAGGCGGACCGCTTGTTCGTGGTGGACGATCAGACGCGCGACCAGGAGGCGCGTCAGCAGATCCAGGCCAACGACACACGCTTCACGACCCTCATCAGCAACTTCCTGCTCCGCCCCGAGCACCGGCATCTGGAGCGCATCACGATCGTCGATCCGGAGACCGGGCGGGAGTTCCCGGCGGAAGTAGGCAGCAGCAAGATCCTGAACCAGCGCGGCGAGGCCACAGCGATCGTCAGCGTGATCCACGATCTCACGGAGTCGGAGGAGAACGAGCGGCTTGCGCGCGAGCTGCAGCAGCTGAACGACCAGCTCGAGGAACGAATCAGGCGGGCGACCCTCGAGCTCGAGGAGCGCAACCGGCGTCTGGAGTGGCAGAGCTTCGAGCTTCAGAAGGCGTCGCGGCTCAAGAGCGAGTTCCTCGCGAACATGAGCCACGAGCTGAGGACGCCGATCAACGTCATCCTCGGCTACACGTCGCTCATGCGGGAGCGGATCTATGGCACGCTGACCGACCAGCAGGATGAGGCGCTGGCGAAGACCTACCAGACCAGCCAGCACCTGCTCGAGCTCATCAACGACATCCTCGACCTCTCCAAGATCGAGGCCGGCAAGATGCCGCTGCACGTCGAGACCGTCTTCGTGCGTGAGGTCATTGCCGAAGTGACGGAGTCGATCCAGCCGATGCTGCACGGGCGCAGCCTCGAGTTCCGCTGCGAGGTACCGGCGGACCTGCCGTCCATCCGCACGGATCGCACGAAGCTCAAGCAGGTGCTGCTCAACCTGCTCTCGAACGCCATCAAGTTCACCCAGGACGGATACGTCTCGCTGGCCGCCTCGCGGCTGGTGGGCGGGCACAGCGTGCGGGTCGTGGTCGCAGATACCGGCATCGGCATCAAGCCGGAGCATCTCGGCGCGATCTTCGAGGACTTCCGGCAGCTGGACCAGTCGCACACGCGCGAATACGGCGGCACCGGCCTCGGCCTCTCCATCACCAGGAAGCTGCTCACACTGCTCGGCGGCGAGGTGGAGGTCGAGAGCACGTATGGCAGCGGCACGCGCTTCACGATCGACCTGCCCAGCATCTCCGAGCGCACGGAAGGACGCCGCCCCTCCGCCATCGCGGAATCGGGCTCCTGACGGCTGCACGGCGGCCCGGACCCGCCTGACGGCGGGCCCGGGGTCGTTTCGTCAGGACGACTTCTTCCGGCTTCCCATCCAGATGAACCCCACGAACGCGATCAGCATGGCGTAGACCACGATGGCCGGACCGTCGTGCGGGATGCCGCTGATGACTTCACGCAGAGTCAGGCCTTCCGACTGGATGGCCATTGCAATGACAGACATGATGTGCCTCTCCGCCGCCATTGTCCGGCGGCAACCTGTGAGTCACGCCGCCGCGAAGGTGCGGACGGCGAACGGCTGATCAGGTCAGGAGAGGCGGGGGCGGATTGCCGAAGGTGCCGGGCAGGTTGGTGTGTGCACGCGCCACCAGGAGGGCGAATGCGAGCCGGTCCCGCTGCACGCTGTCGATGTGGGTGCGTGCGTCGGAGGTGTGTCCGTGGTAGCGGGCAGGATGCGTGTGCGCGCGCTGACCGCCCGGATTGCGCCAGGCGTCGGCGCCGGCCGGGCCGGACAGCGTGATGAATGTGGCGAGGCCATGAATGGCCGCGTATCCCGGCAGGGCGTGCTGCGCGAGCGGGACGGCGGTTGCGGAGACGGTCTCGTGAGCGGGCGCTGCCCCGCCGCGCCCGGCGGCGGGGGACGCATCCGTGCTTAGGCTGCCGCTGGCCATGAGCGGCAGCATCAGGAGCGCCGCGACCAGTTTCCTCACAACACGCCGTCGCGCATCTGCAGTGAGCGTCATGTGTCGAAGATAATGGAGCGGAAGCACCGAATGAAGGTGAGCGGCTGCTGCGGCTGGCGGGTGCGTGCGCGGCCGCAGTTGCAAGGACTCCGCCGGTGTGTCACATTCCGCGGCCTGTTACGCTCGAAACGGACTTGCGCTGGACGAGCGCGGACGGTATCCTGCCGCCCGCCCGGACCGGGTATCGCCGCGCCGGCACTGACGGTCGTCGCGATGATCGTGCTTCACGCGGCTCCCCGAAGGGGGGAGCTGGCCCCAACACAGGTAGAAGATGGCTAAACCCCCGAACAAGGTGCTCCTGGCGGGCGTCGCTGCGCTCGTGCTGCTTGTCGTTCTGGCAGTCGGTGCCTTCGCGCTGGGGGCCTTCGGCGGCGGCGTCGCGCAGCCCATCGCGTTCCGTCACGACATCCACGCCGGCACGAACCAGATCCCCTGCCAGTACTGCCACACGTCGGCAGACCGGTCGGTGGACGCCGGTATTCCTGCCGTGCAGGTCTGCGCGGGCTGCCACATTCCCGGCGGCGTGACGATGATCGCGGCGGACAGCCTCGGTGTGAAGCAGCTGGAAGCCTACTGGCGCGAGCAGAAGCCGATTCCGTGGGTGCGTATATACGACCTGCCGGATCACGCCCGGTTCCCGCACATGCGGCACGTCAATGCCGAGGTGCAGTGCCAGGAGTGCCACGGCCCGGTCGAGACGATGCGCGAGATCGAGGTGTGGAACGGCGGGCCGAGCGCGGCGCGCTACGGTATCGCCCGTCCGAACACGATGCAGATGGGATGGTGTGTCGACTGCCATCGCCAGCGCGAGGTGCGCACTGACTGCTTCGTCTGTCATTACTGAGCTGGTGAGTAGATGAGTAACGGTCCGAATCGGCGCGAATTCCTGAAGGTCCTCGGTGTGTCCGGCGCCGGCGCCGGTCTCACTGCGTGCGGCACGGGCGGCGCCGAGCGACTGATCCCGTACGTCACGCCCGCGGAAGAGATCGTGCCCGGCACGGCGACGTGGTATCGCACCACGTGCCGCGAATGCCCGGCCGGCTGCGGCATGAACGTGCGCACACGCGAGGGTCGCGCGGTCAAGGCGGAGGGCAATCCGCTCTCGCCGATCTCGCACGGTCGGCTGTGCGCCCGCGGCCAGGCTTCGCTGCACGGTCTGTACGACCCCGACCGGGTACCGCGTCCGCTCGCGCGCTCCGGCCCCGGCGACTGGGACGAGCTTTCCTGGGACGAGGCCGAGCGCCAGCTCGCCGGCCAGCTCCAGCAGCACCGCGGCCGTGCCGTCCTCCTCACCGGTAATTACACCGGCTCGATGGATGCGCTCGCCGATCAGTTCGCGCAGTCGCTGGGCATCCGCCGCGTGCGCTGGGAGCCGTTCGCCTACGAGCCGCTGCGCGCGGCCAATCGCATGGTGTTCGGCGTCGATGCCGTGCCGGTGCACGACTTCAAGAACGCCGACGTGGTCATCTCGTTCGGCGCCGACTTCCTGGAGACGTGGCTCTCGCCGGTTGACTACGCGCACTCGTGGGTGCAGTCGCACGCGTACTCGCAGGGCCGCAAGGGCCACATGGTATGGGTCGGCCCGCACCAGTCGCTCACCGGCCTCAACGCCGACGAGTGGCTCCCGGTCCGGCCCGGCACCGAGCATCTCGTCGCGCTCGCGCTTGCCCGCCTGATCGTCGACGACGGCGGCATCGCGGGCGCGGCGGCGGGCACGCTCGCCGGCGTCGATGTCGCCAATGCCGCGGAGCGCGCCGGCGTATCGACGGAGAGGCTGCGGCAGGTCGCGCGCATTTTTGCGGCGAACGGCCGCTCGCTCGCAGTCGGGCCCGGTGTCGGATCGACGCACGCGGCTGCGACCGCTGTCGCTGCTGCGGTCGGCATCCTGAACCAGGTCGCCGGCAACATCGGCTCCACCGTGCGGCTGGAGCGGCGCGAGGAGCACGCCGGCAACAACGGCACTTACGCAGAGATGCAGCAGCTGCTCCAGCAGATGCAGCAGGGGCAGGTCGGCGCACTGCTCGTGCACGGGCCCAACCCGCTCTACAACATGCCGGAGAACGATGTCGTGGATGCGGCGCTCGCCGCCGTTCCCTTCGTCGCATCGTTCTCGCCGATGCTCGACGAGACGAGCTCGAAGGCACACCTGCTCCTCCCGGACCACCACTTCCTGGAGAGCTGGGGCGATTACGTGCCGCGCACCGGCGTGACCGCGCTGGTGCAGCCGGTCATGACGCCGGTCTTCCAGTCGAAGCAGACGGGCGACGTGATGCTCTCCGTCGCGCGGCGGTTGAATGCGCCGCTCAGCACACGCGCGAACACGTACTACGATTTCCTGCGTGAGCGCTGGGCGCGCGACGTCCTTCCCGGCAGCGGCATCGGCGGTGCGTTCGAGGACGC
>DATHVW010000089.1:0-5373 GCA_035461085.1 Longimicrobiales bacterium | reverse complement strand
AGTTCACATGGCAGCACGTCGTAGCACCAAGGGTGCAGCGAAGAAGTCGAAGGCCAAGACCGCACGCAAGCCGGCAGCTCGCCGGGCTTCGACGCGGACCGCTGCAAAGAAGTCGACGCGCAAGACGGCACGTAAGGGCGCCCGCAAGGCGACCAAGCGCACGGCAGCTCGGAAGACGACCGCCAAGCGTTCGGCCGCGAAGAAGACGGCTCGCAAGGGCGCTCGCAAGACGACCGCCCGCAAGGGCGCTCGTAAGACGACGGCCAGGCGTTCGACCGCGAAGAAGGCGGCACGCAAGGGCGCTCGCAAGTCGACGGCGCGCAAGGGCGCACGCAAGTCGACCGCTCGCAAGTCGACGGCCCGCAAGGGCGCTCGCAAGTCGACCGCTCGCAAGGGCGCACGCAAGTCGACCGCCCGCAAGTCGACGGCACGAAAGGGCGCACGCAAGTCGACCGCTCGCAAGTCGACCGCGCGTAAGGGTGCTCGCAAGTCGACGGCCCGTAAGGGTGCTCGCAAGTCGACGGCCCGCAAGGGTGCTCGGAAGTCGACGGCACGCAAGGGTGCTCGGAAGTCGACGGCCCGCAAGGGTGCTCGCAAGTCGACCGCGCGCACGGGTGCGCGCAAGTCGACCGCGCGTAAGGGTGCGCGCAAGACGACTGCCAGGAAGGGTGCCCGGAAGTCGACGGCCCGCAAGGGTGCTCGCAAGTCGACCGCACGCAAGGGCGCTCGCAAGTCCACGGCAAGCTCAGCGTCGACGGCCGGCAACGGCGGCGGCGTGAAGTCTGCCGCGGAGGGTGCACTGAACGCAGCAGCAAACACCGTACGGAGCGGCTTCGACGCCGTTCGGGATCGGATGCCGGGACGTTAGCCGGTACGGCGCCAGAGTGGCGCCGGCGTGATGAAGGAGGAAGCGCCACAGGTCAGCCTGTGGCGCTTTCCTTATGAGGGAGGTGGACACATGGAGGACGCCGGACATCCCGGTGAATACGGCCGGAGCGTAAAGGCTCGCTTCGAGCGGCGCATAGAGATGAACGTACCCGACCGGCGCAACGACCGGCTGCACGCGTTCATCGAGAGGGTGAATGCGGACGATGAGCTGTATGCGTTATGGCAGGCCGCGAACGTGAATGCCATCGAGCGGCTGGGCATGACGGATCACGGCCCCGTCCACGTGAAGATCGTGATGAACATCGCCGTCAAGCTGTACCGCCTGCTGGTGGATGGCGGCGTGGAGCCGTCCATTGTTCACAACTACGAGATGGACGTCCGGGACGGCGAGGTGATCGTCGCGGCGGGTGCACTGCTGCACGACATCGGCATGTCCATCCATCGCTCGGACCACGAGGCGTACTCACTGTTCCTGGCTCAGCCGAAGCTGAAGGAGCTCTATGCGGGCATCTACGAGCCACGGACGGCCGCGATCATGGTGTCCGAAACCCTGCACGCCATCATCGCCCATCGCTCCGGCGGGCGGCCGCTCACGCTCGAGGCCGGGATCGTCCGCATCGCCGACGCGCTCGACATGGCGAAGGGTCGCTCGCGCATCCCGTTCGCGCACGGCTCCGTCAGCATACACTCGATCTCCGCCGCCGCCATCGAGGCGGTTCACATCGACAGCGGTGATGACAAGCCCGTCCGGCTGATCATCGAGATGTCGAACTCGGCGGGCGTCTTCCAGCTGGACCAGCTGTTCCGCGAGAAGCTCGCCGGCAGCGGCCTGGAGCCGTACATCGAGCTCGAGGCGCGCATCGAGGGTGAACAGGAGAAGCGGCTGTTCCAGGAATTCAGGCTGTGAGCTGAGGAGGTGGGGCAGGGGTTAATTATTCACCACAGAGCACACGGAGCACACAGAGTAGATCGCGGCGCTGCAGCGGGGTTCGCGGGGGTGCATATAGAATGTTTTTTTATAATTGATTCGATTACGTTGCGCTGCCTCGCGGCCGGCAGCAGCACGCAGACCCCGGAAGCGCACCTCTGTGTGCTCCGTGTGCTCTGTGGTGAAAATAGCCGTTCCCGTTCCCCTCCTCCCGCGCTCGCCCGACCGGTTTGCCGCTCGCCCTCGCCGACGGTATCTTGACGCCGGAAAGCAGGTCCCCAGGAACGTTACCGGAGCGACAGCTCAACGATGGCCAGTCCGAGCGAGAGCGGCGCCGATCATTCGGGTGAGCGCCGTCTGCACCCCGAGGTTTTTCTCGCGCGACGCCGCGCCCGTCTGGAGCACCTGCTGCAGCACCCGCTCGTACCGCCGCGTTCGTCGGGAGTCAGCGAGGATCGGCGCCGGTTCCTGCGTGAGGAGGCGGAGGAGCTTTACTGGAACGAGCTGGAGTGGGAGAAGCTCACGTCCGAGGAGATGTGCCGGGGTGGGAGCGAGCTGGTCGAGCTGACGTTTCCGGGTTTCCTCGCGTTCATCAACGGGCTGCTGCTGAAGAAGGTGAATCGCGACTCGCTGGCGCCGGCATCGCCGCGTCCTGAAGTCGTCGAGGACGTTCTGCTGTTCCTGTCGAGGCGCTACCTCGAGCTGCTGGTCGAGACGGAACCTGCGCAGCGACTCGAGCGCGAGATGACGGAAAGGCTGATCGACCTGGTGCTGTACCGCCTGCACGGTCTGCCGGTTGACGGATTCGATCCCTTCGCGCTGTCGCGCAACGACGAGGATTGATGTCCCGCCACAGCGTGCTCGAGGGCGCGCCCCTGCTCATCGCGCACCGCGGCGGCTCCGGACTCGCGCCCGAGAACACACTTCCCGCATTTCTGAACGGCGCCGGCCGCTGGGGCGCGGACATGCTCGAGCTCGACGTGCAGGCGTCCGCGGACGGGCGCTGCATGGTGATTCACGATGCGCTGGTAGACCGCACGACCGATGGCACGGGACCGGTCGCGGAGATGACGTTCGCGGAGCTGCGCGAGCTCGATGCCGGTTACCGCTTCACCGCCGACGGCGGCGCGACATTCCCGTTTCGGGGGCAGGGTGTGCGCATCCCGACGATCGAGGAGGTGCTCGAGGCGCTGCCGGCCATCCGCATCACGGTCGAGGTGAAGGCCGGCGCAGCGCAGGCTCCGCTCTTCGAGGCGATCCGTCGGTTCAACGCGCGCGATCGTGTGATCGCCGCGGGCATGTTCGACCGTGACCGCTCGCTCTTCGGCACGTACGACGGCGCGATCAGCGGGTCGCTCGAAGAGCTGAAGCCGTTCTGGCTGCGTCATCGCATGCGCCTGGGGTGGCTCAAGTCGCCGCCATGCGACGTCGTGCAGATCCCTGAGGAATGGAACGGCCGGCGTCTGGTCACGGCGCGCCTCGCGCGGGACCTGCACCGCCACGGCATCCCGCTGCACGTGTGGACCGTCAACGACCCGGCTGACATGAACAGGCTCCTGGACTGGGGCATCGACGGCCTCATCTCGGACCGTCCGGATGTGCTCGGGCGCGTCCTGCACGAACGGGTCGGTCGGCCGCTCGCCCCGGGACACGGGGCCGCGCCGTGACGCGCCGGGCGCGTGCATCACTGCGCGCGCGGCTGGACGCGCACCTCAGGGAAACGCTCAGTGGTCGGCGGCGCATTCTCGTCGCACTCTCCGGCGGCCTCGACTCCGTCGTGCTGCTTCACCTGCTGCGCTTCGTTTCCGACCGCGATATCGTCGCCGCCCATTTCGATCATGCCATGCGCGCCGGCAGCGGTGCCGACGCGCAGTGGGTGCGCGGCCTGTGCCGCGCCTGGGACGTGCCTTTGGAGCAGGGGCGCGCGGAGGATGCGCCATCATCGGAAGCGGCCGCGCGCGAGCTCCGCTACGCGTTCCTTCTGGCTGCCGCAGAACGCGCGGGCGCCGACACCGTGGTCACGGCCCATCACGCCGACGACCAGGCGGAGACCGTACTGTTCCGACTCGCCCGCGGCACCGGCCTCGCCGGGCTGGCGGGGATCCCCGTTCGCCGCGGCATCATCGTGCGTCCGCTACTGGCGTTCACGCGCGCGGAGCTGCAGTCGTATGCGGCCGCGACGGGCCTCTCGTGGCGCGAGGACCCGAGCAACCGGAGCCTGCGCTTCGCGCGCAATCGCATCCGCCATCGCGTGCTGCCGGAACTGGAGCGCGCGCGGCCCGGTGCGACGCGTCGCATCGCGCGTCTGGCCCACGCGGCAGCGTCCGCCGAGCGCGCCTGGCGCAGCATTGTCGATGCCGCACTGCAGGACGTTGTGGAGCATGACGATGAGCGCGGAATCATGCTTGCCAGAGAACGGCTGCTCGCGTATGATCCGCATGTTCGCGCGCGCGTGTTGCGCCATCTGCTGGATCGACTCGGCAGCCGGCCTGACCGCGCCGGAACCCGCTCCGCCATGACGTTTATCAATTCCGGCGCGAGCGGCGGCGGTGTGGAGCTGGCCGGCGGTGTGCGTCTCGAGCGAGAGTTCGACCGGCTGAGCCTGCGGCCCGTACGGACGGCGCCGCAGCAGGCGGACGTCGTGCTCAGGATCGTGGATGCAGGGCCGGGAGCCGGCAGGTTCGTGGCGGGTGGTCAGAAGTACGCGGCGCGCTGGACGCCCGCCGGGCAGGGTGCCCGTGCGGGTCACGCTGCGAGTTTCGATCCCTCCTCACTGCGCTTCCCCCTCGAGCTGCGCGCGTGGCGCGCGGGTGACCGCATCCGCCTCGCATATGGCAGCAAGAAGCTGAAGAGACTGTTTCAGGAGCGGCGCATCGGCCGCGGGCGGCGGGCGGCGCTGCCCGTGCTGAGCGACAGTGATGGCGCAGTTCTCTGGGTCGTCGGTGTGGCGCGATCGAGCGATGCGCCGCCCCCGGCCGCGGAGCCGGCCTTCGAGATAACGGTGATGGATGTCGATACCGGGTGACGTTCACGAACGGATGGGCGGCCAGGCCGTCCGCCGCATCATCTATTCGCAGCAGGACATCGCGCGCCGTGTCGAGGAGATGGGGCGCGAGATCACGGCGTACTATCCGCCGGGCGAGGATCTGCTCGTGGTGGGCCTGCTCAAGGGGTCGTTCATCTTCCTGGCGGACCTCGCCCGCGAGATCGCCCGGCCCATTCACGTGGACTTCCTGGTCGCCTCGAGCTATGGCTCAGGCACCGTGAGCACCGGAGACGTGCGTCTGGTGTATGACCCGGAAGCGAGCCTCCGGGACCGCCACGTGCTGCTCGTCGAAGACATCATCGACAGCGGCACCACGATCAACCGGCTCATCCCGATGCTGGAGAAGCGGGGGGCCCGCAGCCTGGAGTTGTGCGCGCTCCTGCACAAGCGCATCGCGCCCCCGCTCGCGCGGGAAGCGCGCTGGGTCGGCTTCGATGCGCCGCAGGAGTTCCTCATCGGATACGGCCTCGATCACAGCGAGAACTACAGAAATCTGCCTTTCATCGCGAGC
>DATHVW010000088.1:0-4248 GCA_035461085.1 Longimicrobiales bacterium | reverse complement strand
CCGCAGGTCGAACGGGGCGAAACGCGCGCGATGTATACCAGCGAGTATGCAACACCATCCCATCACACGGCGGTTCCGTCCCCCGCACACCGCCTTCCCGCCCTCCGCTGCGCCGGGGCGTGGCGAGTGAAACCATTCTGGGGTGAACGGCATCCTATGGGTGTTGTCCGTAATGATACGTCCTCGTCTCACAACCAGCCACGAGACCGCCATGCGATCGCTGACGGTAGCAAAGTTTCTGCTGTTCCTGTTCATGATGGGCGCACCGCGCGCGGAAGCACAGAACCCGCCGCCGCCCGCAGGCCAGATCCCGGCAGGGCCGGGACGCATAACGGGGCTGGTGACCAACGAGGCGGGTGAGCCGCTGGCCGCCGTGGCGATCACGATCCGCAGCGCCGTGGACTCGGCGCTCGTCACGGGTGAGATGACGGGCGCGAACGGCCGTTTCCGCGTGGACGGCCTGCCGCCCGGGAGCTACCTGCTGCGCGTGAGCTTCATCGGGTTCAAGCCGCGAAGCAGTGAGGTGATCGAGCTGAGCCGCGACGCACCCGTGAAGGACCTCGGCGAGATCCGGCTGGAAGTATCCGCGATCGCGCTCGATGCCGTGGTGGCCGAAGCGGAACGTGCCGAGGTGGTGATCGAAGCGGACCGGACGACGTACAACACGCAGGCGATGCCGGTTGCCTCCACGGGCAATGCGACGGATGTGCTGCGGGCCGTTCCGGAGCTGGAAGTCGATATCGACAACAACGTCAAGCTGCGCGGCAATCAGGCCGTGGCGATCCATCTGAACGGCCGCCCGGCACCGCTGCGCGGCGAGCAGCTCGCGAACTTCCTGCAGCAGCTTCCCGGCAACCGCATCGCGCGCGTCGAGGTGATGCCCAACCCCTCCGCGAAGCATGATCCGGAGGGCATGGGCGGCATCGTCAACATCGTCCTGAAGGACGATCTCGATCTGGGGCTCAGCGGGAGCCTGTCCGCGAACGCGTCCACGCGCAACCGGCAGTACTTCAACGGCCGCATCAACTACCAGAAGGGCCGCCTGACGCTCTTCACCGGCGCCGGCGTGAACACGCACGAGAGCGTGTCCACGAACTACGATTTCCGCCAGAACCTCGTGACGGATCCCATCACGATCATCGAGCAGAACGGCTCATCGAACAATACGTCGCTGGGGTGGAACCTGGACTGGACGGCCGAGCTCAAGGTGGGCGAGCGGGCGACGCTGTGGTCCAATGCGTGGATGTTCGCCAGCGGGAATGACGCCGATGGCGTGACGGAGTACGGCATCCTCGATGAGGACCGCATCGCACGCGACCTGTACGACAGGGAGAACGAAAGCGAAATGACGTGGGGCAACTACAACTTCGGCATGGGCTTCAAGCAGGTGTTCGTGCCGCAGAAGGAGGAGCTGACGATCGATGGCCGGTACTCGACCGGCGTCAATGACTCGGAGACGCTGAACACCCGGCTGTACCACATGCTCGCCGGCCAGCCGGTGGACATGCCGCTCGAGCTGACACTGAACGACATCGACGCCGGGAACGGCAACGTGTCGCTGCAGGCCGACTACATGCGTCCGTTCGGCGGCGGCAGGATCGACATCGGGTACCGTGCGTACCAGCGCACGCAGGACAGTGACAACCTGCTGAGCATCTTTGCATCACCGGAAGCGACCGACCCCAGCTCCTCGTCGCACAGCGGGTACGAGTACGAGGAGCTGTTCCATTCGCTCTACACGACGTACGGCCGCACGTTCGGGCGGTTCGGCGTGCAGGCCGGCCTGCGGTCGGAGCTCGCGAACACGAAGTTCGAATCGCTGGTCACGGACGATCAGTTCGACCGGGACTACAACACGCTGTTCCCCAGCCTGAACCTGTCCTACACGCTGCAGCCCGGCCGCACCATCCGCGTTCTCTACTCGAAGCGCATCAGCCGGCCGCCGCCGTTCTATCTCGACCCGGCGGTTCCGTCGACGGACCCGCTGAACGTCCAGCGGGGCAATCCGGACCTGCGGCCGAGCTACACACAGTCGTTCTCCGCGGACTTCAGCTGGTCGGGATCGCGGGGGACGCTGCGTGTGGCTCCCTACTATCGCTACAGCACGGATGTCTGGGAGCGCATCCGCACGGTGGACAGCGATGGTGTCGCAACGAGCCGCTACGAGAACGCGGCGTCGAGCAAGGCGTATGGATCGAACTTCACGGTATCCCTGCGACCGTCGGGGCGCATCACAGGCTCGACGTCGTTCAGCCTGTATCGGGATGTGCGGGATGGCACCAACATCTCCAGCGAATACCGGCGCTCGGCGTACATGTGGTCGCTCGGCGGCAACATCGGAGCGAAGATCACCGAATCGCTGACGGCGCAGGCGTTCGCCAATCATTTCCCGCAGCAGTCGATCCTGCAGGGGCGCGCGTCCGGATACACGTTCACGTCGCTGTCGCTGCGGCAGCAGCTATGGGGCACAAAGGGGAGCATGTCGCTGAACGTCAGCGATCCGTTCAACCTGCACCGGTACAACAGCACGACGCGGGATGCGACGTACATCCAGACGAGCCGCTCCAGCATGGAGTCGCGCGTCTTCACGCTGGGCCTGACGTTCAATTTCGGGAAACCGCCGCAGCAGCAGAGCCGGCGATCCGGGATGGAGGAAGGCGGCGAGACGATCCGGGTGCGCTGAGAGGTCCTCCGGTAAAACCGAAGCGGCCCTGCGCGCGTACGGCAGGTCTGACCTCCAGCCCGCGGAGCCGCGACCATGGTACGTTCGACATTCCTGACTCAGCTGGTGCGCCGGTTCGTACGCGCACCGTCGTTCACCGCCGTATCGGTGCTCACCCTGGCCCTGGGCATCGGTTCGACCACGGCGATGTTCGCCGTGGTCGATGGCGTCCTGCTCGAGCCGCTGCCGTATGAGGCGCCGGACCGCCTGGTCGGCCTGTGGCACGAGGCCCCGGGGCTGGACCTGGAGGACGTGAATCAGTCGCCCGCTCTGTACCTCACGTACCGGGACGAGAGCCGGGTCTTCGAGGACATCGGCATGTGGGCGGCGGGGCGCGCCGCGATCACCGGGCTGGGCGAGCCGGAACGGATCTAGGTGATGCGCGTGAACTACGGCAATCTGCGCCTGCTCGGCGTGCGGGCGGCGCGCGGCCGCATCTTCACGCGCGAGGACGACGCTGCGGGTGCCGCATTGACCGCGGTGTTGAGCTGGGGCTACTGGCAGACGCGGCTGGGAGCGGACCCGGCCGCGGTCGGTCGCACGATCACGGTCAACGGCGAGCCGCGGGAGATCGTGGGCGTGCTGCCTCGAGGGTTCAGGCTGCTCGACCAGGACGCGTCGATCTACCTGCCGCTTCAGTTCGATCCCGCCGAGGTGATTCTCGGCAACTTCAGCTATCAGGGACTCGGCCGGCTGAAGCCCGGTGTAACGACCGCGCAGGCGAACGCGGACCTGGCGCGTCTCATTCCGATCGCCGCCGAACGGTTCCCGCGCGGCATGACGCTGCAGATGCTCACGGAAGCGCGCTTCGCGCCGGATGTGCGGCCCCTGTCCGCCGAGGTGATCGGCGACGTCGGCAAAGTGCTCTGGATGCTGCTCGGCACGGTCGGCATCGTGCTCCTCGTCGCCGGCGCGAACGTGGCGAACCTGTTCCTGGTCCGTGCCGAGGGTCGCTACCGCGAGGTAGCCGTGAGAACCGCTCTCGGAGCGAGTCGCGCGCGTATCGCGCGCGAGTTTTTCGCGGAGAGCCTTGCGCTGGCGCTGATCGGCGGCGTGCTCGGTCTCGGAATGGCCGCGGCGGCCGTGCGCTTGCTGAAGGCAGTAGGCCCCGAGCAGCTGCCGCGGCTGCAGGACATCGCCATCGACGGCACCGTGCTGGCCGTCGCATTCGGCCTGTCCGTTCTGGTCGGTGCCGTGCTCGGCCTCGTACCGGTGCTGCGACACGGCGGCGAGGCCATCACGGCCGGGCTGCGCGACGGCGGTCGCGGCGGCAGCACCGGCCGCGAACGGCACCGCGCGCGGAACACGCTCGTCGTGGCGCAGCTCGCGCTCGCGCTCGTCCTCCTGGCCGGGTCCGGCCTGCTCGTGCGCAGCGCGCAGGCGCTGCGCAGCGTGGACCCGGGCTTCGAGCGACCCGCGAGTGTCCTTTCGTTCCGGCTCTCCATCCCTCAGGCCGAGGTATCCGAGCCGGAGGCCGTGCTCGCGACGCACCGGCGCATCATGCAGGAGGTGGAGGCCATCCCGGG
>DATHVW010000087.1:0-1680 GCA_035461085.1 Longimicrobiales bacterium | reverse complement strand
CGCGCGAACAGTACACGCCCTTCTTCGAGGCGCTCGGGCAGTACAGCAACTACGCGCACGGCACGCACGTGGCCGGCATCGCCGCGGCCGGGAATCCCGCGGCCCGCGTGCTGGTGGCGCGCCTGACCTTCGACTACCGCGTCATCCCCGAGCTTCCCACCGAGGAGCTGGCACGCGCATGGGCCAAGTCAATCCGGGAGTACGTCGACTACTTCCGCACGCACGGCGTGCGCGTGGTCAACATGAGCTGGCGCTTCGCGCCCGAGCACGAGGAGCGCGCGCTCGAGCTGCACAACGCCGGTGGCACCCCCGAGGAGCGGAAGGCGCTCGCGCGCCGCTTCTACGACATCGGCGCGAACGCACTGCGCGAGGCCTTCCAGTCCGCGCCCGAAATCCTGTTCGTGGCCGCCGCCGGCAACGCCGACGAGGACAACCGCTTCACGGACTCCGCGCCGGGCTCCTTCGACCTGCCCAACCTGATCACCGCGGCGGCCGTGGACCGCGGCGGTGACGAGGCGGCGTTCACCAGTTACGGCAAGGCCGAGATCTACGCCAACGGCTACGAGGTCGAGAGCTTCCTGCCGGGCGGCGAGCGGAGTCGGCTGAGCGGCACCAGCATGGCCGCGCCGCAGATCGTCAACCTGGCCGGCAAGCTGCTGGCGGTGTTCCCCGCCCTCACCACGGCGCAACTGCGCGAGGCGATCCTCTCGGGTGCCGAGGAGCGGACCGTAGGGGAGGGGAAGCGCATCATGCTGCTCCACCCGGCGCGCTCCTTCGAGATCGCGGAGCGGCTGGCGGGCGGGACGACGGGGCGCGATTGAGAGCCGGTTGACGCCGGATCGAGACCGCGCCGCCTTCCTCGTGGCGTCGCGGTCTCGGCGTACCTCTCACCGGAGCCCCTATGCGATACCACTGGTTCGTGCGTGCCCGTTTCCGTCGCACCGTTCGTGACAAAGGATGACGCCATCGAGCTGCCCGGCCTGGTCGGCGCGTGGCTGAGCGAGGACGGGGACACCACCATCGTGACCGCCTTGGGCGGCGAGTACGAGTTCGAAATGTCGGAGAAGGAGGGGTTCGGCAGCCAGGTCGCGCGGGCGGGCTACCGCGCGCGCCGGCCGCCTCGGCTCCGCGACCGTGCTCGACGTCTGGAGTCGGACGCGGCTGCCGGGATTACGGAGACAATGCTCGGCACGGTCATCTTGGCCACATCCTCGTGATCGTCGCACAGGAGGGGGACAGCCTGCGGTTTCGGGGAGCCGAGGCCGATTCGCATGCGACCGCGCTCCGCACCGGCGCGCCCTCCACGCCCGCCCTTGAGGTGGACGACCGCTAGTCATGACCGCCGCCACGGACAGCTCCGGGCCACCTTCCTGCGCTACGGGGAGCGGGCCGGTGCAGTCGAGAAACGGCGCATTCATGCGGAGCCCGCCGGATTGTGCACTCTCCCACCGTCCCGCTTCAACGTCTGACGGCCGCGAGCCCGGGACCGGGGGGTGAAGCCGCTGAGGGCTGGCCGGAGGGCGGTGTGGAGGGTTACTGTTATCGGCTGACTCCTGCCCGGGACACCGGGCCGACCATGACCAGAGGAGAGCGCGTGAAGAGCTATGAGGTCGTCTACATCTTCGACACCCAGGTGTCGGAGGAAAAAATCAACGAAAAGCTGGAACGCTACCACGGCCT
>DATHVW010000086.1:0-3372 GCA_035461085.1 Longimicrobiales bacterium | reverse complement strand
CCGGTCAGCTTCACCGCTAAGTTAGACTTCATCTACCGACGCCCGTGCGTCGCCATATTGGGCCGGAACCTTAGGGGTTCTGGTCCAATTGATACACCCAGGTCTGCTCACTTAGGACCCCATACACAACCTCCAGCATATCGCCTCGCCACGTGGCGCGCGATCGCTGTGGGTGTTCAAGAATCAGAGAGCGGTAGTCTGTGATTTCCCATTCACCGAAAAACCGGTGGGACGATGTGGTGCCGTTGTAAGAGTATAGCGTGGTCAACGAATCGATATACGTGCCATTGCGATTCAGCGTGATCGAGCCACCCACGGCAAAGTATTCGGTAGACCCCCCGCCCCCATAATTGCGAGGCAGGGATGCGCCGTCGATTGTCGTCAGCACGAACCGCATAGGAAATGAGTTCGGGCTCGTAGGCTCGGTACAGCCCGAGACCGCGAACAAGGCCACAATGGCGAGGACATGATATCGGTTGGGAAGCGGTTGCCGAACTATGCTCACACTCTCTGGCGTATGCGACACGGGAAGCTGCTCCTGTATTGAATCACCGGAATTCCGGCCGCGGCGCTGGCTATGATACTACGCGTGACGATGGGCGCAGACAGCACGCGCCCACCTCTATACTTCTAAACCAGCGACACTAGTCAACGCTCATTCCGGCCAATAGCTCAGCTGAATTCTGTGACGTAACCAGTAGCTACACGCGGGCCCGCGAGTCGACGTTGATCTTGTGGGCTCCAACGATCTCTGCGCTATCAGGGATGACTCGCGTAGGCTGCACACTGTGAATGACTCTTCCGACCGTCACAGTGCGTTTAGCCAATGTCGTTCCCCAGTTGACGGGCATAGGCGAGTCACCCGGCGGAAGTCTAACTCTCCAAGGTAAGCTGCACGCCTGGCCAGCAGCTTCACATCTGACTGCGATACGAGTTTTCACGAGCTGCTGCCCATCAACTGATCTGCGTGTCAGCTTCACCACTAAGTTATGCCGCTCGCAGCGAATGCGGCGAGGCAGTGAGCGTGACGGAGAATGAACCTCGGACGCCGAGGTTAGCTATTGCGGAGCAGCACAGCCAGAACGAGCACTAGAGGAGGAACCGATACAGGACGTACGCCGGGATGAGCGGCAGCAGGACGACGAACGCGAGAACCAGAGCGTTCGAAAGGTTCATGGTGATCACTCCAGGTGGACGCACGCAGTGAGTCGACTCGTCAGCGCGGCGTGATGCTCAGTGGAGCTTGCTGCACACCTTGTCGAACACGGCGGGCAGGATCCGGTCGAGCAGCGCATTTCGTTTGTAGGGCGGCGGCGGCTGTGCGGTGTTCACGACCGACCGCTGCACGAAGCGCGGTGTGGCACCGAGATCCCACACGAAGCCCACTTGAAGATAGCTGATCTCCTCGAGGAACCCGAGGTTGTAATAGTCCATGCCGGAGTAGTAGCGCATGAAGGCGCCCCAGCCGGAGAGGAATTTCGGCATGTAGTTTACTTCACCCGAATACGCCCAGTTGCTGACGCGCGGAGCTGGACGATTCAGCCAGCGGACATCTGCACCCACGAGCAGCTGACCGTGAAGCGACCTGCCCCACTCCATGCCGAACGTGGCCTGGGTGCGCGCGTAGTACGCGGCCTGTTCCTCGGAGATGCCGCCCACCAGGTACCCGATCGGGTGATATTCCACGCCGAGCTCGTACGTGCAGCGGTCCGCACCGACGAGCGCATCCGCGGCTGTGTCCGGCGCCGCGAACCAAGCGTAGCCGACAGCGAGTCGAATGAAGTTGGTGGAGAAGCTGCCATCGATCTTGTTCGTCGCGAGCGTATCATCCGGCGGCAGCTCACCCGTGCACTCTTCCGATCCCGGCGGGCGCACCTGATGCTCGAAGAGGCAGCCGTCCTGACCGTTGGAATGGTGCGCCCACGGCGTGAACGTGAGGCCCCAGAGGCGGAGCGGCACTTCCGCAAGCTGTCGGTCGGCCCATATCGTGTCGATGACACTCGCGCGGAAGAGCTGCCAGTCGAGCAACGGGCGCGGCATGTAGGACGGTGTTCGCACCGGATGCGACAGCGTGGACATCATGCGCAGCCTGACCATCGGTGTCAGCGATGTCGCCCACGACCACACCGGTTTTAGGAACACATCGCCTTCGTCGCCCCACGGATCCGACCGGTAGAAGAACAGATGCGGCGCGATCTGCCCCTCGAATGCCAGGTCGTCGCCCGGGAAACGGTAGAAGATGCTGGAACGCTCGAGAAAGAAGGAGTCGGGGCGTCGCGCCGTCTCCTGCGCGGCGGTTGCGGCCGGGAACGCGGCCAGCAGAAGCAGGTATCGCCAGTGGTTGCGCATCATCCATCCTCCGGAATGCCGGGACCGGGTCCGAAGCCGAGCGTGTCATCACTGGCCAGGAGCACGGATCCGGGTGCGCGCCACCGGCCCCAGATCGTCGCGCCGGCGGGATGCAGCCCGAGCACGAGGAAGAGGCGATCCTGGTAGTGATTCGCGAGCGTGTCGAGGCTCTTCGCGAGCGTCCTGAAACCGCCCGCCGTGATCGGGTCGATCATCGCCGTCCAGGTCGTCAGCCTGTGCGTCCTGTCCGGCGGCAGGGCCGCGGCGAGGTCGAAGATGATCCGCTGGAAATCCGGGTCTGCGGGATCCACGTCCCACGACAGCAGTGCGCGCATTCAGTTTCCTCCGGTGGAAGTCTGTGTTCATGGAATCGGTGTGACCGGTTTCGAGGATGCGGTGCCGAACTGCTGTCCGCGGCGACCGTGCAACGCATGCGAACGTCTGCCGCCGATTCACGAAGCCGAACAACCGACGCTCGCTCCAGTGACTTGAGTGCCATCGGCCGCAAGGCATCCGCCCGAATTCTCTGTGGTCGTGTAGCCTTGCGCTGAATCGACCCCGGGTATCGGCCGTGCTTCGTCCACCCACCGACGTGGCGGATCCTCGTCAGCACCGGTACCTCCGCTGCAGCCAAGCAGCACGAGGAATGCTAACGTGAGTTTACCGCAGAGCATGCATGCCCGACCGATCGAAGCACCAAGGGAGTTGTCAGAAGCGATATGCGCATAACTCGATAGGGATCAGCTGCGAGCCTCACCAGCACCCGCGTCATCTGGACTGCTATACGAGTTATTGCCAGCGTCCTTGCGACTGCATGACCTGCTCTTCAGCTGCATCCTGAAGTTATGCGGCAAATACGTGGCTCACGGCAGAGGGTAGATTTGTTTGAGCACCCTACCTTTTACCGGGATTAGGAATCCGGTCCCGGGGTCAACACGGCGCGCCTCAAGGACAATGGCTGGCCACCACGTGACAAGATCAGCTATCTGATTCCAGAACTTCTTCTGGGACCACCCATCGGTG
>DATHVW010000085.1:0-2666 GCA_035461085.1 Longimicrobiales bacterium | reverse complement strand
AACCCGAGCGTCGAGTCGAGCATTGCTGCGCTGCGCGCGGGGGCCTGGGACTACCTGCCGAAGCCGTTCGCTGCCAGCCACCTTCAGATCCTGATCGGCCGTGCCGCGCACGCGGTGCTGGTGGGCCGGGAGTCGAAGGCGCTGGAGAGCACGCTCGAGAAGAAGCACGGGCACAGCGAGAAGGTCACGCTGCTCGGCAACTCCGTGGCGTTCCAGCGGGTGGTTGCGCTGGCGCGCAAGGTCGCCGCGTCCGATGCATCGGTCTTCATCTCGGGCGAGAGCGGCACGGGCAAGGAACAGATCGCGCAGTTCATCCATCATCACAGCCGGCGCAGCAGCCGGCAGCTGGTGGCGGTCAACTGCGCAGCGCTACCGGAGGCGCTGCTCGAAACGGAGATGTTCGGCCACGTGCAGGGCGCGTTCACGGGCGCCGTGAAGGACAAGGCCGGCCTGCTCGAGGTGGCCAACGGCGGGACGCTGTTCCTGGACGAGATCACGGAGATGCCGGCCCCGTTGCAGGCCAAGCTCCTGCGCGTCATCCAGGACGGCGTGGTCCGACGCCTGGGCAGCACGACGACGGACGCCGTGGTGAACGTCCGCTTCATCGCGGCCACGAACCGCAACCTGCGGAGCGGCGGCAGCGACGACGTGATGCGGCAGGATCTCTACTACCGCCTGTGCGTCGTGCCGATCCACATCCCCCCGCTGCGCGAGCGGCCGTCCGACATACCCGTTCTGGCGCAGCACTTCCTGACCCTCTACTGGGCGCAGCACCGGGAGAACGGTGCCCCGGAGCCGGCGTTCACGAGCGGCGCAATCGAGTCGCTCCAGGCGCGGTCCTGGGCGGGCAACGTGCGCGAGCTGCAGAACGTGATCGAGCACTCGGTGGTGCTGCTGGAGCCCGGCGCGCAGATCGGCGTCGAGGACCTCCCCGACCTGAGCGGCGGCGGTCCGGCGCCGGCGGCGCGGTCGGCGGGCATCATCGACATGGACGACATGGGCGAAGAGAGCTATCATGGAGTGAGAGAAAAAGTCCTGATGCACTTCGAGCTCGGGTATCTGACCTGGCTCGTCGGCCGGGCCGGTGGGAACATGTCCAAGGCCGCGCGCATCGCCGGTGTGGACCGGACCACTCTCTACCGGCTCATGGAGAAGCATGGACTCCAGCGCGACACGATCATCACGAGCAAGTAAGTGCGTGGTTCCGGAACCCCCGCGTAAATCATCGTCCGTCATTGATCCATCTCAGGCCCTGCAGGCCGTGGGACGGCTGGCAGGGCCGCATCTTCGTGAAGCGGCGTCGCGCCTGATGGCTGCGCCGCCCGTCGAGCTCGCGATGCTCGGCGAGCCGGATCTCGCCCGACACCTCGTCTGGATCCTGCAGCCCTCACGCATCGTTCCTGCGGCCGATGACGACGAGCACGGCGCCACGCTCGTGCTGCGTCGGCGCATCGTGGACCTGCTGCGCGCCGACATCCTGAAGTCGTGGGCGGACGACCCGCCGCCTTCGGGCGAGATGCTCGAGACGCTGGAGCGACTCGAGGCCGCGCGCGCCGCGTGTCAGCCCGTGCTCGAGCAGTCGTTCGCTGCGGAGCTGGCCGACCGCGGCGGACTCGGGCTGGTCGTCGAAGTCGCGCACGACATGCGCTCTCCGCTCACGTCGATCCTGTTCCTGTCCGAGATCCTGCACCGCGGACAGAGCGGCAGCCTGAACGATGTCCAGAAGCGGCAGGTGGGCATCATCTACAGCGCGGCCCTGGGGCTGGTCGGCATGGCGAGCGACATGATCGAGGTCGCGCGTGGCGGCAAGCACCTCGCCAACGCCACACCGCAGTCGTTCTCCGTGAACGAAATGCTCTCCTCCGTCCGCGACCTGGTGACGCCCACGGCCGAGGAGAAGGGACTGACCCTGCGCATCGAGCGGCTCTCGTCCGCCAATCGACTCGGCCACCCGATCGCACTGAGCCGCGTTCTGCTGAACCTCACCACCAACGCGCTCAAGTTCACGAACGAAGGCACCGTCGAGGTCTCCGCCGCAGCCGTCGAAGGCAACGTCGTCGAATTCTCCGTCAGGGACTCCGGTCCGGGCATCGCGCCCGACGCGCTCGAAACGCTCTACCAGCCGTTCCGCCGCGTTCCCAACCGTCAGACCGGCTACGCCTTCTCCGGCACCGGTCTGGGCCTCGCCATCTGCCGCCGTCTCGTCTCCGCGATGGGTTCGGAACTGGAGCTGGAGTCGAGCGAGGGATGGGGCACGCGCTTCTCCTTCCGTCTCGATCTGCCGCCGGCGCCCACGCTCTAGCCACCGCCGACCTGCTGCACTGTCCCTCGATATCTGTGGGGGACACCCCACAACTATCGCCACAGTGCCACGCCCGAACCCGTTTTCATCCATCCCCGCCAACGCCGTATAGTGTACTCCCGCAGCGACTTACGCCCCATCCGAAACGGCTGGCGTCATTGTGCACGCGCCATGCTTCAAGGAGCCGCCACGAAACACTGCTCATTGTGGCCGGAACCGTGATTCTTCCGGTTCGTTTCAATCGAAGATGGAGTCGTCTGCATGCTGAGTACGGCGGAGAGGGTATACCGTCCCGTGTCGGATCTGGTTGCCACGGATCATTCCTGGGGCAATCGAAGCGAGCTGGTGCTGGTGCGCGATGCAG
>DATHVW010000084.1:0-2332 GCA_035461085.1 Longimicrobiales bacterium | reverse complement strand
GCACGCGCAGCGCGAACCTCTTCGTCGAATCCAGGATCAGGGAGATCACCGTGGGCATGCAGGGGAACTACGTCGCCCGGCAGAACCATGTCGGCACACGCAACACGTCGAGTCAGTTCCAGCTCGGCTTCTACGGCCGCTTCAACGTGGATGCCGGCCGGCTGCCGGACCGGTTCCGCTGATGCGCGCCGCCATGCTCGGCATCGCCGGACTCACGCTGATCGCCGCGATCGCGTGTCCGGGCGACTCGCGAAAGACATCGGCATACTCCATCGCCGCGATCGATACGTCGCACGTCCCGCCGTTCTCCGGCCGCAACGCGCACAACCTGCTGCGCCGCCAGGTCGAGTTCGGGCCGCGCGTCGCTGGCAAGGCGGGTCACGCCGCGCAGCTCGCGTGGATGACGCGCCATCTCGCGGAGCGCGCGGACAGCGTGTTCACGCAGTCGTTCGATCACACGGACAGTGAGGGGCGCGCGCTCCGCATGTCGAACCTGTTCGCGCGCTTCAATGCCGGCGCGCGCGACCGGATCCTGCTGGTCGCGCACTGGGACACGCGGCCGACGGCCGACATGGACAGCGTCCGGCAGCGCGAGCCGATCGCCGGCGCGAACGACGGCGCCAGCGGCACGGCTGTCCTGCTCGAGCTGGCGAGCGTCCTGTCCAGCCATTCTCCGCCGATCGGCGTGGACATACTGTTGGTGGACGGCGAGGACTATGGTCCCGGCGAGCGGGACATGTATCTCGGCGCGAAATACTTCGCGGCTCACCAGCCGCAGAACTACCGTCCGCTCTATGGCATCCTGCTCGACATGGTCGGCGACCGCGACCCGCGCTATCCCATCGAGGGCAACTCTGCGGAGCTCGCCCCCGAAGTGGTCGATCGCGTCTGGAGCGTCGCCGAGCAGATCGGCCTCGGCAGCATGTTCCCGCGCACGGAAGGAATCCGCATCACCGACGACCACATCCCGCTCAACGAAGCCGGCATCCGCACCATCAACATCATCGATTTCGACTACGATCACTGGCACACTCACGGCGACGTCGTCGAGAACACCTCACCGCAAGGCCTGGAAGCCGTCGGGAAAGTGCTTACGGCGCTTATTTACAACGGGGGGTAGGGGACGGCCGCCGCTAAGCAGGAGGCCGTCCCGCAGGATTAAAAACCCCCGCCCGCGTGCGTGCGCGCGCGCGTGCCCGTCGGCGCTCGAATCAGGCACCGAAGCTTGCGCATCACGAGGCAGGCAGGTTGTGCTGGCGCGGAGAGCCTCGATTGGAGCGACGCACAGGGGGAACCGTCCGGGCGCGCGCACGCGCGCGGGCGCGGGCGTGGGGGTTTTGGGGCAGCCTGCTCCTGCTCGCTCACGCTCATACTCTCGACGGCCAGGCATCCTTCCGGGCACGCGCACGCGCGCGCGCGCGGGCGTGGGAAAACCGTGTCGCTTTGAGGGCGGCATTTCGCCTGCTTCATGACCCTCTCCACTGACGAGCGCCGGGCGCTGGGCATCATCGCGGGGCTGCTGGTCGTCACCAGTGCGGGGCGGTGGCTGGAGCGGCCGCGGCCGCTGCTGGAGGAAGTGCCGGCTGTCGATGTGGCGGCGCTGGAGGAGGCCAGTCGTGCGGGCAGGGCGGATCCGGAGGCGGATTCGCGGCCGGCGGCGCGGATCGATCCGAACAGGGCGACGGCGGCGGAGCTGGACCGACTTCCCGGCGTCGGACCGTCACTGGCGGCGCGTATCATCGAGGAGCGGGAGCGGGCTCCGTTCATGACGGTCGAGGACCTGACGCGCGTGGCCGGAATAGGCCCGTCGCTTGCGACTACGCTGGCCGGCCGGTTGACGCTTCCGGCCGGTCCGGTACGTCGGAATGTGACGGGGAATACAGGGCTGACGCCCTTGAATACGGCTGCTGGTGCGGTGTCCGCGGGGGTGCAGAAAGGGACACTCGACATCAATCAAATTAGTTCGGGCGACCTGCAAAAAGTTCGTGGGGTGGGTCCGGTGCTGGCCGCCAAGCTGATCGCGCGGCGCGACTCGCTGGGCCGGTTCGGGAGCTGGGAACAGGTCGATGAAGTGGCGGGTGTGGGGCCCGCCATGCTGGTCAGGCTGAAGGACGCGCTGGTGCTGCGACCGTGACCGCGGAGGGTGTCGCAGCGGCGCATCGTTTTCCTTGACCGGGCTGTAAAAAATCCGTTAACTTGTTGAGTCTCCACTCGTTCCGGCCGTCCGAGTGGTCCCATGACGGCTTTCCGAGGATTATGGCTACGACTGCGACGACAGCAGCCTCCGACCGGATCGGCGACCTTCTCGTACGGGAAGGCCTGATCAGCTCGG
>DATHVW010000083.1:0-38108 GCA_035461085.1 Longimicrobiales bacterium | reverse complement strand
TCTGTCCAACTGAGCTACGGGCGCAGAATCCGACAATCGGGGCGCTCGGATTTGAACCGAGGACCTCCTGCTCCCAAAGCAGGCGCGCTACCAAGCTGCGCCACGCCCCGTGGGAGCAGGACATTTTAGCGGAAAAGGAGGACCGGGTCAAGGACACGCGAGCGTCGCGCGCCGGTGTTCGGTCGCCGGTCCGCACGCGGTTCAGTTGCCGGTCCGCACGCGGTTCACTCGCCGGTCAGAGCGCGGGCGGGAACCGCTCCGGCGAGGGCACGGAACGCCCGCGCCCTGTGGCTGTGACGGTGTTTCTGTTCGCGGGTCGCCTCGCCGAACGAATGCCCCAGAGCAGGCACGAAGAACAGGGGGTCGTACCCGAAGCCGGCGGTTCCCTGCGGCTGATGAAGAATGCGTCCCGCGCACGTGCCGATCGCACTGAAGCGGCGGCCGTCCGGGAGATGCAGAACGGCCGCGCAGGTGTAGTGGGCGGTGCGAAGCTGGTCGGGCGTATCGCGCAGCTCGCGGATAAGTCGCTCGTTGTTCGCGCGATCCTGGGCGACGCCGGAGAGTCCGGGTGTGCCGGCGAAGCGACGGGAGCGGACACCGGGAGCACCACCGAGTGCATGCACGCTGATTCCGGAATCGTCGGCAAGAGTCGGCTGACCGGTGATGCGCATGAACCACTCGGCCTTGGCGTGCGCGTTGGCGAGAAAGGTCTCGTGGATCTCGATGTTCTCTTCGGCGACGTCCTCCTGGATGCCGGCATCATCGAGCGTGACGATATCGGCATGGAGAACGGGTTCGAGTATCTCGCGGATCTCGCCCGCCTTGTCGCGGCTGCGGCTCGCCAGGATGAGGCGCGGGCGCGGTGCGCGCTGCACGGTCAGTCTGCGAGCGCAGCGTGCTGCAGCTGCAGAAGCTGACTGATGCCGTCGAGGCCGATGCGCAAGAGCGACTGCAGCTCGTCGGGACTGAAGCTCTGGTTCTCCGCGGTTCCCTGCACCTCGACGAGGCGACCGGACTCGAGTGCGACGAGGTTCATGTCCACGTCGGCACGCACGTCCTCCAGGTAATCGAGGTCCAGGCGTGGCTCGCCGCCGATGATGCCGACACTGGTCGCGGCCACGAGCTCACGGATGGGCGTCGAGTCGAGCAGCCCCTGCTTCACGATCCACTCACACGCGTCGTGCAGCGCGATCGCGGCGCCGGTGATGGCGGCGGTACGCGTGCCGCCATCGGCCACGAGCACGTCGCAGTCGATCAGGATGCTGCGCTCACCGAGTGCGGCGAGATCGATGGACGCCCGCAGGGCGCGACCGATGAGTCGCTGGATCTCCTGCGTGCGACCGCCGATCTTGCCGCGCTCGCGGCCGCTGCGCGTGTGCGTCGCGCGCGGCAGCATGGCGTATTCCGCCGTCACCCACCCGAGCCCGGAGCCGCGCCGCCAGTCGGGCACGTTGTGCTGCACGCTCGCCGTGCAGAGCACCCTGGTCATGCCGGTGGAGATGAGACAGGACCCTTCGGCATAGGGTGCGGCACCGCGCTCGATGCGGATGTCGCGCAGCTGTTCGTTCGTGCGACCAGCGCGCGGCGTGTGCTCAGGTGGATTCATGGTTCCCGTGCTGAATGCGATGAAGAATGTCGGTCGTGGAGCGGCCGGTCACGAACGGAATCAGGACCAGTGTTCCGCCGTGGCTCTCGACCACATCGCGGCCCACCACCTGACCGGGAGTGTAGTCGCCGCCCTTGACGAGCACGTCCGGCAGGAGCGCCTCGATGAGCTCGGCGGGCGTGTCCTCGTCGAACATCGTCACGGCGTCGACACAGGCGAGCGCCGCCAGCACATAGGCCCGGTCGTCCTGCTGCACGACGGGCCGTCCCTCACCCTTGAGCCGGCGCACGGAGGCATCCGTGTTCACGCCGACAATGAGGCGGTCGCCGAGGGCACGCGCCTGCGTGAGATACGTGACGTGCCCCCGGTGCAGGATGTCGAAGCAGCCGTTCGTGAAGACGACGCGCTCCGAGCGCGGCCGTCCGAACTTTTCCAGGAGTTGTTCCCTCCGGAGTATCCGCGCCGCAGGATCGATGGCATTGCTCATGGAGCGGGCGGACGCGGCACGTCGGTGTTCGCGGCCCGGATGGTCTGCAGGACATCCTGCGCACCGCGTCCGATCAGCTGCGCTGCGAGGTCCTCGCCAGCGGCGCGTGCGTCGGCTGCCGATCCGGTGGTCTGGCCGCGGATGATGGTCGTGCCGTCGAGCGACGCCACGAGCCCGTGCAGTGTGATGCCCGGGCCGCTGACCGTACCGAGTGCGCCGATCGGAATCTGACAGCCGCCTTCGAGACGGGAGAGAAAGGTCCGCTCCGCATCGGTGGCGGCGCGGGTCGCGTCATGGTTCAGGGGCTGGAGTCGCGCGCGCGTATCGTGGTCATCGGCGCGCGCCACCAGAGCCAGTGCGCCCTGTCCTGCGGCCGGCAGCCAGTGCGGCGGATCGAGCAGCTCGCCGACGCGGTCTTCGCGGCCGAACCGGCGCACACCGGCGAGGGCGAGGATGATGGCGTCGTATTGACCCTGCTCCAGCTTCTGCAGGCGCGAGTCGAGGTTACCCCGCAGGTCGTCCACCACGAGGTCCGGTCTCGCCGCCAGGAGGAGTGCACGCCGGCGGAGCGAGCTGGTGCCGACCCGCGCGCCCGGCTCCAGCTCAGCCAGACTTCGGGGGCGGCCGGGCGCAGGCAGGAATGCATCGCGCGGGTCCTCGCGCTCGAGGACGGCGGCGAGCGCCAGGCCGTCGGGCAGCCGTGTGGGCACGTCCTTGTAGGAATGGACGGCGACGTGTGCACGGCCATCGAGCAGGGCGGCGTCGACCTCCTTCGTGAAGAGCCCGCGGTCACCGATCATCGCGAGTGGCACGTCAGTGATGCGATCACCGGTCGTGTGCAGTACCTCGATGCCGACATCGATTTCGGGATGCAGCCGGCGCAGCAGCGCCTGAATGTGGTGAGCCTGCCAGAGCGCGAGGGTGCTGCCCCGCGAAGCGAGTCGCAGCGTCACGGCGTCACGCTGGTCGGATGGCCGTGCGCATGCGGGCCCGGCGTGCTTATCGGTCCATCAACCGGCGGTGCATCCATGCGCGCGAAGATCGGCTTGAGCAGCGGCGGCGCCAGGAACGTCGTGAAGATCACCATGATGAGAATGGCACTGTAGACCTCGGGCGAAAGGATGCCGTTCGTGAGACCCAGGTGGGCGAAAATCAGTCCCACCTCGCCGCGCGGGATCATGCCGACGCCAATGGCGAGGTGATTGAGCGGATTGCGGCCCCAGCCGACGGCGTAACCGCTGACGACCTTGCCGACAATCGCGATCACGAGCAGAGCGCCGCCGACGAGCAGTACGCCGCCGTCGAACGTGCTCGTCCACGGCAGGAACAGATTGACGTTCACGCCGGCGCCGACCGAGACGAAGAAGATCGGTGTGAAGATATCGGCGACGGGCGCGATGCGCTCCTCGATCATGTCGAACTGGTTCGTGGAGCTCAGCACGATGCCGGCTGCGAAGCTGCCGATGATCATGGCCGAGCCGGCGAGACCGGCCAGCGCGGCGAAGAGCAGCGCGAAGGAGAACGCCACCACCAGCAACACGCCCCGCACGCGCATCGAGTCAACGAACCCGAAGATGCGCGGCGCAATCACATTGCCGAGGATCACTGCGGCGACGAGGAACCCGGCCGCGATGACGAACTTCATCGCAATGCCGAACACGGTGAGCGCCGCACCGGCGGCGAGGCCGCTTACAATCGCGAGTATGACGAGACCGAGGACGTCATCGACCACGGCCGCGCCAATGACGACGCGCGCCTCGCGCGTGTGCACGCGACGCAGGTCGGTCAGCACCCGTGCCGTGATACCGACCGAGGTCGCCGTGAGAGTGGCGCCCACGAACACGGCCACCAGCATTGGAGAGATGCCCGCAGTCGCGGCCCCGATGTCCGGCTGCACGAAGTACCAGAACGCGAAGCCGAGCAGGAACGGAGCGGCCACGCCGACGAGCGCGACCACCGTGGCCGAACCGCCGACGCGGAACATCTCCTTCAGATCGGTCTCGAGCCCGATCTCGAACAGGAGAACGGCAACGCCGATCTCGGCGAGCAGGTGCACGACCTCGCTGATCGGGCCGGCCGTCGGCAGCAGAGCCAGAACGGAGGGCCCGATGAGGACACCGGCCACGAGCTCCCCGAGCACCGCGGGCTGGCCGATCCGCTCGGCCACCTCGCCGAGCAGCTTTGCCCCGATGAGGATGGCGATGATCGTGAGGAAGAAATGCTCCGTCCGGATCCCGCCCTCTGCGGCCGTCGACCCGAGGAGCAGACCCAGGGCGAGCAGACCGGCCAGCCGGCCGGTCCACCGCCTACCACTGCGATTGTGCACCATTAACGATCTGCTGGATGAGAACCTCGATCGCCTCGGCTCGGGCGATGTCGGCGGACTGCGTGTCCGGGCGGTACACGCCGCGGCCGCTCACGGCCGTCTGTTCGTAGATGATCTCGCTCTTCTGTACGTCGATGATCTGGATCGATATCGTGATCTGGACCTGGTGCTGCAGTACATTGACCGTGCCGGGCTCACCGGGACGATAGTTCTGCGCGGCATCCTCGTAACGCGTCACCGTGCCGCGCACCACTGCGTCCGCACTCCGCTCGCCGGCCAGGCTGAGGCCCAACGCGCGCGGCAGCTGCTCGCGCATGGCGCTGAAGATCTCATCGCCGAGATCGAACTGCATGGTCTGATTACCGAGCGGCGCAATGTAGACGGTGCGGATCTCCGCTGGAAATCCGCCGCCGCCCTGCAGCCCGTAATTGCACGCGCCGCACAGCAGGCTCAGCGCGAGTATGGGGGCGAGTCTAGCGCTCACCCGGAAGTATCCAGACATCAGGCTCGAAAGCCGCTCTTTCCTCTACGTCGGTGACCCGGAGCGTGAGCTCGCGGAACTCGGTCCAGTCGCGGAACACGGCCTGACCGGGAAAGCCGGCGGTCATGCCGGTCAGCTCGACAGTCCGGCGCCCGGAGCCGTCCGTCCATTCCGCAGCGCGAAGCCGATCGCTCTCGAACCGGAACAGCCACTGCGTGCGATCGCGCGAATACTCGAGCGATATACCGTCATCGGATCGGCGCGTTCCAGTGAGCGGCGCATCGACCGGACGGCGGAACACG
Organism: Longimicrobiales bacterium; assembly: GCA_035461085.1. Taxonomy (GTDB): domain Bacteria; phylum Gemmatimonadota; class Gemmatimonadetes; order Longimicrobiales; family RSA9; genus SH-MAG3. Next base: position 32,906 of record DATHVW010000083.1, on the reverse strand, counting down.
CCGAGTGACGCCCAGAGCATGGCCGGTGGCGGCAGCATGGCAGCGGCCGCCTCCGGAACCACGCGCATGGATTCATCCTCCACGATCGCGGCCGCGAGCGTCTCCCCCCGCGGGCCGAACAGATCCACGCGCGCACGCCGGCCGCTGTCGAGCCGGAGCACGCCCCGTCCGCTGAACCGGGCATCGCGATCCGTCAGGTTCCAGTCGAAGGTGATCTGCGCGCGTTGCGCAGGCGCGGTCGCCGACTCGAGCCGCGCCTCCTCCTGCGGATCCGGCGCCGCAGCCGCCCCGAGGCCGGTCGCGCAACCCGCCAGCACCGCGGCAAGCAGCGGAAGGTAGACGCGACGGAATGCGGGGTCAACGTAGGGGTATGGCGGCATTGGGCGGCCTCGGTGCATTAGAAGTTGAACCCGAAGAAGAAGCCGACGAACGTGTCATCGAAGTCGCGGCCGTCGAACGTCACCGGCGGCAGCTCGCCGCTCTTGAACCGGCGGCCGATGTCCAGCCTCAGAACGAGCGGCGCGCCGAGCGACATGCGGAACGCGGTGCCATAGCTGCCCCACAGTCCGGTGGGCTCCTGCTCCTCCAGCCAGCTCGTGCCGGCGTCGGCGAAGAATGCGCCCTGTATGCCCGGAAGCCGGAGGGTGCCGATCGGGAACGTGAACGCGAGCGAGTGCAGGATCGGGAAGCGCCACTCCTGATTGACGAGCACGACGCGCGACCCCGCAAGCGAGTAGCGCGGATAGCCGCGCAGCTGGTGCGTCCCGCCGAGGACGGCGCGGCCGGGGATGGCACCGTCGCTGAAGAAGCCGTACATCCGGAACCCATATGCCGAGTAGAGCGATGTGCGCAGATAGCGACGGTAGTCGAGCGACACCGCATAGTTCTCCGCCGACGCGCTGCGACGCACGGACTCCCCGGTCACCGGGCTCGGGGAATCGCAGACGAAGCACGATACCAGTCCGACGGACAGGTTGAACCGCTCGCCGTCAATGGGGCCGGTCGGCAGCCACAGCGTGTTGTCCTTGATGTACGAGAGATAGTTCGTCGCCAGCAGCCCGCTGCGCGTCAGGTCGCGCGGGTCTTCCCGCGTATCGTTGCCGAGCGGGCCCTCACCGAACCCGTCTTCGACGTCCACGCGGTCACCCTTCTGCACTCCCAGCTGCAGCTCGATGCGCCGGTAGCGGCTCAGCGGGTAGCTCGCGATGAAGTAGCCGCCGAGCCCTGCGTCCTCGTAGATGTCCCATGACACATCGCGAAACAGGCCCTTGTAACGGAACACGCCCACACCGTAGTTGAGCCGGTGCGAGAGGTTGAGATACAGCGCGTTGCCGCTGAAGCTGTCCACGAGCTGCGACAGGTCACTCGCCTGGAATGCAGACACACCGAGGAAAAGGATGTGATTGCCCAGCATGTCCGACATCAGGAACTGCGCACCCTGCGCGGCCGCGTAACCCGGGGCGTAGAGTGCATCCGCGGCAGCAAAGTCGAGCGACATCTTGTCCCACGTGCTGTACGGCTTCGCACCCGCCCGGGCGACGACCGGCGCCTCCAGCTCCGCCCATTCCCACGCCGCCAGCGCGCTCCCGTCCTGCGTGCGGGCACGGGGATCGAGGGCGATGCGTTCGCCGTCATCGCTCACGGCCTGACGGTAGATGCGGAACGATGATGCCTGGAATCCTGCGAACGCGATGCTGCGACCGTCCGGCGACCAGCCGGGATCGAACGCGCCGCCCGTCAGCGCAGTGATGCGGCGGCCGTTGCCATCGGTGTCCACCATGTACAGATCCGACGATCCCGTGCGATCGGAACTGAACGCGACCCACTCGCCGTCGGGTGACCAGCGCGGTGCCCTGTCGCTCCAGTCGCCCCACGTCAGGTATCGCATCGCACCGCTCTCCAGGTCGAGCAGTACGAGGTTGGTGGATCCGCCGGGGCCGAAGATGGTCCGGTCGGAGGCAAACACCACGTGTCGTCCGTCCGGCGAGAACTCCGGATCCTCGTCGCGGTAGCGGTCTTCCGTCAGACGCTGCAGCCGCTGCGTCCGGAAGTCGAGGGCGAACAGATCGGCGAACCCCGCGGTCGTCAGGCCGGAGAATACGATCCGCGTGCCATCATGGCTCCACCGCGGCGACCGAACGCCCACGATATCGGGCCACTGATAGCGGCCGACCACCTCACGATCCTCGGGATCCCATATGAGCAGCGCATCGCGGTCGAGGAAGCGCGACGAGATGGCGATGATGCCATCAGCGTTCACGTCGAAAGCGGACTCGTATGCGTGAAACGACTCGAACTCGGCGCTGCGCTCCCCTTCCAGGATGGTGCGCACGGAGGGCCGGCCTGTCAGCGACTGCGCGTACACGTTCGTGTAACCGGAGCGCGTCGACAGATAGAACAGCGTAGTGTCACTGCCGGACGCGTGCAGGACGGGCTTGAAGTTGCCCGCACCTTCATCGACGAGCGTGGTCGCGCCCACGTCGAGTGGCGGCCGCTCCGCATACCCGGGAAAGAAGCGCTGCTCGAGCGAGTACCGCCATTCGCGCGATAACTGGTCGAGGTCCACGCCGAGCACGCCGGCGAGTGCCTGCTCGAACGTGTCGTACATCCAGTACTCCTCATACATCCGCACGATGTAGCCGTCGCCGAAGCGGCCGGTCAGATACTTGTGCAGCTCCGCACCGAGCGGATACGAGAAGAAGGTGTACGAGTTCATGAACTCGCGGATCGTCGGCAGCCGACCGCTGATGACGAGATCGCGCACGTACATGTCATCTTCGGTGGTCTGCTCGCTCGACCAGAACTCCGCCAGCCCTTCGGACCAGGGATGGATGCGCTGCGGTGACACACCCCGCTGGCGCCCCTGCAGCCGTGATGTCTCCGTGAGCTTCGACAGCTGGAACGCGTGTACGAGCTCGTGGCGCAGCGTGCTGCGGAACTGCTCGTAGTCGCCCCGGAACGGGAGCGCGACGCGTCGCTTCAGATACTCCGTGAAGCCGAGCACACCCTCCGGGATGTTGATCGGGAGGATGTTCGTCTGCTCGAAGTGGGTATCGGAGGAGTAGACGATCAGCGGGATGCGCTGGAAGGGATGGTGCTGGAATTTCTCTTCCAGGAACGCGTACGTCTCCTCCGCATAGGCGAGGGCGAGCTGTGCGACGTCCTCTTCTTCCGGATAGTAGTATACGTCGACATGCTCACCGGCGAGCACATGCCAGTCGAAGTTCTCGTACTGGATCTTGTTCTTGCCGAACGGCACCGTCTGCGCTTCGAGCGGCAGTGCGCAGAACGCGGACAGGATGACGAGGGCCGCGGCCAGGCGATGGGTCGTCATCGCAGGACCCGCATCGAGAGAATCGGATCGTCCTGCACCACGCGGTCCACCACGTCCAGGCCATCGACGACACTGCCGAACACGGTGTAGCCGCCATCGAGGTGCGGCTGCGGCGAATGGGTGATGAAGTACTGGCTGCCGCCGGTGTCGGGACCGGACAGCGCCATGCCGAGTGTGCCTCGCATGTAGCGAAGCGGGTTGATCTCGTCGCGAATCGCGTAGCCGGGGCCGCCGCTGCCGTCGCCGCGCGGGTCACCGTCCTGGATCACGAAATTCGGCACGACCCGGTGCCAGCGCGTGCCGGTGTAATAGCCGCGTTCGATCAGCGAAACGAAGTTGTGCACTGTGAGCGGCGCGTCCGCGGAAGCGAGCTCGAGCACGATGTCGCCGTGTGTCGTTGCGATGACGGCCCGGACGGGTGGTGCGCCGGCCAGCACCGGGGCGACATACGTGCGAATGATTCCTTCATAGAACGCAGCAGGCTGCACGCGGATCGGTGAAGCCGGCTCGCGCCAGGCCGCGGGCGGCTCGCCGATACTGTCCATGATCAGGCGGTGAACCACAGCATCGCGCGGCGGGCCACCGCCGCCGAAGCGCAGAAAGAACGTTCGCTCGACCGGCACGCCTGCGCGACGGGCTCCCGCGAGCGCCTGGACGGCCGCAACGGCCGCATCGCGCACGGAGTCCTGGCGGGCGCGATCGTACGCCTGAAGCAGCAGGTCGAGGTCGGCCGCTCCGGCCGAAGCGCTCAGCCCACGTGTGGCCGCCGCGCGCACCAGGGGATGCGCCGCGCCGAGCTGCTCGATGAAGATGCGGCGGGCGTCGGGAATGGAGTCGGCGATCGAGCGGACGGCTGCGAGCGCTTCGGCGGCAACCAGAGGGTGCTGGTCGCGCGCAAGCTGTCGCAGCGCCGGCGCGGCTTCGGCGGGACGCGCACGGCCGAGCGCCCGCGCCGCATGCATGCGCAGCAGCCAACGGCTGGAGTCGGCCCACTGGAGTGCGGCGGACGCGGCCGTAGCGCCATCCACGCTCATCCATGCATGCAAGGCGGCACTGCGGAGGCCATCGGGCCGATCGGGCGCGGTCGCGTCGCGCAGCGCGCCGGTGGACGCCCGGTCATCGGACTGTGCCAGCGCCTGTGCAGCCGCCACTGCGACGTTGACGACGGTGTCGGCGAGGGCGTGTGCGAGCACGGGAATCGTGCGCTGGCTCGATCGGTATCCTGCCAGCAGGTTGATGGCATTGATGCGGACATGCGGATACGGATCCCGCGCTGCATCGAGCAGGACCGCGAGCGCACGCTCGCGCACTCCGGCGCTGTCGGCCTGACCGACTCTCAGGCCGCGCACCGCGTACGAGCGGACCCGCGGGTCTGCATCGTTCACGACGGACAGCAGGGACGCGATGGCGTCCGGCGAGGGATTGCGGGCAAGGGCGTACGCGGCGCGCCAGCGTACCTCCGGATCGGTGTCGGACGTCCAGCGCGCGACCGACTGGACCGTTCCGGCGTCGCGCGGCAGCCGCCACGCGGCCAGCAGCGTCTCGTGCAGGACGCTCGCGGCGCCGCCTGTGCGGGTCAGAATCGAATCCACGGCCGTCCGCCCGGCGTCTGACCCGAGTCGGCCGATGGCGGCGATGGCTTCGGCTGCGGGCGATGCGCGGTCGCGCAAGGCGACAGCGCTGAGCCCCTGTATAACGACCAGGCTCGTATCGCCCAACTCGCCGAGCGCGAACGCAGCGCGCGTGCGCACGGTGAGCGTGCTGTCCGCGAGCGCGCGCAGCAGCAGTGGCGTGGCAGCACGATCCCCGGTGCGAGCAGCAGCCAGCGTCGCTCGAGCGCGCACTTCGGCAATGGGCGACGCGAGATGGGCCGCGACCAGGGCGGTGTCCAGCACGCGCGCGTCCTCCATGCGGAGCAGCGCGCCGAGCGCGGAGATCCCTGCTTCGTCGAGCTGAACATAGCCGCCGGCTTCGAGCGGCTCCGGCGCGACGACAGTGGGTCGCGCGCACGCCGCAACGAGCACGGCGATGCACGGCAGGCAGATGCTACGAAGCGATGGAAGAGTCACGGAACCTTTCGAGCAGATCCGGTGGCAGACGCCGGGTGGAGCCGCTCTCATCGATGGCTATCAACTTCGTCCGGGCCGTGGCAAGGAGCTCGGTACCGTCAACGCTTTCGCGGTGCACTTCGTAGTCGAACGTCACCGTCCGCGACTGCGCAGCGCTGATCCGTGTCACCACGCGAATCGGATCGTCGTACAGTGCGGCCCGCGCGTAGCGGAGGGACGCCTCCGCTACTGCCAGGCGAATCCCGCGCCGCTCGATGTCCGCGTACGCGAAGCCGAGCTCACGCATCAGCTCGGTGCGACCGATCTCGCACCAGACCAGGTAGTTCGGGTGATACACGAATCCCATCTGGTCCGTTTCACCATAGCGCACCCGCAGCCGGGTCACGCCTTCCACGGCGGCCTCGCTCATTCGCCGTACGGCACCCAGACGTTCTTGATTTCCGTCGCGTGCCGCAGGAACTCCTCGCCTGCGCCCTGCACCGGGTCCATCCAGTCGCGCGGGCCGGCGATCCATGTGCGCTTCATGTTTGCCGCCGCGCGCCGCTCCACGTCGCCACCACCCTCATCGAGCGGAAAGTACCAGAGACCGGCGACGTCATCGTGGGCAGCGAGGTGGGGCACGAGATCCGCGCGTCGGCCGGTAATGATGTTGAGTGCACCCGCCGGCAGGTCGGACGTGTCGGCGATCTGGTAGAAGTCCGTGGCGAGCAGCGGCGCCGTCTCCGACGGCACGGCGATGACGCAGTTACCGAGTGCCAGCGCCGGTGCGATGGTCGAGATGAAGCCGAGCAGCGGGCGTTCGTCGGGACAGGCCACGCCGATCACCCCGACGGGCTCGCGCATGGCAAGCGTGATCATGCGGTAGGGCGTCTGATGGACACGGCTCTCCCACTTGTCCGCGTACGCGGCGTAGAAGAAAAGCCGCTCGATCGACAGCTGCACCTCATCGGCGGCTTCCGCATCCTTTTCCGTGAAGTGACGGAGTCGCTGCGACAGCTCGTCCGCGCGTGCGGCCATATTCTCCGCGAGGTAATACAGGACCTGGGCACGGTTGTGGCCGGTCTGCTTCGGCCATGCGGATTTGTGCGCGGCTTCCACGGCGTTGCGCACGTCCTTGCGGTTGCCCTGCCCTACTTCTGCAACGACCCGACCGTGCCGATCGTGCACCGGCAGGCTGTAGCCGGAATCGGGACGTGCCTGCTTCCCGCCGATGTACAGCTTCGCGGTACGGTCTACCGGCGGTCCATCTGCGGAAGACGGTGAGGTGCCGGCGTCGCCGGCCCGCCCCGCCTTCGCCTTCTTCATGTCGGCGGACTTCGGCCGCTTCGCATCGCGCTGCCACGCCGGCTTCACATATTCGTAAAGCCCTTCCTTGCCGCCCTCGCGGCCGAAGCCGCTCTCGCGGTATCCGCCGAACCCCGACGCCGCGTCGAACACGTTCGTGGAGTTGATCCATACCGTGCCCGCCTGCAGCTTCGGAGCGACGTCGAGCGCGAGATTGATGTTCTCCGTCCAGACACTCGCGGCCAGGCCGTAACGGGTGTTGTTGGCCAGCTCCACCGCCTCGGCGTGCGTGCGGAACGTCATCAGCACCACCACGGGGCCGAAGATCTCCACCTGCGATATCGTCGCGGCCGGTGCGACATCGGTGAACAGCGTGGGCGGGAAGAAATAGCCTTCCTCGGGGCAGCTCCACGACGGCTGCCACATCGTCGCGCCCTCTTCGATTCCCTGCTTCACGAGCGAGTCGATGCGCTCGAGCTGAACGGGGGCGACGATGGCGCCGATATCGACGCCCTTGTCGAGCGGATCACCGACACGCAGGCGTTCCATGCGCGCGCGCAGCTTCGCGGTGAGACGTTCCGCCGTGCCCTCGTGCACGAGGATGCGTGAGCCGGCGCAGCAGACCTGCCCCTGGTTGAACCAGATCGCGTCCACCACACCCTCGACCACGCTGTCGAGGTCGGCGTCGTCGAACACGATGAACGGCGACTTGCCCCCGAGCTCGAGCGAGAGCTTGCGCCCCGTGCCAGCCGTCGCCGTGCGGATGAGGCGGCCGACCTCCGTGGATCCGGTGAATGCGATCTTGTCCACGTCCGTGTGACTCACCAGCGCTTCACCCGTGCGGCCATCGCCCGTGATGATGTTCACCACGCCCTTCGGCAGGCCCGCCGCGGCGCACAGCTCGGCGAAGCGGAGCGCGGTGAGCGACGTGAACTCCGCCGGCTTGAGCACCACCGTGTTCCCCATGGCGAGGGCGGGCGCGATCTTCCACGCCATCATGAGCAGCGGAAAGTTCCACGGAATGATCTGGCCGACCACACCGACGGGCTCGTAGCCGGGCAGCTCCGTCTCCATGAGCTGCGCCCAGCCGGCATGGTGGTAGAAGTGCCTGGCCACCAGAGGGATGTCGATGTCACGCGACTCGCGGATCGGCTTGCCGTTATCCATCGATTCGAGGACGGCGAACTCGCGCGAGTGCTTCTGGATCTGGCGCGCGATGGCGTAGAGGTAGCGCGCGCGAGCGTGCGCCCCGATCTCCTTCCACGGCTCCAGGGCATTGCGGGCGGCGGTGACGGCCGCGTCCACATCCGTGGCGGATGCCTGCGCGATGTCCGCGAGACGCTGTGCGCTGGCGGGGTTGATCGACTCGAAGTACTCGCCTTCAGCGGGCTCGCGCCAAGCGCCGTCGATGAACAGCCCGAATCGACGGTCGTAGCGGTCCAGCCACTCGTTGGCGGGCGCGGCGCTCTCGGGCGCCGGGCCGTACTCCAGTGTTTCGAATATCTCGGCGACCTTCAACGCGGTCTCCTACGCGATGGGATGGCGGTGTCCAGCCGAATAGCGGCCGGTGACGTGATGCTCGAGCTGCCGCTCGATGTCGGCGAGGAGAGAGCTCGCACCGAAACGGAAGAGCTCGGGCGTCAGCCACCGGGTGCCCAGCTCCTCCTTCATGAGCAGCATCCACTCGAGCGACTGCTTCGCCGTGCGGATCCCGCCCGCCGGCTTGAAGCCGACGATGTGACCCGTGCGCTCGTGGTAGTCGCGGATCGCGCGCGCCATGACGAGGCCCGTCGGCAGCACGGCGTTGATGGACTCCTTGCCGGTGGATGTCTTGATGAAGTCGGCGCCCGCCATCATCGCGACCATCGACGCGCGCGCGATATTGCGCAGCGTGCTCAGCTCGCCGGTACCCAGGATCACCTTGATGTGCGCATCGCCGCAGGCCTCACGGAATGCACGCACCTCATCGTACAACGCCTCCCATTCCCCGTTCAGGACGTGGGCGCGCGTGATCACGACATCGATCTCGCGCGCACCCGCGGCCACTGAGGCACGCACCTCTTCCAGCCGCTGCGGAAAGGGGGAAAGCCCGGCCGGGAACCCGGTCGATACCGCCGCCACCGGGATGCCGCTCCCGCGCAGCGCCTCGACGGCGGTGGGAACGAGCTGGTGATATACGCAGACGGCAGCAGTCGTGATGCCGAGATCTGCTGCGCCGAGCGACTCGAGGATGTCCTGGCGGACCGGACGCATGGCCTTCGCGCACAGCCGGCGTACGTATCCGGGCGTATCGTCGCCCGCCAGCGTCGTCAGGTCCATCAGGGTGACGGCACGCAGCAGCCAGGCCGCCTGCCATTCCTTCTTTACGGTGCGGCGCGTGCCGATCGTGGCCGTGCGACGCTCCACCGCGCTGCGGTTCACGCGCACATCGGCGATCCAGTCGAGCTCCAGCGGAAAGCCGGGATTGCGCTGGATTCCGCCCTGCTCGAGGCGCACGGGTCGCGTCATTGTTCCAGGTCGGGTCATGGCAAAACAATAGCTTTCCGGCTCCGCACTGGCGAGGCCCGGGGTGAGCGGCGGGTTGTGACGGGAGCGGGTGCTGCTGTACCTTCGCCCGCCATGAACAAGCCTGATTACATCGTCTCCGACATTCACCTGGGCGCCGTCCCGGACTCCACTGAACGTCAGTTCGTGGCATTCCTGGAGCGTGTCGGCTCCGAAGCCGCCACGCTGCTGATCGCCGGGGACCTGTTCGACTTCTGGTTCGAGTACGGCGAGGTGATTCCCGGCCGGCATTTCCGGACGCTGGCCGCGCTCGCGCAACTGGTGGACGCGGGCATGCCGGTGACGATGGCCGGTGGCAATCATGATGCCTGGGGCGGCCGTTTCCTGACGGAGCATGTCGGCATCACGTATCACACTGAACCGTTCCACCTTCAGCTCGGCGGCCGGCGTGCCCTGGTAGCGCATGGCGACGGGCTGGGTCGCGGCGATTTCAAGTACCGTGCGCTCAAGGCAGTGATCCGGAGCCCGGTGGCCATCGGCGCATTCCGCGCGCTGCACCCCGAGCTGGGCCTGCGCCTGGCGCGGTCCGTGTCAACGACGCACGCGAAATCGGACGAGGATCTTTCGGCGGAGGGGCGTGCGGGCTTTCTGACGTCGTGGGCGACGGAGCAGCTGAATGCAGACCCTGAGCTGGCGTGGGTGGTGTGCGGCCACTCGCACCTTCCGGTGCTGCACGAGCATGCACCCGGCAGGTGGTATCTGAACGCGGGCGACTGGATCTCCCACTACACCTACATCATCGTCGACGGGATGGGCGCCGAGCTGCGCACGTGGGATGGGGCGAAGGGCGCAGTCTGAATCAGGCGGCGTGGCCCAGTCCCTCCACGTCCACCTGCTCGACGACGCTGATCACATCGCCGATGAACGTACGGCCGACATCGCGGAAACGGAGCGGCGCGTCACTGGCCGCGAAGGTGTGGGCCGGCGGCTGCGGATCCGTCCGGTGCATGTCGAACCGGTCGAGCACCTCGGCCACCTCGCGGGCCGTCTCGGCGGCAGAATCGACGAGCTGGACGGCGGGCCCCATGACTTCCGCGATGAGCGAGCGGAGCATCGGATAATGTGTGCAGCCCAGGATCAGCACGTCCACATCCATCTCATGCAGCGGCTTCAGGTATTCCTCCGCGACCAGGCGTGCTGCGCCGTGCGTGTACCAGCCTTCCTCGACGATCGGAACGAACAGCGGACACGGCTGTGCGTAGACCCGTGCGTCCGGCAGCAGGCGCCGCACGGCAAGGTCGTATGCCCCTGAGCCGATGGTCCCGGCCGTCCCGATGACACCCACGCGCGACGATTTCGTCGCGCCCGCGGCGGCGCGCGCACCCGGCTCGATCACTCCCGTCACCGGTACCGGCAGCAGGTCGGAGAGCCGCTGCGCTGCGTGAGCCGTCGCCGTATTGCACGCGATCACGATCATCTTCACGTCGCGTGACAGCAGGAAAGAGGCGGCCTCTTCCGAATAGCGCAGGACGGTCGCTGGCGACTTCGGGCCGTAGGGGACCCGGGCAGTGTCGCCGAAGTAGACGATCTGCTCACTCGGCAGGCGGTGCAGCAGCTCGCGCACGACGGTCAGGCCGCCGATACCGGAATCGAAGACGCCGATGGGACGGTTGTCAGCCATCAGCGCCCCCTGCCCACCGGGATCTGCACCCCGAGATCCATGCGCCCGCCCGGCGCCGGCTCCGCGATGACCTCCCCCGGGAAATCCTTGAGGTGGGCGGTCACGTAGGCATCAACGGCGGCGGCGAACGTGAAGAACAGAGTGTATGTGATCCAGTCCTGGCGCTGCTGCCGCCGTGCGCGCGCAAGACTGCGTGCGTTCTGCAGCCCCGGATATCCGAGCAGCGCGGTTTCGTAGGCTTCAGGATCCTGCAGGTCCTCCGCCAGCGCCGAGTCCGCCGCCATGGCGGCCTCGAGTGAGTCGGTGGCCAGCGCAGTCAGGCGGTCCTCGCGATCCTCCACTTCGTCCAGCCTGCGCAGCGTTTTCACCAGCATGAACCAGCTGGTGGACTGGAGCGTGAAGTACACCGCCCCGCGCGTGTACTCGCCAGTGTACAGGTGGCCCCACCCGGGTACGACCATCGCCCGGACGAAGGCGGCACGCGGACTCGGGAGCTCGCGCGGAATCGTATCCGCCACGGGCATCGTGTCCGGGTCGAGCACCGGATCCTGCGCGCGGGCCGGCGTCGCGGACAGCGCGGTCGCCAGGCATGCGGCACAGAATATCATGCGACGCAGCATTTCAGCTCTTCCGTCCCGATGATGAAGGAGGGCTGCAGATCACGTTCAGGCGGCGGTCGGCGAGGCCGACCTCGATGTGGCCGTCGGCCTCACGCAACTCTCCGTCCAGCTGGAACGGAAGCGGACGGCCGTCATCGACGGACAGCGTCACGCGCGTCCCGCGATGCATCGATACCCCGGGCTGACCGGCATGTGTGCCGCGGAGCACATGTGCTACCACGCGGACAATGCGATGGAGTGGCAGCTCGCGCACGAGACACGCATCGAGCACACCGTCATCCGGGCGTGCCGTCGGGCAGACGCGGAACGCACCGCCGATCGAGGGGCCGTTGCAGACCGCCAGGATCATGATGCGCCCGGTGCTCTCCACACCATCGACGACGATGCGGATCGGCAGCGGCCGGTAGTGCGCGAGCGCGCGCATGAGTGCGGTCAGATAGATCAACATCCCCGGCATCCAGCCGGAACGCCGCATCTGTCGCACGACCTCGACATCGATGCCCGTGCCCATGGCGTTCATGAAGTGCTCCAGCCCGCCGTCCCAGCGCGCGACACCGACATCGACCGGAGACTCACGGCCGCCCGCCAGCGTTTCGAAGGCCTGCGCACGCGTGGCGCTGCCCGGCACCATCTTCACGAAGTCGTTGCCGGTCCCTATGGGGATCAGTCCGAGGGCCGGCGGCGCCCCGGCCGCGCCCATGAGGCCGTTGGCAACCTCGTGCACGGTACCGTCCCCGCCGGCGGCCACGACCCGGCGGATACCGGCGTCGGCGGCCGCACGCGCGAGCTCGACGGCGTGGCCCGGACCCTCCGTCTCGACGACATCGAAATCCAGCCTCCGGCTCTCGAGCTCCCGCTCGATGACCGTGCGGAGCCGTCGCCCGGCGCCATGCCGGGCAGCGGGATTCAGGATGACACGCATGCAGGAGAGTAGTGGCGGGTGTGGTGATTGTCGATGGCGTCAGCGGATTCCCGTGCCCCACTCGAGGACTTCGACGCGAACGGGAATCCGTCCTGCCCTGATGAAGTCCAGCTCGCGTGCCGCGCTCTGCGAGACGTCGATGATGGTGCGTTTTGCCCGCGCCGATGTGCCGTGCGGACCGCGATCGATGACACGAACGATCACGGATCGGTCGTTGACGAGATTGGTCACCCGCACCACGGTCCCGAACGGATAGGAACGGTGCGCGGCATACGGCTCCGAGTTCCGGAACACCACGCCGCTCGCTGCGGGGCGACCGTCGAATTTGCTCGCATAATACGTCGCCTCGCCTTCGGCCTCCTCGAGTGGTGCCGGCTCGGCGGGCGGTCGGTCCGGCGCGGGCGTCATCCGGCCCTGCGCATCGACCACTACCGGCGTGAGCGTCACAGCGGCGGGGCGGGACGGAGGGACCTCTGGTGCCGGGGTCATGGCAGCGCCCGCGCACGATGTCGCGACGCCCGCGGCAAACACCAGCGTCAGGATTATCCGATGTCGCATTGCTTCCAGCTGTCCAGGTGAGTAGGTCCGGCTCTGAAGATAGCGCGTTACCGCGAGAGGTGAACCCCGGTGCTACATGGCGCGGCCGGCAGGAACGGCGGGTTTAAGCATTCGATAAGCGACCGACTGTATCCTCCATCACGCGCAGGACGGTCGGTCCCGCGCGAGCAGAGCGCTGCGGCGCGTGTGACTCAGGAGACGACATGCAGAACTTCAGGATATACACAGGGGCGGCGCTGCTCGTCGCGTCGGTGGCGGGCTGCGCATCCACGGGCGCGACGTTCCGCAGCGGCGTCGGCGACAGTTTCCACGAGCATGCGCCCTATTACGCCGGCGCGCGCAGCGGCGACAGCATGGTGGCCCATCTGCCCGTGCAGTACCAGCGGGGAGGATCGCAGTCGGAGATCTTCGATCCGGCGGCCGCCGCCGGCAGCCCTGTTGCCGCTCTGCTGGAGGAGATGAACGCGTACCTGGACTCGCTGTCGGCGACGCCCCTGCGCCCGGGCGCGGCGGCGGCCGGAACGCCCCCGGACGTGCACTTCGGCTGTGAAACCGACGTCGGCGGCGAATGCACGAACGGTCCGGCAGCACCGTTCGAGTGGGGGAAGCCGCGCATGCGGCTGGCCATTGGCCGTCCCTCCGGGGATTGGACGGCCGCGATCGCGGGCGCACTGGACGAGTCGGGCGCAGCCCGCGTTCTGGTGATCACACTGGAGGTCGGGCAGTACTGGCCGCAGCAGACGAACTGGCGGGGATCCAAGGCCGTCGAGCTCGGCAGCGGCTTTACGACGGACCTGCCGTGGCTCTCATCGCTGGAGACGCCCGTCACCGTCCTCCAGCTCACGGGTGCCCTGATGGCACGTGACGGGCGTGCCGTACGGATCGGCGCGGAGGGAATGCTCGCGAGGCGAACCGGAATCCTGGCCGCCGGCTTCGGTTTTCAGGCGGTGATCACGGACGAGGACGTCGAGCGGATCCGGACGAGCCGACGCGATGATCTCCCCGGCCGTCCGCTGGTGTGGCAGGCAGCTCTGCGGAATCTCGTGGAGCAGCTGACCGGCCGGCCGGTGCAGGCGAGCTGACCGCACTATTGCAGTACGGAGGTGCGGCCGCCGAGGAGCGGCGCACCTCCGTATGCGCGGTGTTGGCGGGAACGTGTAGGAATCGAACCTCCCAGCGCGGGTTTTAGCCACTCGAGCCAGTTTTGAAGACTGGTGGGACCACCAGGCCCCCTCCGCTCCCTCAGTTTCGACTCAGCCGTGGATGAGCTTGCGATACCGGATCCGGTGCGGCTGGTCCGCTTCCGCACCGAGGCGGCGATGGCGGTCCGCCTCGTACTCCTGGTAGTTGCCCTCGAACCACACCACGCGGCTGTCGCCCTCGAACGCAAGCATGTGCGTCGCGATGCGGTCCAGGAACCACCGATCGTGCGAGATGACGACTGCGCACCCCGCGAAGTTGAGCAGCGCCTCCTCGAGCGCACGCAGCGTGTCCACGTCGAGATCGTTCGTCGGCTCGTCCAGCAGGATGAGGTTGCCGCCGCGGCGCAGCAGCTTGGCCAGGTGCACCCGGTTCCGCTCGCCTCCCGACAGAACGCCGACCTTCTTCTGCTGGTCTCCGCCCTTGAAGCCGAACCAGCCGCAGTATGCGCGCGAGCTGACCGTGGTCCCGCGCCCGAGCTCGATCTCATCCTGCTTGTCGGAGATCTCTTCCCAGACGCTCTTTTCCGGATTGAGCGCGTCGCGCGACTGATCGACGTACGCCATCTCCACGGTGGCGCCGATCTTCAGCGAGCCGGAATCGGCGGTCTCCTGACCGGTGATCATGCGGAACAGCGTGGTCTTGCCCGCGCCGTTCGGTCCGATCACGCCGACGATGCCGCCGCGCGGCAGCCGGAACGACAGGTCGTCGAACAGCACCACGTCGCCGTACCCCTTGGACACTGCGTCGGCAAGGACGACTTCATCGCCCAGGCGTTGCGCCGCTGGGATCACGATCTCGGCGTGCGTCAGCTTCTCGCGCTGATCCTCGTTCAGCAGGTCCTCGTACGCGCTGATGCGTGCCTTGCCCTTCGACTGGCGCGCGCGCGGCGCCATCCGGATCCACTCCAGCTCGCGCGACAGCGAGCGCTGGCGAGCGGACTCCTGCTTCTCCTCCTGCGCGAGCCGCGTCTGCTTCTGCTCGAGCCACGACGAGTAGTTCCCCTCCCACGGTACACCGGCGCCGCGGTCCAGCTCGAGGATCCACTTGGCCACGTTGTCGAGGAAGTAACGGTCGTGTGTGATCGCCACGACGGTCCCCGGGAAATCGGCCAGGTAGCGCTCGAGCCACGCCACGGACTCCGCGTCCAGGTGGTTCGTCGGCTCGTCCAGCAGCAGCATGTCCGGCTCCGCGAGCAGCACCTTGCACAGCGCCACACGCCGTCGCTCGCCACCGCTCAGCCTGGTGACGTCAGCCTCCGCCGGCGGCAGCCGCAGCGCGTCCATTGCAATCTCGATCTTGCGATCGAGGTCCCACGCATTGCTGGCATCGATGCGATCCTGCAGCTTCGCCTGCTCATCGATGAGCGCCTGCATCTCATCGTCCGTCATCGGCTCCGCGAACTTCATGTTCACTTCGTCGAAGCGCTTCAGCAGGTCGCGCACCGGCTTGACTGCTTCCTCCACGTTGCCGCGGACGTTCAGCGCCGGGTCCAGTTCCGGCTCCTGCGGGAGGTAACCGATGCGCGTGCCTTTCGCCGCCCACGCCTCGCCCTGGAAGTCGTTGTCAACACCCGCCATGATGCGCAGCAGGGAGCTCTTGCCTGACCCGTTGGGACCCACGACGCCGATCTTCGCGCCCGGGTAGAACGACAGCCAGATACCCTTCAGGATCTCGCGGTTGGGGGGGACCACCTTACGGAGGCCCTTCATTACATATATGAACTGCGGTGTGCTCATGACCTCATCCGATATCCGGTAAATCGCAGGCCATACGCTCGCGCGAACCGGCTTCGATGGCAACCCCTGCGGCAGCCCGTCCGGAAGGAGGTCGTGCCGTCCGGCACGCGTGCCATGCGCCGCCATCAGCATCACGCGCGGCGACCGTCTACCGCCTGGCCGCAGCGCTCCGTATTATGGCGGATCATGTCCATATCCTACCTCGACGGGTCGAGACTTCGCCGCGCTCTGGTTGCGGGGTGCGAGTTCGTGCAGTCACGCCGCGCCGAGCTGAACCGTATCAACGTGTTTCCGGTGCCGGACGGGGATACGGGTACGAACCTGGCCCTGACCGCTGCGGGAGTGGCGGAGGAGCTGCGCGCCCTGGATGAGTCGCGGCTGGACGTCGTGAGCCGCCAGGCGGCAGACGCCGCGATCCTCGGCGCGCGCGGCAACTGCGGGATGATCCTGTCCCACTTCCTGCTCGGCTTCTCCGACGCCGTCCGGGATCGCGAGCGGGTGAACGCGCCCGAGTTCGCGGCGGCGCTGACGGCGGCCGCCGGGCACGTGTACCGCTCGCTCGAGCGTCCGGTCGAGGGCACGATCATCACCGTGATGCGCGAAGTCGCCGAGGAGGCAACCAGGGCGGCCACTCAGGACTTCGGTGACCTGCTCGAGATGCTGCTCGTGCGTGCGCGTGATGCATGCCGGCGGACGCCGGATCTCCTGCCCGCCCTGCGGCAGGCGGGCGTGGTGGACGCCGGTGCGCTCGGCTTCGTTCATCTGATGGAGGGTATCGGCGCCTACGTCAACGGCGATCCATTCCTCGCCCTCGAGCATACACCCGTGTTCGACGACGTGGAGCCAGCCGCCGCGCGCGCCGAGTACCCGCAGTCGAGCGAGATCTACCGCTTCTGCACGGAGGCGCTCGTGCGCGGATCCGGGATGCCGGAAAGCGATGTCGTACGCGACGTGTTGCGTGATCGCGGTGATTCGATGATCGTGATCCGCGGTGCCGGCGTCCTCAAGATCCATATTCACACCGATGACCCGGACGGCGTGTTCGCGTATCTGCGATCGATCGGCACGGTCGTGACGCACAAGGCGGAGGACATGGCGGCGCAGCACGCGGCCGTGGAGCGGTCGGCTGCAAACCATGTTCAGCTCGCGCGCCGCCCCATCAGCATCGTGACCGACAGCTCGTGCGATCTGCCCGAGGAGATACTGCGCGCACACGGCATCCATCTCGTTCCGCTGATGGTGGTGTTCGAGAACGAGGCGCTGCGCGACCGCATCGACATCGATGCGCCGACGTTCGTCCGGCGTCTCATCGATGGTGAACATCCGACGACGTCGCAGCCGCCGCCCAGGGCATTCATCGACGCGTTCCTTTCGGCAGGCGAGGATGGAGAGACAGTGCTCGCCATCATCCTGAGCTCGGCACTTTCAGGAACGTTCGGCTCGGCCGAGGCGGCGGCGAAGCGGATGGATGGCGCGCCGGTCGTGCTGGTCGACTCACTCGGCGCGTCTCTGACGCTCGGCCTGCTCGTGCTCAAGGCGGCAGAGCTGGCGGAGCTCGGTCGCGCGGCTCACGTCATCGCGGATGAGCTGCACCGGATCCGTGCGCAGTCGGGCATCCTGTTCACCGTCGATGTGTTCGATAATCTCCTTGCGTCCGGCCGTGTCGGCCGGGGCCAGGTCATGATTGCGGGACTCCTCGACATACGACCCATCCTCGCGCTGGGCCCGGATGGCACCGTCCAGCCCATTGCGAAGGTCCGCGGTCGCGCACACGTCGCGGAGCGCATGCTGGCCACGCTGCGTGAAAGGATCCCCGCCGACGCGCGTGCTCTGAGGTTCGGTGTCGTGCACGTCGGCTGTGCGGAGAAAGCGGAGGCATTCGCGGCGGACCTGCGGCGGACGTTCGGCGAGCGTGAGATCATCATCACGCCCGCCAGTCCGGTCCTGGCCACGCACCTGGGTCCCGGTGCGTGGGGCGTGGCGTATCAGCTCGAGGACTGATTCACGACCGCAACAGCGTCGATCTCCACGCGCACGTCCTTCGGCAGCCTGGTCACCTGGACCGTCGAGCGCGCGGGACGATGGTCGCCGAAGTGACGGCCGTACACTTCGTTCATCGCCCCGAAGTCGTCCATGTCCTTCAGGAAGACTGTCGTCTTCACGACGCTCCCGAGCGAGGCACCCGCCGATTCCAGGATGGCGGCCAGATTCTCCATGACCCGCTCGGTCTGGGCTGCGACGTCCTCCCCACCCACCAGCTGCATGGTGGCCGGGTCGAGCGGAATCTGACCCGCAGTATACACGAACCCGTTCGCCACGATGCCCTGGCTGTACGGGCCGATGGCGGCCGGTGCGTGGTCGGTCTGAACAGTCTTCAATCTCGGCATGGGTCAGCTCCGTACATCAATGTGTGAGACCTCCGCCGGCTGGGCGATGGAGCTCAGCAGCTCGTCCGCTGAGACCGTCGCGACACCGGCCTTGCCTACCTCGATCCCCGCCGCGTGGTTGGCCAGGATCGCAGCTTCAATGATCGTTGCGCGGGCGGCGAGCGCCAGCGCGAGCACCGCCGTCACCGTATCGCCCGCCCCGGAGACGTCATAAACGGAACGGGCCACGGTCGGGATGCGCACGTGGTCGCCGTCCGCGGTCAGCAGCGCCATACCATCCTCGCCCAGTGTGACGAGCAGGTGATCGCAGCCGATCTGGCGCCGGACCGTCTCCAGCCACTCCGGCCGGTCGGCGTGGACCCGGTCGCGCAGAGCCGCCGCCAGTTCCGGCTGGTTCGGCTTGAATACGGTCGCGCCCGTGTAATCGAAGAAATGGCGGGACTTGGGATCGACGACGACCGGGCAGGAACCCTCACGCGCGGCAGCCAGCACGCCCTGGATCACAGCGCGCGTCAGCAGACCCTTGTTGTAATCCTCGAGCACGATCGCGTCGGCGCCGCTCAGCAGATCGCGGACCCGGGCGACCACGTTGTCGCACTCATCCGCGCCGAGATCCGCCTCGAGCTCGTGGTCGTAGCGCGCGACCTGCTGGTGCCGCGCCAGGATCCGCGTCTTCACGGTCGTCGGGCGATCGAGCTGCACCAGCCCCTCCGTGCCGACCCCGCACTCGCTCAGCTCCGTGCGCAGATCCTCCCCGGCCCGGTCACGGCCAATGCACCCGATCAGGTCGCACGCCGCCCCCAGTGCAACGATGTTCGCTGCCACATTGGCCGCGCCGCCCAGCGCCCGCCACTCTTCCTCCACCCGCACCACGGGGACCGGCGCCTCCGGCGAGATCCGCGAGGCGGAACCGCGCAGATACACGTCGAGCATGATATCGCCCACGACGAGGATCCGTACGTCGCGGGCGGAATCGAGGATCTGCTTCGTTCTTTCCGGGGACAGGCGGTGCATTCGTTACGCGGCACGGAATTTGACCAGTCGAGGCCACACCAGCCGAACTGGATCGCACATACTACCGCGCGGGATGCGGCCTGTAAAGCCGCGCGCGCTCTCACTCTGGAGCTTAATGGCCGGTTTCGCCGCCGCTGTCGAAACGAAATTCCGCGACACGACGACCGGCGTGCTCGACTACTTCGTGCTGGGCGGGCGCGCGACACGGTTCATGTTCTCGCGCCCGTTCTACTGGCGCGATACACTCGTGCAGATGGACCGCATTGGTGTGGGGTCGATTCCGATCGTCCTGCTGACCGGCCTGTTCACCGGTATGGTGCTGGCGCTCCAGAGCTCCGTGGAGCTGACGAAATTCGGTGCCGACATCTACATCGGCAACCTGGTCGGCGCATCGATGGTGCGTGAGCTGGGACCGGTGCTGTGCGCGCTCATGGTGGCCGGGCGCGCGGCGTCCGGCATCGCCGCGGAGCTGGGCTCGATGCGCGTGACCGAACAGATCGATGCGCTGCAGACGTTCGGCACGGACCCGATCCGCAAGCTCGTCACGCCGCGGATCCTCGCCGGCCTCCTGATGCTGCCGGTGCTCACGGTCCTGGCCGACATGGTGGGGATCATGGGCGGCATGATCATCTCCATCTTCCGCATCGGGATCACGGCGGATGCGTACCTCCAGGGTGTGCTCAACACGCTCGCTCAGTCCGGCTTCATCTTCGGCTTCTTTCCGAAGGACTTTGCGAGCGGACTGCTGAAGCCGCTGGTGTTCGGCGGCATCATCACCCTGACCTCGTGCTACTACGGCCTTAACACGCGCGGCGGCACCGAGGGCGTGGGCATTGCGGCGACGCGCTCCGTCGTGACCTGCTCCGTCCTGATCCTGGCGGTGGACTATTTCCTGACGCAGCTCTCGCTCATCATCTTCCAGATCGGATCATGAAAGCAGCTGAAGATCACCTGCGCACGATCCGCGAGGAGCTCGACGAAGACCATGCGCTCGCGCCGCCTGTCACCGGCAAGGCGGTTATCGAGCTCAAGGATGTCACCCTCACATTCGATCAGCCTATCCTGCGCGGCGTGACGCTGGAAGCGCGCGAGGGCGAGACGCTCATGATCGCCGGCGAGTCCGGCTCCGGGAAGTCCACGATCCTGAAACTGATCCTCCGGCTGCTCGTGCCGGATTCGGGTGAGATCATCGTCCTCGGTGAGCGGGTCGCCGACCTGACGTTCCCGGAAGCGCTCGACCTGCGGCGCCGGATCGGCATGGTGTTCCAGAACGCTGCGCTGTTCGACTCGCTCAGTGTCTTCGACAACGTGGCCTATCCGCTCCGTGAGAACACGGATTACGACGATACGGAGATCGAGCGCATTGTCCGCGAGCGGCTGGACTTCGTGGACCTGGACCCGAACGTGGTGATGATGCAGGTCCCCAGTCAGCTGTCGGGCGGCATGCGCAAGCGCGTGGGCATCGCGCGTGCGATCGCGACCGACCCGAAGATCATCCTGTATGACGAGCCGACGGCCGGCCTGGACCCACTCACGGTCGGCCGCATCAACGACCTGATCCGCAAGCTTCAGCGGGAGCTCAACGTGACATCCGTTCTGGTGACGCACGACATCCGTGCGGGCTTTCGCGTGGCGACACGCGTCAACCTGCTGCGCGATGGACGCATTGTATTCGAAGGATCGCCGGAGCAGATGGTGGCCGCGAACGATCCGTACATCAAGTCCTTCCTGAGCTGACGATGGCAAGCGCAACCGAACGCAGCACGTTCGACTGGAGGCAGGGCCGCGTGGCCGGCCTCATCATCGTGAGCCTGCTGCTGCTCGCGTACGGTGTCTACCGTGTCGGCAAGGTGTTCGACGTGTTCGCGAGCCGCTACGAGCTCTCTACCCTGGTGCCGACTGCGCTCGGCCTGCGACCCGGCGCACCCGTGACACTCGCCGGCCAGCGCATCGGCCAGGTGAAGGCTATCGAGTTCATCCCCGTCAATCGCAAGGTGGGTGAAAACAACCTGCGCATCGTCATTGCCGTGGCGGACGGCGTGCAGGACCAGATCCGGGCTGACTCACGCGCGTTCCTGCGCACACAGGGACTGCTCGGCGACAAGTTCGTCGATATCGAGCCGGGCTCGTCCGGCGCACGCATCCTGCAGCCCGGCGATACCCTCGCCGCCGGAGAGTCGATCGACATCGACCAGTTCATTACGCTCGCCGCCGGTGCCCTCGATCAGGCCACGGGCATCGTGATGAATCTGCAGGAGCTCACGGGCGGCCTGTCACGTGGTGAGGGTACCATGGGGCAGCTGCTGCGCGATGATCAGCTCTATGCCAATCTCAACTCCGCGACCGTGGAGATGCGCAACATGCTGGCGCAGATCAATCGCGCGGACGGCACGTTCGGCCGGCTGGTACGCGATCCGGCGATGTACGAGCAGATCCACAGCGCCATTTCGCGGATGGACTCGCTCGGCGCGATGATCCTGCACGGCGATGGCAGCATGGCGCAGCTCCTGCGCAGCGACTCGCTCTACCGGAGCATGCTCGGAACACTGACGACCGCGGACAGCGCCGTCACCGACCTGTCTTCGTTCATCAACCGGTTCACGACCGGCGACGGAACGATCCAGCGCATGATGTCGGATCCGGAGCTCTACGACCAGTTCCTGCGCGCCGTCACCGATGTGCAGGCGCTCATCAATGAGATCCGTCTCAATCCCGCGAAGTTCAAGCCGAACATCACGGTGGACGTGTTCTGACGCCGTATCGCAACGCGGCTACGCTCCCGGGGAACCGGCGGGCCGGATGACGTGAACGAAGCGCCTGCCGACAGAGATGCCGGCAGGCGCTTCTGCGTGGGCGGTCAGCGGCCGCCGGTTTTTGTCGTGATCCTGATCACGCCGTTCGTCGCGCGCGGGTTGCCATACAGGTGGCGCGCAGCCTCTCCCTTCAGCACCTCAATGCGCTCGATGCTTTCCGGCTCGAGGCTGTTCAGCGAAAACGATCCATCAGCGATGACACCGTCGATGACGATCAGCGGCCGTTCCGCGCCGTTGTCCGGCTCGAACCTGATACTGCTGCCACGGACGACCACCGGCTCCCGAGTACCGATGACGGTCATCTCGGTGACCGTCTCCCCCGACGCTGCCCTGGCCGCTTCGCGTGAGTCCGCTGCGCCTGGCGCCGCGTGCGTCGTGATCTTCACAACGCCGTGCCGGGCCTGCTCACCGTATGCAGTCAGCGCAGCCTGCGCCTTTATCACTTCGATGGAGCGAATCTCGCCGGCTTCGATGCTCCGGGCGGCTTCAGACGTCGCAACGACGCCATCGACCACGAACAGCGGTGACCCTTCCGTCTTGAGCGGCATGAGCAGACCCGCCTGCTCCGCCCGCACCTGCGCCGTCGTCACGTCCATCTCATCAATTGCAGCGGCAGTCGGCAGATCGGCCGCGCACGCCGTGCCCAGCAGCACGACGGCTGACAGCGCTGCGACCGCCCCGTGGCGGTGGTGTGGTGGTCGCGTCTTCCCGGTCATGGCTATCAGCCTCCGTTCGAGGTGGGTGCGCGAGTCGGCCAGTGCCGGCGCGCCGAATGGACGGGCGCTCGTGCGCCCTGCGATTTCGAGCAATACCTCACCGTAGCGGCGCGCCTGCACGCCCCGACCCAGCACGCGCGCGTCACAGTCGAGCTCCACGGCCAGCCGGGAGCGCCGCAGCATCCACCACAGCGCGATGTTCCACGGCATCAGGCAGACGAGCATGCACCCCATCGCCAGCATGACATGATCCCCCGCGCGGCGGTGCTCATCCTCGTGCTGCACCACCAGCCACTGCCGCTCCGGCGACTGACCGAGCAGCCAGCTGGGAATGACGATGGCAGGATGCATCAACCCCACCAGCGCGGGGCCTGCATCTGCCGAGACGAGTACCGGAACGCCACCGACGCGGTGACTCCGCCAATGCCTCCGCGCACGCCTCAGCCTGAGCAGCGTGAGGCAGAACATCGCGAAGAGCGCCAGTGACGAGCCGGCCCACATGAGCTGCAGGGTCCTGCTGCCAGCCCCGCCGACCGCGTCGTACATTCGCTGCGCCGCCGCTGCGCCGCCCCGCCTTACAGCTCCCGCCAGCGCCGTGATCATCGTGGTCACGCTCGACACCGTCTCACCGGTCCGACTCGCCTCCACCGCCAGCGCGCTCACGTGCTGCGGCAGCGGCCCCGCTCCATCCGTCATGCGCACTCGCACCAGACCAGTCATGGACAGCAGCACCGCTGCAGTCATGCCAGTGATCCACACCCATCGGACAGGCCGCCGTAGCAAACGGCAGGAGTGCTGGCCCGCGAGCGCCGCCATCCCGATCAGCCCACTCACCACCACGCAGTACAGCATCCAGGCGGCAGTCATTCCTCCTCCTTGAGCCGGTCCTGGAGCAGCCGCTTCATCCGCTCCAGCTCCGCACGCGACAGCCGGCGGTCCGACACCAGCTGCGCGACCAGCATCTCGGCCGAGCCGTGGAACATCATCTCCCTGATCCGCGCCAGCGCGCTCCCGCCTGCTTCCTCCGGCGCGATCAGCGGGTGATACCGGTAGGCCCGGCCCTCCGCCTCATGCCGCACGAAGCCCTTGCCCTCCAGCGTCTGCAGCACCGACAGCACGGTCGTGTATGCCAGTTTCTCACCCAGCGCATCACGGACTTCGGTGACCGTACCCGAGCCCGCTCGCCACAGGATGCTCATCACGTCCAGCTCGCGGTCGGTGAAGAGAAATTCGCTCACGGTTTCGCCGGCACGGGGTGAAAGGCGCGGAAGATCACTGTCTACGGCCAATGTAGTACTAGGAGTCCCGTACATCAAGGCCTTCCTGCCGATGGCTCGCCGGGATGCCTCGAGAGCCCACCCTGCCGCCGCGCCCCTGCAACTCCTATTTTCGCTGATCACGCACGAGACATCGCGGCCGCCGAGGATGGGACACCATGACATCGAGATGCCGGGCAGGGGTGATCCTGCCGCTGATGTTCGCGCAGGTGTCGTGCGGGACCATGCAGAGCGCGTCGGTCGCGGATGGTGACGGGCTGTCGCCCGCCGGCGCCGCGGCGATCACGTCGCTCCTTCACGGTTACGTGGCGGACGGGAAACTGGCCGGCGTCGTTGCGGTCGTGGCGCAGAACGGCGAGGTGGTGTACTCGGGATCTGAGGGTTGGATGGACCTGGAGCAGCGCATTCCGATGCGGGAGGACGCGATCTTCAGGATATACTCGATGACGAAGCCGGTGGTGGCGGCCGGGGTTCTGAAGCTGATCGAGCAACGCAGGATCGCCCTCGAGGATCCGGTCGAGAAGTATATCCCGGCGTTTGCCGGCGTGAAGGTGTTCGCCGGGGGAAGTGTGGCCGCGCCCGTACTGCAGGAGCCGGACAGCGTCCTGAGGATCCGGCACCTGCTGACGCATACCGCGGGTCTTGGATACGGTCTGCACGAGGCACCCCTCGACACTCTGTACCGGCAGGCGGCGCTGTTCGACCCCGCACGAACGGTGGAGGAGTTCGCGGACAGCATCGCGCGGCTGCCGTTGTACTTCACACCCGGCACGCGGTTCAACTACAGCGCCGCAATCGACGTCGCGGGACGGGTGATCGAAGTGGCATCCGGACTGCCGCTCGATCGCTTCCTGTATGAGGAGATCTTTCTGCCGCTCCGTATGCGCGACACATCCTTCCGGATCCGCGAGGACATGCGTGGGCGCGTGGCGGTGCTGTACGCACGCGATGAGGACGGCCGGCTGGGTGAGGTAACGGACGGACTGCTTTTGATGTATGAGCCCGACGCCCGCTTCTTCTGGGGCGGGGGCGGACTGCTGTCGACGACACACGACTACCTGCGTTTCGCGCAGATGCTCCTGAATGGTGGAGACTTGGATGGAGTGCGCATCCTTGCCGATTCGAGTGTCGCACTGATGATGCGCAATCATCTCCCGCCGTCGCTCACACCGCTCACCGGCCCGCCGCTGATGGACGGGGGGTACGGCTACGGTCTTGGCGGAGCGGTTCTGGTGGACACGGCGCGCGCGCAGCTGCCCGGCCCGGCCGGGATCTATCGCTGGTCGGGATATGTCGGCACCTATTTCTGGATCGATCCCGTGAACGACCTGATCGGAATGGTGTGGACCCAGCTCACACCCGGCAGGATGTGGCCGCTCGAGGAGGAGTTCCAGCGTGTCGTTTATGGTGCGCTGCGCTGAACGAATGTAAGGAAGTCCCCTACACGATTGTATCCGTCTGCCTCTCATCAGGCGTCGCCCTCCACGCAATGATAAGGGAATGCCGGCAACCGGCAGCCCTCACCCTGCGGAGGCCTCCATGATCCGTCGTTCGTACTTGCCCGGCCTGATGGCTGCCGGTCTTCTGCTCGCCGTCCCGGGCGCGCCGCTCAGTGCGCAGTCGGGTCAGGCGCCGGAGCGCGCTGTCCGCCGTGATATCCCGCTGACGAACTCCATACGCAACGCGCTGGATGCAGGCACCCGCGATTCGACGGGAAGGCCCGGTCCCAATTACTGGCAGCTGCGGACGGATTACAGCATCCGGACACGCCTCGATCCGGCCACCTCGACCGTGACGGGGAGCGAAAGCATCCTGATACACAACAGCAGCCCCGACTCGCTGTCGTTCATCGTACTCCGGCTCGACCAGAACATCTTCAGCGCGAATGTGGCGCGCGCAGAACGGGTGCCCGAGATCACCGGCGGGATGACCATCACGAGGATGACACTGGATGGCAACGAGGTGGTAATCGGTACAGTGGCCGGCGGACGCGTAGCCGGTCGCCGTGCCGAGCCCCCGACAGTGCCCACCGCGACCGGTCTCGATCAGACCGTCGCGCGCATCATGCTGCCCACCCCCGTGGCGCCAGGAGCGCGGGCCACTCTGGATATCGAGTGGAGCTTCCGCGTGCCGAGGGTCGAGGGCGGTCGGGGGCTGCGCATGGGCGCATGGCCCGACTCTCTGTTCCAGGTCGCGCAGTGGTATCCGCGTGTGGCGAAATACGACGATCTGCGAGGCTGGGACATGGAGCCCTATCTGGGGCCATCGGAGTTCTACAACAACTTCGGCAGCTTCGACGTGTGGATCGACGTTCCTGCAGGCTGGATCGTGGGGGCGACGGGCGTGCTGCAGAATCCGGATGAGGTGCTGACGCCGGAGTCGCGTGCCAGACTCGCGCGGGTACTCGACTCGGATGAAACGATCACGATCGTGGGCGCAGATGAGCGTGGACCTGGCACAGCCACCGCTGCGGGCACGCGGCTGGTATGGCACTTCGCGGCGGACACGGTGAACGACTTTGCATGGTCAGCATCCGACCGCTACATCTGGGATGCCACCCGCGCCACGATCGAAGGACTCGGTCCGATCCCCATCCACATGCTGTACACGCCAGGCCGCGCGCAGTCATGGGAGCGCGCACCCGGCATCCTCCGTCACGCGCTGGAATTCTACTCGGAGCTCTGGATGCCGTACGCATTTCCGCAGCTCACCATGGCGGACGGACCGGAGACGGGCATGGAGTATCCCATGTTCATCATGTCCGGCGTCGGCGCAGCGGATCATGAAGTCGGTCATGAATGGTGGCCGATGATGGTGGGAACGAACGAGACCTGGTACGGCTTCATGGATGAAGGCTTCGACCAGTACATGAACCTCCTGTCGAATGCGCACCGTGACGGCCGCGTCCCGTCGCTCGATGGCATGGGCCAGCGCTACGGATCCATCAGCGGCAATGAAAGCGAGGCTCCGCTGATGTGGAACGCGAATCAGGGCGGAAGCATGTATTCGTTCCAGGCGTACTCGAAGGCGCCGCTCATGCTGTCGATGCTGGGCGGAATCGTCGGCGACTCCGCCGTATGGACCGCAATGAGCGGCTATGCGCGTACGTGGCGTTTCCGGCATCCATCGCCGTGGGATTACGCGTTCTTCATGAATGAGGCGCTCGGCCGCGATCTGTCCTGGTTCTGGAATTCGTGGCTGTTCACGACCGATGCCGTCGATGGCTCGATTGCCGACGTCCGCACCACGACCTCCGGCACAACGGTCGTCGTGCGGCAGGATGGTCAGATGCCATCACCTGTCGTGCTGCGCGTGGATTTCGCGCCGGGTGGCCCGGCGATCCGCATGATGCCGAACAGCACCATGCTCGGTGAGACGAGTGCCATTGTCACGTGGCCTGCCGACGTCTGGTTCACGGGCAGCCGGACGTTCACGGCGAATCTGGATTTCGGCGGCAGACTCATCGAGAGTGTCACACTCGATCCGTTCGGTCGATTCCCGGATCGTAACGTCGCGGACAACGTGTGGCCGCGGGCGGCAGCTGCGTCGACAGAGGCGGCGGCGGTGAGGTAGCGCCAGTCGGACGCGGAACCCATTCTGCAGATTGGCCGCGGGCGCCATGGGCGGGTCCCACCGCGCCGGCGCCAGCGGGCGGACGATTCGTCACCGGTCTGCGCCGGCCGGCCGCGCCAGATGAAGAAGACCGTCCTGCCATGGGGCGCCGGACGGTCTGATTGGGCCAATCTGCAGAATGGGTTCCGCGTCCGACGTTACCGCGTCCGCCCCGATACGTCCCTGATGGCCCGCATCACCGCCTGATAATCGAGCGGCTTTGTGAACACCATTTCATGGGTGGCGGAAGCGTCCTCGACTTCGGTCCGCATCGCATGCGATGTCACCGCAACGAACGGGATGTGACTCGTTGCGGGGTCCGAGTGGATGGCGACGCAAAGCGGTTCCCCGGTCGCGAGCGGCAGGGGATGCTCGCCCACGATCACGGCAGGACGGAGCTGGCGCGCAGCCTCCAGGCCCGATTTCGCCTCGGCGGCCTGTTCCACCTGATATCCCGCATGCTCGAGGAACGCGGACAGGATGCGCCTCGCATCGACGTCCGGATCGACGACGAGCACCAGCTGCGTGTTCACCGAGCTCCTCATGTCCAGACGGAAGCGCTCGCCGGGATTCGTCCTCGGCGGTCGTGCAGCGTCACCAGGACCAGCATAACACCGTTCCCGCCGGAATCCTGTAGGGACAACCCTGAAATCGCGACGTGCTTTTCCCG
Organism: Longimicrobiales bacterium; assembly: GCA_035461085.1. Taxonomy (GTDB): domain Bacteria; phylum Gemmatimonadota; class Gemmatimonadetes; order Longimicrobiales; family RSA9; genus SH-MAG3. Next base: position 4,505 of record DATHVW010000083.1, on the reverse strand, counting down.
TCAATTCAAACGACAGCGCAGGGCCGCCGGCAGTCGCGTCCGGCTGCGGCTGGTCGTATTATCACTCCATGAATATTCAAATGACGCTTCTGATTCCGGCCGTGCTGCTCCTCCCGTCCGTGACGGCTCAGGCACAGGTCTCCACTCCGGTGGACACGGTATACGCGCCGGGTGAATACCGGGTCTTCACGGGCTCGGGCGCCGGGGCCACGATCGACGACATCGTCCAGGCGATGGCATCGCACCAGGTCGTGTTCATCGGTGAGACCCATGACGACCCGACGGGTCACATGCTCGAGCTGGAGCTGCTCCGGCGCGCGGCCGCAGCCTTCGGCGACTCCGCTGCGAATCGGCCCGTGGCTCTATCGCTCGAGTTCTTCGAGCGCGACGCACAACTGCCGCTCGACGAATACCTCGCGGGTCTGATCCCCGAGTCCGTGTTCCGGACGGATGCCCGGCCGTGGCCTCGATACCTGTCCGACTACCGTCCCCTCGTGGAGTTCTCCAGGGAGCAGGGCCTGCAGGTGATCGCGGCGAACGCGCCACGGCGGTACGTCAGCATGGTCGCGCGCAATGGCCGTGAGGCTCTGAACAGTCTGGGTGAGGAGGCCCTGCGGTTCCTGCCGCCTCTTCCCTTCCCTGCGGCATCCGCGGCGTACCGTGACCAGTGGATCTCCACCATCTCGGCCGTCATGGAGCAGGAGGGAATGAAGTGCGGCGTGCCGGTCGAGCATGCCGCGGCGCCCGCCGGCTCGCATCAGAACATGGGCAATCAGCTGGACAGCCAGGTGCTGTGGGATGCCGCCATGGCCCATTCCATTTCAAGGCACCTCGCCAGCGAACCGTCCGCCCTCGTGCTGCACATGGTCGGCGGCTTTCATGTGGAGCGCGGTACGGGCACGCCGGAGCAGCTCGAGCACTATATGCCCGGCGCACGCTCGATGGTCGTAATGCTGCGCCCCGTCGACGACGTCGCGACGTTCGAGCCTGCGCCTCAGGGCGAATGGGGCGACTTCGTCATCCAGACGGACAGAGCGCGCACGCTGGAGGCCATCGAGTGTCGGCAGTTCCACGCCGGTCGCGCAAAGTAGACGATTGCTCGCGCTTCCTATTCCTGTCGCAGCGTATCGATCGGATCGACGCGCGTCGCTGATCGCGCCGGGATCGCGCTGGCGAGCGCGGCCAGCAGCGTAAAGCCGAGGATCGCCGCGGCGTACGTCGCCGGATCGAGCGGCGTCACCCCGTAGATGCGGCTCGCGAGCAGGCGGGAGAGCGCGTAGCCACCCAGGACGCCGAGGACCACACCGACGGCGAGCAGAGTGACCGACTGCCGCGTTACCATCCGGACGACCGTGGTGGCCTGCGCTCCCAGTGCCATGCGTATGCCGATCTCGCGGCGACGTCGCGCGACTCCGTACGCGACAACACCGTAAAGACCGATGGCCGCGAGCGCGACGGCGAGTGCCGCGAAGAGGCCGAGCAGCCGCGCCAGCAGCCGCTCTTCGGCGATCGCACGGCGGAACCCCGCGTCGAGCGACTCGGCGTGGAACAACGGGATGTCTGGATCAATTCGTCCCAGCGCGTCGGCGATCATCCGTTCCGTCTGCGCTGGCGGCAGGCTCGAGCGGACGAGAACGTAGCCGAGCGACATGCCGGCTGCGCCGAGCGGCTGATACACGACCGGCACGACATCGTCACGCGCGTCCAGCCGAACATCTTCCGCGACCCCGAGGACGGGCTGCTGCGTCGTGCCGGTGAAGCCACGCACGTCGATGAAGCGGCCGACGGCTTCGCCGTCACCGAACAGCGCCCGTGCCGTCGCGGCACCCAGTACGACGCCCCGGCCGGCCGCCGGAGGATCGTACTGCTCGGCCGTCGTAAACGCGCGGCCCGCCAGGATTCCGGTACCGAGCGTCGTGAAGTAATCCGCCGACACATCGAAGCTCGCAGCCACGACCGGCTCGTCATCGCTGCCCGGCACGGAGAGTCGGGCAAGCGTCCGATCGCCCGGCACCGGGAGGAACGACGCAATCGCTGCAGACCGGACGCCCGGGAGCGCGGCGACGTCATCGAGCAGACGTCGGCGCAGTACACGCGCGGACTCGCCATCGTGTCCCTGTGGCGAGGGATCGTAGCCGAATGCGAGCACGGCCTCCGGGTCGAGGCCGCGCTCGACACCGCGAAGGTTCTGCACCGTGCGCACGAGCAGCAGCGCTCCAACGAGCAGTGCCAGCGACGCGGCGACCTGCAGGACCGTCAGCGAACCGCGCAGCGTGGCGCCATCCCCGCTCGCGGAACGGCCGGTCGCCCGCATGGCATCCGTCAGCTGCATGCGCAGCGCCGCGAGTGCGGGCGCGAGCGTGAAGAGCACGCCCGTAATCACCGCGCCGGAAAACGCGAACGCGATGACGCGCCAGTCCAGCGCAATGCTGTCGATCGGCGGCAGACCGGGCAGACCCTGTCCCCGGAACGCGACGCTGAGCGCCACGGCCACCATCACGCCTGCGCCACCGCCCAGCAGTGACAGTAACAGCCCCTCCGCCGCGTGCTGCTGCGACAGCCGGGCACCCGAAGCTCCAAGTGCGCGCCGCACCGCCGTCTCGCCGCGCCGGCTGACACTGCGGAACAGCAGCAGGTTCGCCACGTTCGCACACGCGATCAGCAGCAGTAGAGTAACGATGCCGAACAGCAGCCGGATCGTGCGCGTCGTCTGCGGCCGCACCCCCACGGGCACGCCAATGCCGGGATACACCGTCGGCACGTGCTCGACGTATTCCATGTTCGCGTCGGGATAGCGCTCGACGAGCGATGCCATGGTCGCGCGGAGCTGCTGCTCCGCCTGTGCGGCCGTCGCGTCCGGCGCGAGCCGGCCCACAAGCTCGGTGAAGATCGATGCGCGTCGGTCCGATGCATCGATCGGACGGTGCCACATGCGGCCGTACGCCGCTGGCGGCAGCCACACGTCCGTCGCACTCGTACGCTCCGTTCCGTGGAACCCGACCGGCGCGACACCCACGATCGTGTAGGACGCCGCATTCAGGTGCAATCTGTGGCCGACCACATTCTTCGCGCCTCCGAGCCGCGAAGACCGGAACCGCTCGCTGATCACGACGACATCCCCGGCAGCGCCCGGCGCACGCTCGCCAGCCGTGAACCACCGGCCTTCGCTCGGCTCCAGGCCGAGCACCTCGAAATAGCCGCCGCTGACGATCGCGGCATCGACCTCGAACGGCGCACCTTCCGGGGCGCGTGCCTGCATTGTCCGGGGCGTGTATCCGGCCAGACCCGACAGCGCAGGGGTGCCCGCGCGCAGATCCTCGATGTTGGCGTGCGAGATGCCCGCTGCGAGGCCCCGCTCCGGCGAGAGCTTCACGATGACCAGTTCGGCCGGTGCACTTACGCCCGGCACAGGTCGGATCAGCAGTGCATTTGCCAGTGAGAACACCGCCGTCGTGGCGCCGATGCCGATCGCGAGCGTCAGCACCGCGACCACCGTGAAGCCCGGGTTCCTCGCCAGACTTCGCGCAGCGAAACGAACATCGCGCCACGCGTTCTCGAGCCAGGCGGCGCCCCGCGCGTCGCGCGTCTCCTCGACCACACGGTCGTAGCCACCGAAGGCGACGCGGGCCCGGCGCTGCGCCTCGACGGGCGTTACGCCCTCACGCTCGAGTCGTTCGCGCTCCATGGCAATGTGAAATTCCAGCTCTTCGTCGAGCTCCCTGTCACAGGACGCGCGCATCAACAGCCGCTTCATGCGCATGATCATGCGCGTCCGCCTTCCGGCTGCGTGCGCAGGATCCAGTTCACCGCCCCCGACGAGCGCTCCCATTCGTGCTGCTCGGCCTGCAGCTGCCTTCGCCCTTTTGCAGTCAGACGATAGTACCGCGCGCGACGACCGTTCTCCGTCAACCGCCATTCCGACTCCAGCCAGCCCTTCGTCACCATCCGTTGCAGCGCCGGATAGATCGAGCCCTGATTCACCTGAAACACGTCCCGCGAAATCTGCTGGATCCGCTGTCCAATGCCCCAGCCGTGCGTCGGCTCGAGTGACAGCGTCTTCAGCACGAGCAGCTCGAGTGTGCCCTGCAGAAGCTCCCCACGTCGCCCTTCCATCAGTCCTCCTCTTGACTGTCTAGAAGAAGTCTGCGGAAACTTCTCTAGAATGTCAACAGGAGACACCCTGCGTACGTCGCGACTGCCGCCGATACGGCCCGGTTGCTGCAGCGCGTGCCTGGAGCGGTCGTCGTCGTCCCGAGCGCCGTCAAGGAGGATTCCCCTCATGCCAGACATCCGGTCTCCCCGCGCCCTCATGTTGGCAGTTCTGACCAGCGTCTTCCTCTCGGTCGGGTGCGAGAGGGGCGACGCTCCCTCTGGTGATGCGGAAAGGCCAGCGGGGGATCCTGCCGTCGCGCCCGCACCGGCCGATATGCCTCTGGTGCCTGCCGAGGCCGCTTTCGACCAGGTGAACGCTCTGGTGAAGGATCCCGCGCGTGATCCGCTGCCGG
>DATHVW010000082.1:0-5728 GCA_035461085.1 Longimicrobiales bacterium | reverse complement strand
TCCCCTTCCTCCGCGTCAGCGAACCTGCACCCGGAACGGACGGGGAAGGCGGGCTTCGCGGAGGCAGAGGCAGAGGCTGGTTCCCGTGCCACGGCCCGTAAACGTGTGCCTGTGCCTTGATCGTGCCCCTGAACGGGCACGGGCCTGCCGTCCACCTGATCCCCCCGGTGTCCGTCCCGGCGCGCAGGCACGGGAAACCGCCTCGCCCAAAAAAAACCGGCCGCCCCTGCATTCAGGGGCGGCCGGCGATTTTCCAGCGCGAAAAGGAGCTACTTCGCGTTGAACTGGATCGGGATCTCGACCCACACCGGGACCTTCTTGTCACGGTTGAGCGCGGGCGAGAACCGCATCACGTCGGCCACCGACATCGCGGCCTCGTCCATCGCCGGGTAGCCGCTCGGCTTCGACAGCAGCTTGCGCAGCACGCGGCCGTTCTCGTCGATGAAGAAGTGCACCGTCGGCGAGCCGCTGATCCCTGCATCGCGCAGCAGCGGCGGGTAGTTGCGCTGCAGCGCGCGCGACACCTCGTCGCGGTTCAGCAGTTCCGGCCGCACCGTCATCGGCGTGAACGTCGGCGCTGCCGACAGGTCACGGTCGCCCGCCTGCTGCGTCGGCGGCGGCGGCAGGTTCTCGATCGGGTTCGCGTCGAACGTGGTCGGCGCGATCGTGATGTCCTCGTTGATCTCCGCCGTGCTCACCACCGGCGTGGCCGGCCGCGCGATCTGCTGCGGCGGCGGCGGGATCTCGATGTTGTCCGGAATGTCGATCGACTCCAGGGCATCGCTCGTGAAGCTCACATCCGCCGAGCTCATCTGCGGCCAGAAGGCGAACAGCATCATGTGGAACACCGTGGCTCCCGCCACGGAGTACCAGAACCAGTTGCCGAACCCCTGCTTGAAGCGATCGTTGGCTGTCTCTACCACGGCTGCCATGTCTACCTCCGTTCCCGTGCGATCCGCTGCTCGATGTCCGTGTAGAACGTTACACGAAGCGCGCCAGCGGCCTGGAATTCCTTCAGAAGCTGGTCGATATGGTTGTACGAAACGTCCCGGTCCGACCGGATCATCACCACCAGGTTCGTGTTCTCCACGTACATCGGCGCAATGATGTTGGACACCTGTTCCGTCGGAATGTTGCGGTCGTTGATGTACACCGCCCCATCACCCTCGACGTACACGTGCAGCACGTCCTTGCGCGCATCTTCCAGCTTCTGCGTCTTCTCCGCCTCCGGAAACACCACGTCCCGCTTCTGCTCCTTGCGGAACGTCGTCGTCACCATGAAGAAGATCAGCAGGAGGAATGCCATGTCCGCCAGCGACGACGACGGGATCTCGCTCGCCGCCTTCGACTTCCGCTGCAGGCCCTTGTTCATCATATCGGCCGCCTACTCGATGACCTGGAGGGAGATTCTGTCCGCGCCGGCAGCATGCAGCTGGTCGAGCACGTCCACCATGAACCGGTACGGCGCATTGGGTGCCGTCTTCACGGCGGCGACCAGCTTGTCGTTCTGGGCGATCTCGAGCCGCCAGATGCCGGCGATTTCGCCCGCCCGCGCCACCTGGACCGCCGTGCTCTCGCCCCGCTTGATGTGTACCTGACCGTCCGGCTGGATCAGCAGGAACAGGATGTTCTTCGCGGAGACCTCGACCTCGTTGTTGGCCTCGGGCAGCACGATCTGGAGGCCCTTCTCCTCGTCGAACACGGTCGTGACGAGGAAGAACACCAGGAGCAGGAACGCGATGTCGGCCATGGACGAGGTGGGGATCTCGCCGCCGGGCCGGTTCTTCTTCTTCATCAACGCCATGTCGAGAGTCTCCGTGCTGCGCAGTTGAGCGTGTGGTTCACGGCTGGTGATCGGAGTCGGGTGCGGCGCCACGGTCAGGTGTACCCATGCCCTCGACGGAGCCGGTGGCCGGGATATGCCCATGACGTGGTACACCGGGTCCGGCGACGAGTGCCGCGCGGGGCCCGCCGGGCCGCTCCATGTCCCAGATCAGGTTCATGACGTGGGACGTGCCCTCTTCCATCTCCATGATCAGCTTGTCGATGCGGGTCACGAAGTAGTTGTACGCCACATTGACGGGGACGGCGATGATGAGGCCGGCCGCCGTGGTGATGAGGGCGATCTTGATGCCCTCGGCGACGAGTGCGGCCTCGACCTGGCCGGCGGCGGCGATGGCGCCGAAGGCCGAGATCATGCCGGCGACGGTGCCGAGGAAGCCGAGGAGCGGGGCGACGTTGGAGATGGTGGCCAGGATGGTGAGGCCGCGCTCCAGGAAGCCGAGCTCGATGACGCCGGTGGTCTGGATGCCCTTCTCGATGTCGTTGGTGCGCTGCTCGGCGCGGACCCGCTTGAGGCCGGAGTACAGGATGGCGGCAACCGGGCCGGCGGTTTCAGCGGAGACGCGGACGGCCTCGTCGATCTTGCCGGCGCGCACGAGCGTCTCGACTTCGGCGAGCACGGACTTCGAGCGGCGTCGAGCGGCCCAGAGCGTGTAGGCCTTGGCGATGATGATGCCGAACGCGAACAGCGAGCACAGTACCAGCGGATACATCCACGCGCCGCCGTCCTGGAACAGCGTCAGCAGAGTATACGTGGATCCAACTCCTGATTCTTCCAAGAGGTCGCTCCGGGCCGTGGTGAAACTGGACTGGCCAGATGTGAGGATGAATGCAAAGCTGCGAGAATGTATTTCGCGCGGCTGGGGGTGTCAACGCTGCGTATGTCAGCCGCTGCCGCCCGGGGGCAGTGCGTCGATCTGGCCACCCGCCAGTGCGGCCCTGACCTGCTCCAGGTCGACGTTCCTGGCGAGGCGGCCGCGGTGCGCGAGCGAGATCTGGGACGTCTCCTCGCTGACCACGACGACGAGCGCGTCGGTCTCCTCGGACAGGCCGAGCGCGGCGCGGTGCCGCGTGCCCAGGCTGCGGTCGGCGACCGGGAACTGCGTGAGCGGCAGGATCACGCCCGCGGCGATGATGGTGTCGCCCTCGATGAGCACGGCGCCGTCGTGCAGCGGGCCGTAGGGCGCGAACAGGCTGACCACGAGGTCGGCCGCGACGCGTGCGTGGATGCGCGTGCCCGTCTCCGTATACTCGTCGAGCCCGACATCGCGCTGGATGGCGACGATGGCGCCGATCTTCGCGCGCGTCAGGCGCGCCACCGCCTCGACCAGTTCCTCCACCACCTCGCGCTCCTCCATGCGATTGAAGAAGCGGATCATGCGGCTCTGGCCCAGGCGCGCGAGCGCAGCACGCAGCTCGGGATGGAACACGATGATGGCGGCGATGACGCCGTAGGAGAACAGCTGCTCGAGGATGTAGCGGATCAGCTCGAGGTTGAGGATGCGCGACAGGAAGTACGTGAGTGCGAGCACGAGCAGGCCCGCGAGCATCTGGATGGCGCGCGTGCGGGCGAGCAGCTTGAGCACGTAGTAGATCGCGCCCGCGACGATCAGGATCTGGACGATGTCGAGCGGGCCGGGCAGGAAGGCGAAGACCGCGCCCATCAGGCCTCCGGCATGACGCGGCGGACCGCGTCGGCCAGGTCGAGTGCGCGCCGTGCAGGGGCCACGTCATGGACGCGGAAAATGCGTGCGCCGCGCATGAGTGCGACGACGCACGCGGCGAGCGTGCCCTCGAGGCGGAGCTCCGCAGGCAGGCCACCGGACGCCTCGCCGATGAAGCGCTTGCGGGACGGTCCGACGAGCAGCGGGTAGCCGGCGGCCGCCAGGCGCGGCAGCCCGGCGAGCACCGCGATCGAGTGCTCCGTCCGCTTCGAGAAGCCGAGCCCCGGGTCGAGCACGATGGCCTCGCCTGCAATGCCGGCAGCGCGTGCGTACGCGGTCATCGACGACAGCTCGTCGAGCACGTCGCCCACCACGTCGTCGCCATACTCCGCCAGTTCATAGCGCGCCATCCCCTCCACTCCGCCACGCGAGTGCATCAGTACGACACCGGCCCCGGTGCGGGCGGCGAGCCCCGCGAGCGCGCCGTCGATGCGCAGCGCCGACACGTCGTTGATGATGGCGGCGCCCGCGTCGAGTGCGGCCCGCGCGACGTCGCTCTTCACGGTGTCGATTGAGACCGGCACGTCCGGCCAGCGTGCGACGATGGCGTCGATCACCGGAACCACGCGCGCACGCTCCTCCGGCTCCGCCACGCCGCGCGCGCCCGGCCGCGTCGACTCGCCGCCGACGTCGATGATGTCGGCTCCGTCCTCCAGCATCTGCCCCGCATGACGTACGGCGGCCTCCACACCTGCGTGGCGGCCGCCGTCCCAGAACGAATCGGGCGTCACGTTGAGCACGCCGGCGATGACCGGCCGCTCCAGACGCACATCGGCACGCGCGGTGCGCCACAGGAGCGGCAGCACGGGCGCGCCGATCATCAACCGCCGCTGCCCTTGCGGTCGGCGTCGGCACCGACGACGCTGACACTGCCCTCGGAGTTGCCGCCTGACAGCGTCTTCTCGCGGCGCAGCGAGTCCGCGAACTGGCGCGCCTGCAGCACGACCTTGGCCTCGGGCAGTTCCTGGCCGGCCGCCAGCAGGTCGATGTCCTCGCGGTCCAGTGTCTCCCGCTCGAGCAGCGCCTCCGCGATCTTCTCCAGCAGTCCGCGGTGCTGCTCCAGCGTGCTCATGGCGGCGACGTAGGCCTCGTCCAGCAGCCGCTTGACCTCCGCGTCCACGCGCTGCGCCACGTTCTCCGAGATCGTGCTGCGGTGGCCGATCTCGCGACCGAGGAAGACCTCGTGCTCGCCATCGCCGATCGCCATCGGGCCGATCGCCTCGCTCATGCCGAACTGCGTCACCATGCGGCGCGCCATCGCCGTGGCCCGCTCGATGTCGTTGCCCGCACCCGTCGTGATCTTCGTCTTGCCGAACGTCATCTCCTCCGCCGCTCTCCCGCCGTACAGCATGGCCAGGCTCGCGATGAGGTAGTCGCGCGAGTACGAGTGGCGGTCCTCTTCCGGCAGGGATGCCGTCACGCCCAGCGCGCGCCCGCGCGGCACGATCGTGATCTTGTGCACCGGGTCGAGGCCCGGCATGCGCAGGGCGACGACGGCGTGGCCGGCCTCGTGATACGCGGTGAGCGTGCGCTCGTTGTCGGACAGCACCATGCTGCGGCGCTCCGCACCCAGCATCACCTTGTCCTTCGCGTCCTCGAGGTCCGACATGTAGACCTTGTCGTGGCCGCGCCGCGCGGCCAGCAGCGCGCCCTCGTTGACCAGGTTGGCCAGGTCGGCGCCACTCATGCCCGGCGTGCTCTTGGCCAGCACGCGCACGTCCACGTCACCGCCCAGCGGGATGCGGCGCAGGTGCACCCGCAGGATGCCCTCGCGGCCCTTCACGTCCGGCGCGTCCACCACCACCTGGCGGTCGAAGCGGCCCGGCCTGAGCAGCGCGGGGTCCAGCACGTCCGGACGGTTCGTCGCCGCGATCAGGATCACGCCCTCGTTCGACTCGAAGCCGTCCATCTCGACGAGCAACTGGTTGAGCGTCTGCTCGCGCTCGTCATGGCCGCCGCCCAGGCCGGCGCCGCGGTGGCGGCCCACCGCGTCGATCTCGTCGATGAAGATGATGCAGGGTGCGTGCGCCTTGCCCTGCTCGAACAGGTCGCGCACGCGGGATGCGCCCACGCCCACGAACATCTCCACGAAGTCCGAGCCGCTCATCGAGAAGAACGGACGCCCCGCCTCACCGGCCACGGCGCGCGCGAGCAGCGTCTTG
>DATHVW010000081.1:0-21742 GCA_035461085.1 Longimicrobiales bacterium | reverse complement strand
CAGCTCCCATGGACCAGCCCGATTTGAGCGACGCTCCCTGAAACGCCTCGAGGCCCGGCCTCTCAGGAAACGGGCGCGTAAGGGTTACTTACGCAGCCAGTGCCAGTTGATTGTTGGCAGTTGTGACTGTTGTCGCTGATTTACGAGGTAACGACCACCTCGGCACGCTGCTTCGACTTCACCAAACACGTCGAATCCGGATCGGCCCCGGTACTCCAAATCTAGCGGAATCGGGGGCGGAGTCAACCCGTTGGTACACGTATAGCGCGTACTTATCAGGAAGGCGGCCGGGTTTGCGACGCACCGCCCGGAGGTGTGCGCTCACAATCGACCATTCCTCCCCCGACCGTCTCGCCAGTGGATCGTTGAAGGCTCATGCGACGCACAATGTTCCACTGCCATCGTGCAAGGCAGAACCACTGGTCGATTCGGCGCGACTGGGACACCGAATCGACCGACCAGTCGAACAGGGCGCGGTAAATGGTCGTTTGGATGCGCCAGCAACCGCGCACACGCCATCCTCAGCCCAACAACACGCTCAGTGGCTCGCGGCCACCACGCGGTTCCGGCCGTCCGCCTTCGCCTGATAGAGGGCAGCGTCCGCGCTGCTCACCAGATCGGCGGGCAGAGCGACGCGGTCGGGACACGCGGAGACGCCGATCGAGGCGCGCACGGGAATGGGCCGCCCCCTGAAATCGATGTCGGACGCGGCGACGGTGGCGCGGATGCGTTCGGCGACGTCGAGCGCGCTGGCAATGCTGGTCTCCGGCAGCAGTACCACGAACTCCTCGCCGCCGAACCGTGCGGCGGTGTCGATGTCGCGTATGCTCGCCTCGATGATGCGGGCGGTGCGGCAGAGGACATCGTCGCCGGCCTCGTGACCGAACTGATCGTTGATGCTCTTGAAGTGGTCGAGGTCGATGACCAGGAGCGAGAGCGGCCGACCGTAGCGCGCGAAGCGGACGGTCTCGGCGCTGAACACCTCGTCGAACGCGCGGCGGTTGCGGAGCTGCGTGAGGGGATCGCGTGCGGCGGTTTCGCGCATGCGATCGAGCTCGCGCGCCTGTTCGATGTGGAGGGCGATCTGCGGCGCGAGAAGGGGCAGCAGCTCGAGACCGTCCGGGTCGAGCACGACTGAGCGGGCCGACCAGACGGCGAGCACACCGTTGACGCCGGTCGCACTGTGGAGAGGCAGCGCGGCCATGGAACGCGGCCGGTGCATCCAGCGTTCGTTCTCGTTGGCGAGCGACGTCTTGCGAAGCGACCAGGTCCCGCCGTCGCGGACGACCATCGTATTCGCACGCACGGCGAGTGCGAGCTCGGAGGCGGGCGGGGCGAACGGGTCCCCGGGTCGCGGACCGCCGTCGGTGCCGGACACGGCGATGATGCGGCCCGCTTCCCCCGACCAGACGCCGATCGCGGCTCCCGTCGCATCGGTGATCTCGACCGCGGTCTCGCAGAGACTGGCGGCCAGGGCCTCGAGGCCGGCATCAGCGGGCAGGCCCTTCAGTCCACCGAGGAGTCTCTCGACGCGCCGGCGTCCGGCGGCGGCGGTGGACCGTGCCTCCTGCACGGAAAGCAGGCCACGGACGTATACGGCAGCCTGCTCGAACGTCGCGTCATCGACGGGCAGGTGCGCAGGGTCGAACGCGTAGGTGACGAGCAGCCCATGCTCCTCGGTCTGGCGGAGGCGGTCGGCGACGAGGAGGGTTCCCTGCTCCGCCCAGCGCGGTGCGGGATCGAGCCGCATCCGGATGCCCTGGTCCCAGACCCAGCCGAGCGGATCGCCCGGGAGCCTGACGGTCTGCCCCGCGCGGCCGCGTGCAGCGGCCCGCACGCGCGCCATCCCCCGATAGACCTCCACGTCCCAGAGCAGCACCTGCCGCGCACCGATCTGCTCGGCAAGTGCGCCGAGCGAGCGTGTGAGGTCCGCGAGCTCCTGTGCGGCCGCCGGTGCTTCCGCCATCCGCCCGCGACGCGCCTGCGCGAGAATCGCGTCGAGCTGGTCGAGGCGGGCCGTGGCATCGAGAGCCTCGCGACGCCACAGCCATCCCGGGATCGTCGCGCCGGCCAGGACGAGTCCGCCGATGATCCCGCGCATCGCGCCACCACCGAACAGGGTCTCGGAGCCGGACAGGATGAGGGCGGCGCCCAGCGGCGCAATCAGCTCGAGCGGACGCGCGGCGTGGCGCACCAGCACGACCAGCAGTGGAATGAGCGGGAGCAGGAATGGCGATGTCGCGCCTCCGGTGAAGAGGCTGACGCCGAGCAGGCCGAGTGCGACGGCGGCCAGCGCGAGGCGGAGGCGGTCGGTCAGCTCGACCGGCGGACGAGCCGCAGGATTCGCGTTGCTGCGCATGCCGCACCGAAGCCGTTGTCGATGTTCACGACCGTGATTCCCGCCGCACAACTGTTCAGCATGGCGAGGAGCGCGGCGAGGCCGCCGAATGAGGCGCCATAGCCGACGCTCGTCGGAACGGCGACGATGGGCGCTCCGGTCAGGCCGCCCACAACGGATGGCAGGGCACCCTCCATTCCGGCGACGACGATGGTGACACCGGCGTCCTGCAGTTGATGACCATCATTCAGCAGGCGATGGATGCCGGCGACGCCGACATCGTAGAGACGCTTCACCGGGTGGCCGAACGCCCGGGCGGTGACTGCCGCCTCCTCGGCCACGGGCAGATCGGATGTGCCCGCGCTCAGCACCAGCACGGACGGGCCGGTCGGCTCGGGAGCATCGTCGGACTCCAGCCACACGGTGCGGCCGAGCGCATTCACGCTGGCCGCCGGGAACGCGGCGGCGAGCGCATGCTGGGTGGGCGCATCCGCGCGCGTGGCGAGGAAACTGCCATCACGGGCGGCGAGCCGACCGCAGATCTCGACGGACTGCTCCGCGGTCTTGCCCTGGCAGAACACCACTTCGGCGAAGCCGACACGGAGCGCGCGATGGTGGTCGAGGCGGGCGAACGCGTCGGTGCCGCCGACCGGCTCGACCGGCAGCCATGAGAGCCGCTCCAGTGCCGTAGCAGGCGAAGCATCGCCGGCGGCGACGGACTCGAGCAGGCGCAGCAGGGTCTCGGGCGTCATGCGCCCGGGACGCCAGGCGGATTCACGACGGGGCGCATTTGTGCCGTCATGCTACGGCCGGCGCCAGGGCCGCTTCGAGGTAGCCCTCGAGGATCCGTTCGGCATCCTGCAGCGTCGTGACCCCGAACAGCTCTTCGCGCAGGGCCTTGCCGTTCGGCAGGCCCTTCGTGTACCAACCGAGGTGCTTGCGGAACTCGCGCATCGCGTACTCCTCGCTCAGCGCCTCGCCCGCGCGCTCCGCCGCCACCTCATGCTTGAAGGCGATGGCGTTGCGGGCGTGCTCCAGCACGATCGCGAACCGCTCCGCCGGCTCGGGGGCGGGGGGCACCGGACGTCCTTCCAGTGCGGCGCGCGCCTGCGTGAAGATCCACGGCGCACCGTGCGAGCCGCGCGCGATCATGATGCCGGCACAGCCCGTGTGATCCCTCATCCGCCGCGCGTCCGCGCCCGTCCACACGTCCCCGTTTCCGATCACGGGGATGTCGAGCGCATCGACCACGGCGCCGATCTCGTCCCAGTTCGCGTGCCCGGCGTACATCTGCGTGCGCGAGCGGGCATGCAGCGTGAGCACGCGGGCGCCGGCGTCCTGGCAGCGCAGTCCGATCTCGACCGGATTACGCTGCTCATCGTTCCACCCGCTCCGGATCTTCACGGTCGTGGGAATGCTGATGGCACGCGCGACGCCGCGAATGATGTCCTGTACGAGATCGAGGTCGCGCAGGCAGCCGGAGCCGCCGTTGCGCGAGACCACCTTCTTGACCGGACAGCCGAAGTTGATGTCGAGGAAGTCCGGCTCGTACGTCTGCTCGACCAGTGCGGCGGCTTCCGCCATCGCCTGCGGATCGGCACCGAAGATCTGCACGCCGATCGGCCGCTCCTCGTCATCGAAGCGCAGATATTCGTGGGTGCGCTCGCTGCCGCGCCGAAGCCCTTCGGCACTCACGAACTCACTCACCACGACGTCCGCCCCGAACCGCCGGCACAGCCGTCGGAACGGGGATTCGCTCACTCCGGCCTGCGGGGCCAGATAGAGCGGCACGGAATCATCGCGCAGACGCGTCATCAGCTTGTCGAACATGACCTTGAAGCTAACCGCGCTGCGAGCCGTGATCAATTGGATCCCGCCGTTTTGACACCTATGCGCACCGCCTTTATGTTGTGCACCGCCCGACCCGCAGGTGGCGGCGTCGGGGACCTGGAGGCATACATGGAATTGCGTGAATTTTTCGATAGAGACGCCGTCGCCCTCGATATCAGGGGGGAGACGAAGGATGAGATCCTCAAGGAGCTGATCGCTCTGCTCAAGCTCGATGAGAAAAGCGAAGGCATCCTCTTCAAGATGCTGAAGCGCCGGGAGAACCTCGGCTCGACCGGCATCGGCCGCGGCATTGCGATCCCGCACTGCCGGTCGCTCGTGGTCAACCGGCTCCGTGTCGCGTTCGGGCGCCGCACCACAGGCGTCGAGTACAACGCCATCGACAACCAGCCCGTGAACAACTTCTTCCTGATCGTCGCGCCGCCGCTCGAGGTCAGCAATCAGTATCTGCCCGTGCTCGGCAAGCTCGCGCAATTCGCGAAGGACCCGGAGATCACGCGGCGGCTCGCCGAGCTGAACTCGCCCGATGAGTTCCTCTCACTCCTCGAAGAGAAGGCCCAGTAGGAAGAAGGCGCAGCATGCATCCCCAGTTGGAAATTCTCCTCCAGATCCAGGACCTGAAGTCCCAGCGGCGCGAGCTGCGCGAGAACGAGGGTGGCCGGGCGATGGAGGAGCAGGAGTTCAACATCGACATCGACGATGCGATCGGTCAGCTCGACGCCCGCATTGACGAGCTCAAGGAAGATCTGCCACCCCAGGTACGGGGCCGGCTCGACCGGTTCGCGAAGACCGGGGGTCGCGCCGTCGTCCCCGTCATCAACGGGATCTGTTACGGCTGCTTTACCGCCGTGGCGACCGGCGCCGTCGCGGACCTGGGCCGTAACGACAACGTCAACTACTGTGAAAGCTGCGGCCGCTTTCTCTACGTGGTTCCCGGCTGATTCCCACCCGGCACAGTCACCGGCGCCCTTCGACAGGGCGCCGGTCAGCCTTCCCTCAACGTCCGGCTCTCGCCCGCACGCATCGTCACGCCACTCCTGTCGTAGTGCTCCAGGAGCGGTATCAGGTTTCGTCGGGTGAGCTGTAGAACTTGCTTGAAGTCCGCAATGCCAAGTGGCTGCCCCACAGGTAGTTGCGCTCTCACCTCATTGACGCTTTCCGAGACCGCCCGCGCGCTGATCAGGCGCGTGGCCGACAACCGCAGCAGCGTGCCGCCCCGCTCCAGGAACCGGATCAGGACCGGCAGGTCTGCGCGGCCCGCGAGGTCCGCGGGGAGGTCGCCGATGTCCGGCGCCTCGAGGCCGGCCGTCTCGTAGAAACCGGCCAGGCGCTTCATGGCACTCAGCGCCTCGCCGGCAGGTGCCGCTGCGTGCCCGGGCATCGCCAGCGCGTTGCCGTTCGCGGTCAGGCGGCCCTCCGCCAGAAGGGACACGACGGCGGCATCGAAAAGCTGCGGCGCATCCAGCCGGCTGCGCACCGCCTCCCGCTCCATCCCGTCGAGCATGGGACTGGCCCGATGGAACTCAGTCACCTCGCGGAGGATGGACGCGGCGGTGGAATGCAGCAGCCCGGCCGACACGACCCGGCTGCCCGTGAGCAGGACAGAAGGGCACATATGAACGGCGGTGGTGACAGCGGCGGGAGCCAGACCGGTGGCGAGCGGCAGCATCCCGACGTCGATGCCGCCCGGTCCCGCGATCGTCACCGCAGCCGTGACCAGGTCCGGCGTGCTCCCCTGCCCGTCCGCCAGCTGCATCAGCGCGCCGCGCACTTCGGCGCTCAAGCGCTTGCGCTTCGGTGCAGCCGGCTCGAGCACGATGCCGCCGGCGATGGTGTGGACGGGCGACCAGGACCGCACGACGACATGGTCTCCGGCGCGTGCGACCAGCGGCCGCTCCAGACGCAGCTGAACGATCGTGCTCTGCCCGGGGCGCAGGTCGTCGTCCAGCATGGCCACACGACCCATGACTTCCGCGGTCCCGACGTGCACTCTGACCCGCTCACGCGGGCGGACGGGCGCCGCCGCATCGTCGAGGACGCGGAACGTGGTGGTCAGGGTGCCCGCGGCCTGCCAGACATCACCGGTGAGCAGCGTGTCCCCGCGCGCGAGCACAGCGCGCTCACTGCCCGCGAGCGCGACGGCCGCTCGGGCGCCCGGCCCGATCTGCTCGCAGTCCGCGCCATGCTGCTGGAGCCCCCGTACGCGCGCCTCGAAGCCGGCCGGCAGCACGCGCACCTGCGCATCGCGGCGCAGCGTCCCGGACCAGACGGTGCCGGTGACGACGGTACCCGTACCACGCACGGTGAAGACGCGGTCGATCGGCATCCGGAACAGATCATCGTCCGGGCGTTCCGGGGCGTGGTCGGCCGCTCGTCCCAGCGCCGCTGTCAGGGAGTCCAGACCATGACCGGTCCGGGCCGATACATCGATGATCGGTGCCCCGCCCAGTGACGTTGCGGCGAGCGTCTGGCGCAGCTCGTCACGCACCAGCTCCAGCCAATCGGGCTCGACCAGGTCGACCTTTGTCAGTGCAACCACGCCGCGCTCGATGCCCAGCAGCTCCAGGATCGCGAGGTGCTCGTGCGTCTGCGGCATCGGCCCCTCGTCCGCCGCGACGACGAGCATTACGAGATCGATGCCGGTCGCTCCTGCGAGCATGTTGCGGATGAATGCCTCGTGACCGGGCACATCGACAACGCTGAGGCGGCGGCCATCCGGCAGGGAGAGACTGGCAAAACCGAGGTCGATCGTTATCCCGCGTCGCTTCTCATCGGGGAGGCGATCGGTGTCCGTGCCGGTGAGTGCATGGACGAGGGCGGTCTTGCCGTGGTCGATGTGACCGGCAGTACCGAGCACGAGCGGCCGCATCAGCCGACGCTCAGGCTCGTCGCGACGAAGTGCAGGGAACGCAGCGGTGCACCTTCGAGGACGTGATGCTCGAGATATCTCGTGAGCAGGCGCCAGTGTCCTTCCGTGGCGCCGACGCGCGCGGGCTGACCGCGGCTGAACTCGGCGAGGGCGGCACGGGCGCGGGCGGGAATGCGTCGTCCCGGCAGACCCGCCGCGCAGCCATCGCAGCGCAGGCCGCCCGCGGCATAGTCGAACATCGCGTCGCGGGTTGCATCAATGCTGCGGCCGCAGACGATGCAGCCGTCGATCTCAGGCGTGAAGCCGAGCTCCGAGATGAGGTGCCAGGTGACCGCCAGCACACTCGCTTCGAGCGCGTCCGACTCCACGTGAACGAGCCGGTCGAGGCCGGCGGACACCGCGTCATAGAGGGAGGGGTTCGCCTCCTCGCTGGCCGTACGAAGCACCAGCTCGGCGAGCAGCGACGCACCGCCGAAGCGGAGTAGATCGCGTCCGAGACCCTGCCGGCTGCGCGTCAGGTCGAAGCCGCCGAGTGTCTGGAGATCGCGCGTGCTCCGGATGTAGAGCGTCGCAGCACCCTCGGCGAACGGCTCCATCATCGCGTAGCGGCTGCGCGGCCGCAGTGCGCCCTTGGCGATTGCGGAATGCACACCCGCCGACCGGGTGAGCAGCCGGACGATCCGGCTGGTCTCGCCGTACGGGAAGGACTGCAGGACGATGGCGTCCGTCGCCGTCGCCGCCATGTCAGCCGGTCCGGAGCTGTGCCGTGAGCCGGGAACGTTCCTCGAGCAGCGACTCGCGCTGCGCGTCCGGTGCAGTGCTCATCCGCTCATCCAGTTCCGCGATGCGGATCAGGGCGGCGCGGTCCGCAGGGATACGGCTCCGGGGAATCAATGCGTACAGCGCGACCGCGGCGACGCCGACGAGCGGAATGATGAGCAGCAGCCAGTTGCGATTGGTCAGCGGGCGACCGACCGGCTGCGCCATCGGAGTCGCGCCGCCTTCGGCATCGAGCAGCGCGGTAGCCGACGTGCCGGGAACTCCGACCTGGATCGTCTGGTCGCCCGGCTCCTGGATACCGGCCCTGAACGGAGCGCCGATGTAGAGCTCGCCCGCGTAACGCGTCGCCACGAAATAAACTGCCGCCGTGTCCGAGCCGGCGGGAAGCGGCAACGTGAATCGTCCGTCCTCCCCCGTGACCGCCTCGGCGACCGTCTCGCCGGTCTGACGCTGGACCCGGTGCAGCACCACGTTCTGATTGGCGAGCGGCGCGTCGTCCGGGCCGACGACGCGACCTTCGACCGTGGCCGCCGACTCCTGCCCCGCCGCGCCGCTCGCGATACAGAAGAGCGCGACTGCGAACAGTATGGAATGTCTTGTTCTCATGGATTGAAGCGTCCGAAGTCTTCGGGGTTCATGCGACGGAGATACTCGCGCAGCTGTTCCGGCGTCAGTCCCGCCGCACCCTCCGGCGGCTTCTCCTCGCCGGGATCTTCGACGAAGTCATGCTCGGTCGAGTCCGTGATCTCGATCGATGTGTTCTCGAGCAGGTCCTCAGTCGTGAAGATCGCGGCCGACATGCGCAGGGCGATGGCGATCGAATCCGATGGCCGGGCGTCCACGCTGATCAGCTCCGAATTGCGCTGGATGATGAGCTCGGCGAAATACGTGTTGTCCACGACCTTCGTGATCATGACGCGCTGGAGCGCACCGCCGAGGCCCGTGATCACCGAGGCGAACAGGTCATGCGTCAGCGGGCGTGAGAACTTCATCCCGGCCAGCTCCATTGCGATGGCGCTCGCTTCGCCCGGCCCGATCCAGATGGGCAGCACGCGCGTCCCATCCTCCTCCTGGAGGATGACGACGGGAGTGTTCGACGACCGATCCAGGCCGAGGCTCTGTACCTTTACTTCGATCATGCTTCCTCCGCCTGTAACGTGCGCAGCCAACGCGTGAGATACCCGCACCGCGCCGGGGCGTGCCCTGGCCGCGCAGGCCGCCTCATGGGGCCAGGTTCCAGCGACCCGAGAACAGCGACAGATCGAGATACCGTGAGATCCCTTCCGTCAGGATCGCAATCACGTCCTCCGGCGTCGCGGCCTGCAGCGCAGCGCGCGCCGCCGTGCGCGCGTCGCCCGCCGGTACCGTCCGGATCACCTTCTTGACCTCGGGCAGCGCGGACGGCGCGACGCTCAATGCCGTGATGTCGAGTCCCAGCAGCATGAAGACGCCGAGCGGGTTGCTCGCGAGCTCTCCGCACACGCTCACTTCGATGCCCGCCTCCCGGCCGGCACGGCCTGTGTGGTCGAGCAGCCGAACCACGGCCGGGTGGAACGGGTTGTAGAGCGGCGCGAGCCGGGCATTGCCCCGATCCACGGCGAGCGTGTACTGCACGAGGTCGTTCGTACCGATCGAGAAGAAGTCCGCGTAACGCGCGAGCTCGGGTGCCGTGAGCGCTGCGGCGGGCGTCTCGATCATCAGGCCGAGCTTGTAGCCGCCGTTGAACGCGATGCCTTCCTCGGTCAGGCGGGCGGCTTCCTCGTCCAGCATCTGCCGCGTGCGCAGGACCTCCGAAACCTCATTGACAAGCGGCAGCATGATGCGCAGGTCGCCGTGCGCGCTCGCGCGCAGCAGTGCGCGCAGCTGCGCCCGGAACATATCCGGCGTGTCCAGACACACCCGGATTGCACGCCATCCGAGAAACGGATTCTCCTCCGGAGGCATGTGCAGGAAGAGTGGGAACTTGTCGCCGCCGAGATCGAACGTCCGGATGAACACGGCCTCGTCCGGATAAACGTCGAGGACCTCCCTGTAGCACCGGTACTGCTCCTCCTCTTCGGGAGCCGTGGCCCGGCCCACAACGAAGAACTCGGTGCGGTACAGCCCGATGCCGCGCGCGCCGTGGCTGCGCGCCGCCGCTGCCTCGCCCGGCAGATCGATGTTGGCGCGCAGCTGGACCGGCTGCTTGTCCGGCGTGACTGCTTCGAGGTGTGCGAGCAGCATCAGCTCCTGCTCCCACTCGCGGATACGGATGTCGCGGTCCCGGTAGATGCGCCGTTCGGACTCCGAGGGCTCCACGATGACGCGGCCCGCGCGCCCGTCGAGCACCACCTGCTGACCTGTCTGCACCAGCTCCGACAGATCGCCCAGGCTCACCACGGCGGGAAGGTTGAGCGAGCGCGCAAGGATCGCCGAGTGGGAAGTGCGGGTACCTGCGTCCGTCGCCAGGCCCAGGATCCGTTCGCGATCGAGCTGCACGGTAATGGTCGGCGTGAGATCGCGCGCGATCAGAATGACCGGCTCGTCGAACTCGCTCAGGTTGAGCTCCGGGTCCTCGATACCGAGGAGACGGCGGATCACACGCATCTGGATGTCGGTCAGATCGTTGATCCGGTCCATGATCATCGGATGACCGCTGCGCGACCACTCCGAATGGAACTCGAGCATGCGCAGCTCGAACGCACGCGACGCCGACAGGTGGTTCTCCCGGATGTAGGCCACCGTGCCATCCACCAGATCCGAATCTTCGAGCATCAGAATCTGCGGCTCGAAGATCTGGGCTTCCACGTATCCCAGCCTCTGTTCCGTATTCTCCTGAATCTCGCGAATGCGCGACTGCGCCCAGTCCCGTGCCTCGTGGAAGCGCGCGACCTCCCCCTCCACCGCGCTGCCTGCAACCGTCACATGCGGTACGCGCGGGATCTCCCAGCGCAGCACGTACGCAGTTCCGACCACGATGCCGGGTGAAGCGGGGATTCCGTCGCGCACCAGCTTCATGAGTCCTCGCCGAACCGGCCGGACACGAGACTGGAAAGCTCCTCCACGGCTGCCGCCGCATCGTCGCCGGTCGCGCGGATGGTGATGGCAGTGCCGAACTCGGCGGCCAGCATCATCATGCCCATGATGCTCTTGCCGTTCACCTCGAGATCATCCTTCCGGACCATGACATCGGCGCGGAACGTACCCGCAAGCTTGACGAACTCCGCTGCAGGCCGCGCGTGCAGACCGTGCCTGTTCGCGATCGTGACGGTTCGTTCGGAGTCGCAGGTGGCGCTCATGAAATCAGGTGCACGAGGAAACCCGCAATCGTCACGATCGCGAGAAAGATGAGGGCCGGCAGACGAACCGACGGTCCGGCGAACCAGCCGAGGACGGCGGCGGCCGCGGGCAGAGCGAGCCACCGCGCATCGAGACGCGTTTCCGTGAACTCACCGGCGGCAATGAGTGGCAGCGCCGCACCGAGCAGGAAGGCGGCGGTGGTCACGACGAGACGGTGCCACCGTGTGAGCGGCACCTCACGCAGCCGCTCACCGACGTGGCGCCCGCCCTCGAAGCCCGTCCGCAGCGCCCACCACCGCAGGCCGAGGTGGCCCACGTTATAAACGAACAGAAACGATGCGACGCCCGCGAGTGCCGATGAGGTAGAGAGCAGAACGACCATGCCCAGCAGCACGCAGGCCGGTCGCCACCCCGCCCAGATGATACGGTCTCCGAGCGTACCGAGCGAGCCGCGCAGCGCCGTCTTGAATCGTTCGATCAGCACCGGGTCCTCCCCGTCCAGCTCCATGCGGGCGACGGCGCCGAGCGCGATGCCTGCCAGGTACGGATGCGCATTGAACAGCGTCGTGTGCCGGATCACCGCCTCCTGCAGCCGGTCCGGATCGTCATGCACGTACCGGAGCACCGGCATCAGCGCATAGGCGAAACCGGAGCCCTGCAGTGTGCGATAGTTCCACGATCCCTGGATCGCGAAGGAGCGCAGGAACACGCTCAGGCGCACGGACGTCGGGAGCCGTTTCACTGGGCGAGCAGCAGCAGGGATCCGAAACCGAGTCCGAGCAGCAGGAACACCCGCGCGCGCGGCGATTCGGCAAAGAGAGGCGCAGTGCCGGCGAGCACTGCGACAGCGGCCACGGACACGGCCAGCGTGGCTGCGATATGGGGCAGCCCCCAGTTCGCGAGCGCGAACGGCAGCAGCCACGTGCCGATCAGAAGCGCCACCGTCGTGATCACGATACCGCGCGCCATGTCGATGAGCATCGATTCCAGATGGCGGTGCTCGATCAGGCGATCCATGCGCGCACGGGTGTCGGTATGACCGGCGAGCACGAGACGCTCGTTCAGATAACGCCCGCCGATCACGCTGAAGCCGGAGATGCGCTGCCAGACAAGGCCGTAGACGACCACGAGCAGGAGAGCCGGCGCGCTCGCCACCACCTCCGACAGTCCGAGCGTGCCGACGGCAGCCACGGCGGCCGTACCGGTATCCGGATATCGTGATGCGCCGACCGGCAGGATGCCGAGTGAGAACGCCTCGAGCAGGGCCCCGACCAGCGCGCCCTCGAGTGGCTGGCCGACGAGCGCACCGGCCAGAGCGGCTGCGACGAACGGCCGTGACAGCATGAGCTGCCCGAACGAAGTGGCATCGAGCGCGACAATGGCGCCCAGCCCGATCAGTGCCAGCCACGTCAATGAACCGTTCCGTCCTGCATCAGCTGATCGAGCGCGACCGGCCGTGTGGACGGCAGGTCGCGCGCGGTCACTTCGGCACCCCCGGCGGCGAGGCCGCGCAGTGCGTCCTCCTCCGATGGCGAGAGGTAAACGTAGGGGAGCGCCTGCCGGCGGCCGGGGGAATGATGGAGCCCGCCCACATTGATCTCCTGGCCGCTCAGCAGGCCGTCGCGGCCGAGCGCCGCCATGGTGGCGGCATCGCGCGTCAGCAGGAACACGCGCTCGCGGCTGATGCGCCACTTCGGGATGCGCGCACGGGCGTCACTGACGCTGGCGAACTCCGCGGAGATCTCCGGCGGCAGGCCGAGACAGTAGAGCTCCTGCTCCCACTCGGACGCGGCGAGGTCATCGTCGACGACGACGATCAGATCGGGATGCAGATGCCCGCCCCAGCCGACCACCACCTGGCCGTGGATCAGGCGCTCATCGATTCGATGCAGCACGATCGGCATGATCTTCCAGATGTGCAGGTGCGCAGCACATGGCCGCCCGCCCCTTCGTGAGCAGGCGCGGCACCAGCTCCTCCAGCGGCCGGGTGCGATTCATGGCGAAGTCGATCAGCAGCGGCAGATTCACACCGGAGATCACGACGATATCGGCATTGCTCTGCGCGAGCCGCCGCGCCACGAATCCGCAGCTGCCACTCTGCAGGTCGGTAAAAATGATGCCCGGCCCGGTGCCCAGCACGCGCATCACGGCCTCTGACAGTGCGTCGGGCGACATTCCGCGGTTGCTGATGGGCGTTATGGCCTCCGGCTCGCAGCCGGTAATGTTGCGCACTGCGTCGACGATACCCTCCGCCATGCCGCCATGGCCGAGGAGCACGGCCCGCAGGGGCACCGTTTCACTCATAATCTTCCTCCAGGTACGCGCGAACCGGCTGCATCGTGTCCATCAGCCGCTGATTGAACATGCGCGCCGAATGCACCCCGGAATACTTCAGAAGATGGTTCATTGCGACGACTTCGGAGATCACGGTGATGTTCTTTCCTGCGTTCAGTGGAATGGTGATCCTCGGCAGGCGAACGCCCAGGATCTCCGCTTCCTCCGTCTCCAGCCCCGTGCGATCGTATTGCGCCGAATCATCCCAGTCCACCAGCCGGACGACTACCTCGACGCGCTTCTGCTGGCGGATCGAGCGAATGCCGAACAGAGCCTTGATGTCGACGATGCCGACGCCGCGAATCTCCATGTGGTGCCGCTGCTGCTCGTGACCGCGGCCGATGAGCACGTCGTTGCCGCGCCGCGTGATCAGCACCAGGTCATCCGCCACCAGGCGATGGCCGCGCTCCACCAGGTCGAGCACGCACTCGCTCTTGCCGATGCCGCTGCGCCCGATGAACATCACGCCCACGCCGTACACGTCCGCCAGCGAGCCGTGCGCCGTCGTGTGCGGCGCGAAGCGCTCCTCCAGGTACGGCTGCACCCGGCGGTAGAAGTCGCCGGTCTTGAGCGACGACCGCAGTACGGGAATGTCGTGTTCCTGCGCCAGCTGCAGCAGCACCGCAGGCACCTCGAGACTCTTCGTCACGAACAGCGCAGGCATCTGCAGCGAGAGGAACGAATTCAGCGTGTCGCGGAGCTTCTCCTCCTCGAGCGAGTCGAGCCATCGTATCTCGGTCTCGCCCAGGACCTGGAGCCGGCCACGCAGGAACCGGTCGCGGAAGCCGGCCAATACCAGGCCCGGGCTCGACAGCATCGGCGACTCGATCTCCCGCTGCAGTGAGCAGCCGGGCGTGAGCAGCTCCAGCTCCAGCGTCCGCTCCTTGGTGCGGTAGAGCTCTTCGACCGCCAGTCTGGTCACGGAGTCACTTCGTCCGATTCGACGAGGGCGGGACCACGCGTGCGCCGAGCGATCCGCCGCTCGCTGCGCCGCTTCAGCTGTCGTTCCAGCCGGTGCAGTGCACCGTCGATCGCCGCCCGCAGGGTCGGCCCTTCGGCATGACCGATCAGGGGTGGGCCGCCAGCCGCCAGCAGCCGCGCTTCGGCGCGATGCAGCCGTGCCGTGCCATCGAGCACGAGTGAGCCGGCCGTGATCCGGCGGCCGAGGCGCTCCAGCCGCATGAAGCGCTGCTCCGCCTGATTGCGCAGCGACTCGGGCAGCTTGCCATGACGGGCGTTGATCCTGATCTCCATGACATCCTCCTGCTACGGAAATACGGGAGACACTCAGCCGTGCGCGAGAACCCGGCTCAGATGCGCCTCCGTCCTGTCGGCAGTACGGTCCCACGAGAACTGCTCGGCAAATGCCCGCGCCTGCGTGCCCAGCTCATCGCGCAGCGCGGGATCGCCCAGAATGCGGGCGAGCCGTCCTGCGAGCGCTTCCACGTCTCCGTGGGGCGCCAGAAAGCCTGTGACACCGTCGCGCACCGAATCGCGCAGGCCGGGCGAGTCACTGGCCACGGTCGCCGTACCGCACGCCGCAGCCTCCACGTTGCTTATACCCCAACCCTCCTTCGGAGATGTCAACGCGTGCACCCATGTGCGTCGGAACAGCTCCCTTTTTTCGTCTTCACTCACGAATCCGGCAAATCGGACACGGCCCGTGAGGTCCAGCTCCGCGGTGAGCCGTTCCAGGTCCCGCCGGGCGTCGCCCTGACCGGCAATGATCAGCCGGGCGTCCACACCGTCGTCACGGAGGCGCGCAATGGCGCGCACGATCAGGTCCACCCGCTTGTATCGCTTCAGGCGTCCCAGATAGAGCACGGTGGGCTCCGCAAAGCGGGTCGCCTCCGGCGATGTCGAGTAGTACTCGAGGTCCACACCGTTCTCGATCACCTCGATGCGGCTGCGCTCGAAGCCGCGCCGGACCAGGTCCCGGGCGGTGCTTTCGGAAACCGCCTGAACGGGGAGGCCGCGGTACAGGCGGGCCAGCGGCCGCTCCATGAGCCAGGTAGCGGCCGCGACCGGGAATGCCGCTTCCTCGAACGCGGTGGTGCCGAACAGATGGTGGACGAGGAGCACGGCCGGTGTACGCCGCCAGCGCGGCGCGAGTACCGGCACCTTGTTCAGATCCTCGATCACGATGTCGAAGCTCCGCTGCGCGAGGTGCCGGCGGTGATACACGGGGGCCATGATCGGGAATGTATGACGCCCGCCGGTACGATGCACGTCCATGCCGTCGATCACCGCGCGAGCCGGAGCGCCCTGCCACGACGACACCAGCAGCGCCACCTCGTGGCCGCGCGCGGCCAGCCGCCCGAATACTTCATGGAGATGAATCTCGGCGCCGCCGCTCTGCGGATTCTGCCGGTCCTGCCAGTTGACCACCAGCAGTTTCAGCTTCCGCCTCCGGATCGGCTGGTGTCCATCTCCATGCGGCGCATCAGTGCGTCCAGCACGCCATTGATGAAACGGGGGCTTTCGTTGCTGCCGTACTTCTCCGCGAGCTGGATCGCCTCCTGGATCACCACCCGCGGCGGGATGGCCAGGTGGAGCATCTCAGCGCCGGCCAGCCGCAGGATGTTGCGGTCGATGATCGACAGCCGTTCCATCCGCCAGTTCAGGAGCGACGCCGTGATCGCCGCATCGACCGGCTCGAGGTACATGTCGAGCGTCGTGATGAGGGTCTCGAGATACTCCTGGGCCTCCGCCCCGATGTTCCGCCTGCTTATGAACTCACTCAGCAGGTCCGGCAGGCGGTCGCGCTCACCGCGCACCTCCCAGGCGTAGAGCACCTGCAGCGCCCAGCCGCGCGCGCGCGAACGCTTACGCGCCATTCGTCGACCCCATCTCCCGGATCAGGTCCAGCTGCTCCAGCACCGCGAGCGCCGATTCCCAGCCCTTGTTGCCGGCCTTGCCTCCCGCCCGCGCCAGCGCCTGCTCCATGGTATCCGTCGTCAGCACACCGAAGGCTACCGGCACGCTGCTCGCGACCGCCACCTTCGCCAGCCCCGTCGCGGCAGCCCCGGCAACGAAATCGAAATGCGGCGTATCACCGCGGATCACGCAGCCGAGCGCAATGACGCCGGTGCAATTGCGCTTCTCGATGAGCAGCTGCGCAGCGAGCGGCAGCTCCCACGCGCCCGGCACCCACGCGACGTCGATGTCCTGCTCGGCAGCGCCGTGGTCGATCAGACACGAGCGCGCGCCAGCCAGCAGACGTTCCGTGATGAGATCGTTGAACCGGCTCACCGCGATACCGATCCGATCACCATGCACGCGGGGCCGCCCGTTGAACTCACCCATTCGAACCGGCCATCGTCATGAATCCTCGTCGCGCGGGGCGGAACCGTTGCCGAGCAGGTGCCCCAGCTTCTCCCGCTTCGTGTCCAGGTACAGCCGGTTGTATGTACCGGGCGCGACCTGCAGAGGCTCTCTGCCCGTGATGGTCAGCCCATACCCTTCCAGCCCCACGACCTTGCGCGGGTTGTTCGTCAACAGCCGGATCGAGGTCAGCCCGAGGTCGAGCAGGATCTGCGCCCCGATGCCGTAATCGCGCAGATCGGGCTTGAATCCGAGCGACTCGTTGGCCTCGACCGTGTCCTGCCCCTCGTCCTGAAGCATGTATGCGCGGATCTTGTTCGCCAGCCCGATCCCGCGACCCTCCTGGCGCAGGTACACGACCGCGCCGGCACCCTCCTCCTCCAGGCGGCGGAGCGCGGCATGCAGCTGCTCCCCGCAGTCACAGCGCAGAGAGTGGAAGATGTCCCCGGTCAGGCATTCTGAATGCATCCTGACCAGCACATCGCTCCTGCCCTCGATGTCTCCCTTCACTACCGCGACGTGCTCGCGCTGGTCGACCTGGTTCTCGAACGCGATCACGCGGAACTCGCCGTAGGGCGTGGGCAGGCGCGCCTCCGCCACCCGCTGCACCAGTCGCTCGTGCTGCAGGCGGTACGCGACGATCTGTGCGACCGTGATGAAACGGAGCTTGTGCTCGCGCGCGAACTGCTCGAGCTCCGGCCGCCGCGCCATCGTGCCGTCGGCGTTCAGGATCTCGCAGATCACGCCGGCCGGCGGCAGCCCGGCCAGCCGCGCCAGATCGACTGACGCCTCCGTCTGGCCGACGCGCCGGAGCACTCCGCCGCCCACCGCGCGCAGCGGGAACACGTGACCGGGCCGGCGCAGATCCGACGGACGCGTCTGCGGATCGATGAGCAGCTCGATCGTCTTCGCCCGATCCCACGCGCTGATGCCCGTCGTCACGCCAAAGCGCGGGTCTCCGTCCACCGACACCGTGAACGCCGTGCCCATGAATTCACGGTTCCACTTCGTCATCGGCGTCAGGTCGAGCGCCTCCGCACGTTCTTCCGTCAGTGCGACGCAGATGAGCCCGCGGCCATGCGTCGCCATGAAGTTCACCAGCTCCGGCGTGATGCACGACGCCGCGCAGACCAGGTCGCCCTCGTTCTCGCGGTCCTCATCATCCGCGACAATGACGATTCTGCCCTGCCGGATATCCTCTATCGCGTCTTCTACGCGGTCGAACAGCATCTCGACTCCTCTAGTCCGGCGTCGCGCCACTGGCATCGCCGGATCGGACCTTCAGGTGGTGCACCACGAACCGGCCGAGCATGTCGCCCTCCAGGTTCACCGCGGCGCCCACGACCAGACGACTGAGATTCGTATTATCCCAAGTATAAGGGATCAGCGCGACCTGTGCCTGCCGGGGCCCGGGCAGCGCATTCACGGTGAGACTCACGCCGTCGATCGTGATCGAACCGTGCAGGACCGTTACCTCAGCCACTTCCTCCGGCAGCGAGACATCCAGCAGCACGTATTCATCGTGCCGGTCGATGGCCAGCACCCGTCCCGTCCCGTCCACGTGACCCTGGACCAGGTGCCCGCCCAGCCGCTCGCCGAACGACAGCGCCAGCTCCAGGTTCACCCGCCGGCCCGGCTCCATGTCACCCAGCGTGGTGCGGGAGAGCGTGGTGCCGATCGCCTCGACCGTGAAGCTGTCCGCGCCGTGCGCCACCACCGTCTGACACACTCCGTCAACCGCGATGGAGTCGCCTGCGGCGACGCCGTCGAGGAATCCGGCCGGCGTGCCGATGTCGAGCCGGCGCGCCTGCGCCAGCTGCTGCACGCCGCTGACGACGCCGACCGCGGTCACGATGCCCGTAAACATCAGGCGTCCTGCGGCAGGTCCATCGTCACCAGCACGTCCGACCCGTGCCACTCCGTCGATGTGCAACGCCAGCGGTCCTGCTCCGGATGCGTCAGACCGAACGCCGGGACGGCGCCCGGCCCCAGGAAGAGCGGCGCCAGGAAGATGTACATGCGGTGCACGGCGTCGATCTCGAGCAGTGTGCCTGCCAGGGCTGCGCCACCCTCGGAGAAAACGGACTGGATGCCCTCTTCGCCGAGTGTCGCGATCGCGCTCTTCATGTCGATGTGCTCGCGCTGGCGCGGGACGCGCAGCACGCGGACGCCGGCCCGACCCAGCGCCTCGACGCGATCCTGCGGCGCGTCCTCCGCACAGAGCAACCACACGGGCGCCTCGGCGATGGTCTGAACGAGCCTGGACTCGAGCGGGAGGCGTGCATGCGTGTCGGCGATGATGCGGACGGGCGGTTTCCTGACGGGGGCGTCACGGACGGTGAGGAGCGGGTCATCGCACAGGACGGTGCCGATACCGACGAGGATGGCGTCATATCCGCTGCGCAGACGGTGCATGGCCGCGAGCGCGGCCGGTCCGGTCAGCGCGGTCTGTACGCCGGGTGCCTTCGCGATACCGGCGTCGAGCGACATTGCCAGCTTGAGCGCGACGTACGGGGAGCCCGTCTCATGGAGGTGGAAGAACTGGGCGTTCAGGGCGCGCGCGTCGCCGCGCTCCACGTCGCCGATCACCTCGATGCCGGCGTCTTTCAGTCGCTCGGCGCCACCACGCGCACGCGTGTTCGGATCCGCCGCGGCATACACGACGCGAGCAATGCCGGCCTGGATGATCGCATCCACGCAGGGCGGCGTCTTGCCGTGGTGGGCACACGGCTCGAGCGTGACGTAGAGCGTCGCGCCGCGCGCCGCATCGCCGGCGGCACGCAGCGCGATCACCTCCGCATGCGGTCCGCCGTACTCCTCATGGAAGCCCTCGCCCACGATCCGACCGTCACGCACTACGACCGCACCCACCATGGGATTGGGGTGGACACGGCCCCAGCCGCCGCGTGCGAGCTCCAGCGCGCGGCGCATGTGCGTCGCGAGGTCTTCAGTGATCACGATCAAATGGCCAGCCGGACGGCAACGCCGCCGAACAGCCCTCCCTTCCCCGTGTCGTCATGAGCGGCGGCCGGGCTGGCTCCGCTCTCCTGCCAGCCGAGCTCGGCCGCCATGTTGAGAATCAGGATGGTGTAGGACACGTTCCCGAAGAAAGACGTGCGACCGAACGTGAGGTCCTGCGCCGCGACGTCGACCGGGTTGGGGAAGATCGGGCCCGGCTCGTCGAAACGGACGCGCACGTCGCTGCCCGTGCGATCGTAGCCGACGCCGGCCGTGAGACCCAGCCCCAGAATCCGCTTCCCTACCGTTCCGCGCAGTGAGAGGACGCTCTGCCCGGCATTCTCGAAATACGGGCCGGGCGTGGGCTCGCCGAACTCGACGTCCGGAAGCGAGCGGTACATCGCGGATGCGCTCACTCCCGGTGCGGTGAACGACTCGCGCAGGATTCCGACGCGCGCGCCGAGCGCCCACGTCAGCGGTGAGGAGCGCTCGAAGCCATCGCCGTCCGGTACACCGAGCACGCCCATGCTGCCGAGCACGTCGAGTGAGGCGAATCCGCCGATCGTGGGTGCTAGATTGAAACCGTTGAACAGTCCTATCGCCGCATCGGCATTGACGCTCCAGAGCGTCGGGCGAACGGCCTGCTCGTCCCCGATCGGCGGCAGCGGTGCGCGTGCAATCGTGCTCCTCAGCGCGAGGCTCCAGCGTGGGGACCCGGGCACGCGCATACCGAGCGTGCTCGCGGTGCCGGCGACGGGGTTGCCGCCTGCTGCCGCGATCGCGAGCCGCGCCGGAAATGTGACGGCCGCATCGACCAGGGACTCGCAATACGCGACACCGCCCGTCGCGGCATCGGCGCATTGTGCCCTGAGCGACTGCGCACGTGCATCGTCGGCGCCGCTCGCAGCGAAGACGAGCAGCACCGCACCGCAGGCTGCACGGCGCATCACGTGATCACCACTTCGCGCGCACCGGCTTCCAGGGCGCCGATCACCCACGCCGACTCTCCGCCGGCGCGCAGCTGATCCAGTACCCGGCTCACATCGTCCTGGGCGACGACGGCGACCATGCCGACTCCCATGTTGAACGTGAGGAACATCTCGTCGCGCTCCACACGGCCCAGGCGCTGCACGGCAGTGAATTCCGGCGGCACCGTCCACGTGCTGCTGTCCACCCGCGCGCGCACGCCGTCCGGCAGCACGCGCACCAGATTCTCCGGAATGCCGCCACCCGTGATGTGCGAGAGTGCACGGACACTGCCGTCCGCGATGAGCGGCAGCAGTGTCGGCGCGTAGCTGCGATGCGGACGGAGCAGCACGTCCGCGATGCTGTCCTCACTGTCGGGATAGCGGTCATCGACGCCCATGCCCAGGCGGTCGAAGAAGAGACGGCGGAGCAGCGAGTATCCGTTGGTGTGGAAGCCCGCGGACTCGAAGCCGATCAGCACGTGGCCGGCCGCGACGCGATGCGAGCCGGGGCGCGCATCCTCGTCGACCATGCCGACGATGAAGCCTGCGAGATCGTACTCGCCAGGTTCGTAGAAGTCCGGCATTTCCGCGGTCTCGCCGCCCAGCAGCACGCACTCGTTGTCCCGGCAGCCGACGGCCAGACCCTCGACGAGCGCCTCGATAATGCCCTGCTCCAGGCGGCCCATTCCGATGTAGTCCAGGAAGAACAGCGGCCGCGCGCCCTCGACCAGGATGTCATTCACGCAGTGATTGACCAGGTCGATGCCGACCGTGGCGTGACGCCCGGCCAGCATGGCCACCTTCAGCTTCGTGCCGACGCCGTCCGCGCTGGAAACCATCACCGGCTTGCGGTATCCGGCCGGCACACGGAACAGCCCGCCGAAACCGCCGGCGCGCGACACCACGTGCTCCGTGCGTGTGGACTCGACGAGCTGGGCGATGCGGCTCTTCGCACGCGCCGCGACTTCGCGGTCCACGCCCGCGGCGCCGTAACTGAGGCTGGTCCCGTCGTCAGGCATGCACTTCCTCGAGGACGGGCTGCTC
>DATHVW010000080.1:0-13120 GCA_035461085.1 Longimicrobiales bacterium | reverse complement strand
CGCTCCGGCAAGCGGCGTCATCGCCGGGCTGGTCCTGGAAGCGACCGGTGACACCGTCGAAACGGCGATCACGGAAGTGGACGGCTCGTTCCTGATCGATCGTGTCGCGATCGGCCAGTATCGACTCGTGGCGCGGCGCGGCGCGACGCTCGGTGACACGGTCGACGTGCTCGCCATCAGCAATGCCAGCATCTCCGTCGCGGCGGCCGACACGGTCGTGCGCCTGATCCCGCTCGGCTATCCCAACATCACCGCGGCCGCCGCGCGCGCTCTGCCCGCCGGCCGCCGCGTCATGGTCACGGGCATCGCGCTCAACACGTGGACCGCGTTCGCCGATTCGACCCTCCACCTGCGCGACGCGTCCGGCTCCATCCGCGCCGTGCGCACGTTCCCCTCGCCGGTCCAGGCCGGTGACAGCGTCCGGATCTTCGGCACCACGGGTCTGAACAATGGCCAGGCCGTGCTGGCCGATGCCTCCGTGCGCATACTGTCCGCGGCGGTCGGTGTACCGGCGCCCGACTCCGTCGGTACCGGTGAGGCCGCAACGGCCGATGCCGGCGTCCGGGCCGACGGCCAGGTCCGCATCGCAGGCGCGCTGATCCTCGACACCACTTCGGTCGCGGGCGACCGCGTGCTCGGCGTGGACGACGGTTCCGGCCGCCTCGAAGTCGTGCTGGATCGCAATGTCGTCTTCGATGCCGGCCCCTGGGTGCCGGGTGCGACGTTCCATGGTACCGGCGTGCTCGTGCCGAATCCCGCCGGTGGCTGGCAGATGAAGCCGCGCCTGCGCGCGGAAGCCGCCGTGACGTTCCCCAGCGTGACCGTCGCCGCGGCTCGCGGCACCGCCGCGGGCCTGCGCGTCGTGATCGAAGGCATCGCCCTGAACAGCTGGTCCGCATTCGCGGATTCCACGGTCCACATCGCCGACGCGACGGGCGCGATCCGGGGCGTGAAGGTGCTGGGCAACGTGGCTGCCGGTGACTCGATCCGGCTCAACGGCACTGTGTCCTCGCGCAACGGTCAGCCTGTGCTCACGGGTGCCACCGCCGCCACGCTGGTCGCTGGTGCCGGCCTGCCGCCGATTGACTCGGTGTCCACCTCCAGCGCCGCCTCTGCGCTGTCGGGCGCGCGCGACGCGGGACAGGTCCGCATAGGCGGCTCCATCACCGGCACGCAGAACCTGCCGACCGGCGACCTCATTCTCACCGTCAACGATGGGTCCGGCAGCGTGGAGGTCTTCTTCGACAAGGACGTGGCCTTCAACGCGGGGCCCTATCAGACGGGCGCGCTGCTCCGCGCATCGGGCGTGCTCGTCCCGACGGGAACCGGGACCTGGCAGCTGAAGCCGCGCACACGCGATGACGCCACCGCGTTCTATCCGACGATCACCGTGGCAGAGGCGCGCGCACTTCAGCCCGGTCAGACCGCGTATATCGCCGGGACGGCTCTCAATGGTCGCAACACGTTCGGCGATAACACCGTGCACGTACAGGATGCTTCCGGCGCGATTCGCTTCACCACGGTCCCCGCATCGCCGTCGATCCTGAACGGCTACTCCGTCACGATCCTCGGCACCGCAGGCGTGTTGAACGGCATGCCGATCATGACCGCGTCGTCGATCTCGCAGGTCAGTGTGGGTACACTGCCCGCACCGGATTCCGTTTCCACCGCGACGGCCGCTTCCGCCGAAGGTGGCATCCGCGACGCCGGGCAGGTCGCCGTGTCCGGGACCATCGCCGCAGCCATCAGCGTGGGCGGCGACATCATCCTCGCCATCAGCGACGGATCCGGCACTCTCGAGGTGGTCCTCGACGCCCAGGTGGGCTTCAACAGCGGGGCGTACCAGGTCGGCGACAGCATCCGCGCACGCGGCGTTCTGGTGCCGAAGAGCACGGGCACCGTGTGGCAGCTCAAGCCGAGGACCGTCAACGAGGTAGCGAAAAATTGAGCCAGTTCGGACCGACGGCCGTAAACTGATGGCTCGCCTGTGCCGCGGCACATCCGCACCAGGCGTTGGGCGTGCACTACAAATGTAGGGGGGCGAATGGTGAGCAGCACCTATTTATCGCTTGTGCAACAAGATGTATCGGCATTCCTGGCCCGTTCCGGCGATGTGGCCCGGCATGTGCTCAAACAAGTGGCGTCGGATAACATGGGTAGAGTTCGTGGGCGACGGCTCGACCTCGCGAGCGTCCACTTTCGCAAGGCGAGATGAGCAGCACGATCCTGAAAGGGTCCTCGAGAGGACCCGCACGTGTCGGGTCGCCGGATGCGGGCTGGCGCAGTCTGGGCTGGTTCGGGTTCTTCATGGCCGTGATCGGGCTGGGGCAGTTGGCGCTGTACTTCTTCCCGGCGACCGGTTTCGGTTCCCCCGAATGGGAATACGGCGCATCGGCCCAGATGATCGGGGCGCTGCCGCTTCCCACCGTGGGCCTGGCGGCACTGATCGCGGCGGCGTTCGCGACCGGCAGCCGACGCGGCCTGATCGGGCTGAGCATCGTGTTCGTGCTGCTCGGACTGGTGGTGTTCGCGGCCTTGGCGCTGTTCTGGTCGGTGGCTCCGATGGCGATGAGGGCGACGCCCGAAGCGGCGGACAGTGCGATCCAGCAGACGATCGCTCGCACCACGCTCTCGGGTTTGGGTTTCGGTCTGTTGTACATGTGGGCGGCATTCGTTGCCCTGAGGCAGGTAAGACGTTTTTCACGGAGTGCAGTAAATGCGTAAAATCATGATGTTTGCGGGGATCACGGCCGCACTCGGCGCAGCAGCCCCCGCATCAGCCCAGTGGGCGCAGTTCCACGAATGGGATTTCTGCACTGCGAACGCGCTGTCCGTGTGCATGAACTTCACATTGAATCGTCAAACGGGCACTGACAACTACACGCTGAGGGTCACGTACGTCAGCACGGATGCGGCTGCAGGCCAGCAGGGCGCCATGACGGCGGCCGGCCTGTACACGGCGAAGAACGCCGCCGCGCTGAACGTCTCGAGCCTCGCGTTCGTCGCCATTTCGCCGAACACCGCCTCCTGGGCGCTCGGCGGCAATCAGATCGGCGGCGGCGGACCGATCGAGATCGTGGCCGACGCGAACTCGAACAATGGGATCACGAACGGTCTGCCCGTCGGCGGTTGGGTCGAGCTCTCGTTCACGTCGAACAACCTGGCTTCATACAACATGACGGGTCTCCACGCCCGCTCTCATGTCCAGGGGTTCGGACCGAACAGCTGCTCGCTCAAGCCGGACAGCAATCTCCCGGGCAACCTGGTGGACTCCGTGAGCGAGGTCGACGAGCGCTGCGGCCTGCCCACCGAGGTCGTGCCCGAGCCGATCACGATGATTCTGCTCGGCTCCGGTCTCCTCGGCGTGGGCGGTGCCCAGGCCCGACGCCGGCGTCGCAACGCACTGGACGCAGAAGTCTGACACTCCCCCCGGAGCTGTTGAAAAAAGCGTCCGCGGCATTTTGCCGCGGGCGTTTTTTTTTGCGCCTGGTCCGCCGCTGGCTGGCCGGTGCAACAGCAAAGCGGATTGTGTTGCGTCCGCGCATCGTTTCAGTGGGCAGATGGTTCTGCCGGCCCGGACACTGTGGCTACATTCCGGGGCGTCGCTCGCCAGCGGCAGGATGTCCCACGACTTTGTCGGACAACAACTTGAGGCGTTCTTCACGTCCCCGGGGGCGATCCGGATTGAGGCGCCTGTACCACACGATGCGCACGCTGCAATGATCTCCGGAGCGGCGTTCCCCTTGCACATGGGCCCTCAGTCTCGAAGCCCGAGGGCGACGGGCGCCTTATCTCACTGCCAGACCAGAGGATGATGCAGTCCGACATCGAGCAGCCGGTTGCGGCGCCTCCGACCGGGGAGCTGCGCTGCGCCGTGGACGCGGCACGAGCGGCGGGTCGCGCGATCCTGGAGCATTACGGAACGGCGGAAGCGGAGCTCAAGGCCGGAGGATCGCCCGTAACGGTGGCCGACCACGCCGCCACGGCGGCCATCATCGACCGCATCCGCGCGACTTTCCCCGATGACGCGATCCTGTGCGAGGAGACCGCTGACAGTCCGGCGCGCTTGGGCGCCGCGCGCCTGTGGGTGGTCGATCCGCTGGACGGGACGAAGGAGTTCCTCGCGCAGAACGGCGAATTCTCGGTGATGATCGGTCTCGTGGTCGATGGCGAGCCGGTCGTCGGTGTCGTCTATCTGCCGGCTTCGGACCGGCTCTACTCGGCCGCACGCGGGTACGGCGCCTGGGTCGAGGCGGACGGCGCACGCCGCCGGCTGAGCGCTCGCCGCCAGGGAGACCGGCTGCGCATCGTCACGTCGCGCTCCCATGCGGACGCGACCGTGGAATCCATGTGTGCGGCGCTGCCGGTGACGGACCGTCGTCCGTCGGGCTCCGTCGGCATCAAGTGCGCGCTGATCGCGGAGGGCGAATGCGACCTGTACGCGCACCCGGTGCCGTACATGGGCGAGTGGGACACCTGCGCGCCGGAAGTGCTGCTCCGTGAGGCGGGCGGCAGCGTGACGGACTGCCGGGGTGAGCCGCTCCGTTACAACAAGCCGGATCCGCATCAGCCGCACGGTATCCTCGCCTGCGCACCGGGCCTGTTCGAGACGGTGCTGCCCGTTGTGAGCGCAGCACTGGTCGCGCGCGCGGGCTGATCCTGGTGACTGCTGGAATGCTCGGTCTGAGCTGGCACGCGTGGGCCACGATCGCGGTCGTGACGGGCATGGTCGTGCTGCTGGTCAGGGACAGCATTGCACCGGCGATGGCCGTGTTCGGCGCCAACGTCGCCCTGCTGATCATCGGTGTCATCGACGTGCCGGCGGCGTTCGCAGGATTCGCGAACCCGGCGCCGATGACGGTCGCGGCGCTGTTCGTGGTCGCGCGCGCCGTCGAGAAGACGGGCGCGCTGCAGCCGCTGATCAATGCCACACTCGGCAACGGCGGGTCGAGCCGCAACATGCTGGGCCGTCTGCTCGTGCCGACGGCCGGCGCGTCGGCGTTCCTGAACAACACGCCGATCGTGGCGATGCTGACGCCGCAGGTCACGGACTGGGCCGCGCGCCGCGGCATCTCGCCGTCGCGGTTCCTGATGCCGATCTCGTTTGCGACGATCCTCGGCGGCACGATCACCGTAATCGGCACATCGACCAACCTGGTGGTCTCCGGACTGCTCGAGCAGAGCGGCTACGCGCCGATCGGCATGTTCGAGATCACGCGTATCGGTCTGCCCGTGGCCGTTGTCGGCATCATCTTTCTGATCCTGTTCTCACACGTGCTGCTGCCGGAGCGACGCACGGCCCGCCGGCACTTCCAGGAGGAGTTCCGCGAGTTCGTCGTCCAGATGGCGGTGCTGCCGCACGGCCCGCTGGACGGCGTAACGGTGGAGCAGGGCTCACTGCGCCATCTCCAGGGCGTGTTCCTGGCGGAAGTCCGGCGCCGCGACGAAGTGATCGCGCCCGCGCGACCGGACACGGTGCTGCTCGGCGGCGACCAGCTGACGTTCGTCGGCCGGGTCGATGTGGTGCGCGACCTCCAGGCGATGCGCGGGCTGGTCGGCGCGGAACGCCCGCATACGACCGGCATGGATGACGAGACGCATACGTTCTTCGAGGTGGTCGTCAGCGGTGCGTCGTCGCTGGCGGGCAAGACACTGCGCGAGGCCGATTTCCGCAACCGGTTCCAGGCCGCGGTCGTCGCCATCCATCGCGCCGGTGCGCGCGTCAACGAGAAGCTCGGCACGGTCACACTGCGCGAGGGCGACACGCTGCTGCTGCTGTCCGATCGCGGGTTCGCGAACCGCTGGCGCGACGGCAATGAGTTCCTGCTGGTATCGCATCTCGGCGGCAGCCCGCCCGTGAGCACGCGCAAGGCGATCATCGTGGGCGTGATCACTGCCGCGATCGTCGGTGTCGCCGGTGCGGGCCTGCTGCCAATGGTGCATACGGCACTGCTGGGCGCACTCCTCATCGTCGCGCTGCGGGTGCTGACGCCGGCGGAGGCGCGCGCCGCTCTCGATATCGATGTGCTGGTGGTCATTGCCGCGTCGTTCGGGATCGGCGCCGCGATCGAGCAGTCCGGTCTGGCCGCCGTGCTGGCCGACAGACTCGTCGGCGGCCTCGATACGTGGGGACCGCTCGTGCTGCTCACGGCCGTCGTGCTTGCGACCGTGACGCTCACCGAGCTCATCACGAACAACGCCGCCGCCGTGCTGATCTATCCGATTGCGATTGCGATCGCGCTGGACTCCGGACTGGACCCGCGGCCCTTCGCGATCGCGATCACGGTCGCCGCCTCGGCATCGTTTCTGACGCCGATCGGATACCAGACCAACACGATGGTGTATGGTCTGGGCGGCTACCGCTTCACCGACTACGCCCGCCTCGGCCTGCCCCTCACGGTGGCGGTTGTCACGGCGGTTATCTTTTTCGTGCCGATGTTCTGGCCGTTCTGACCTGGAGGTCACTTGAGTACCCCGTTAGCACAGACGGATGTCGATATGCCGCGCTCCCCGGGTGTCATGTCATCGTATCGCCGCAGCCATCTCGCGCAGCTCGAGAGCGAGGCGATTTTCATCATGCGCGAGGTCGCCGCGCAGTTCGAGCGGCCCGTCCTGCTGTTCTCCGGCGGGAAGGACTCCATCGTCATGGTGCGGCTCGCCCAGAAGGCGTTCGCGCCCGGCAGGTTCCCGTTCCCGCTGCTCCACATCGACACGGGCCACAACTTCCCCGAGACGATCGAGTTCCGTGACCAGCTCGCGCGCGATGTCGGCTGCGAGCTGATTGTGCGCTACGTGCAGGACTCGATCGACCAGGGCCGTGCGCAGGAGGAGGCGGGGCCGAACCCGAGCCGCAACGGTCTCCAGACCATCACGCTGCTCGATGCGCTGCGCGAGCTCAAGGTCGATGCCGCGTTCGGCGGCGGTCGCCGCGATGAGGAGAAGGCGCGCGCGAAGGAGCGCTTCTTCTCCCACCGCGACCGCTTCGGACAGTGGGATCCGAAGAACCAGCGGCCGGAGCTGTGGAACCTGTTCAACGGACGGAAGGCCCCCGGCGAGCACTTCCGCGTGTTCCCGCTGTCGAACTGGACCGAGATGGACGTCTGGCAGTACATCCTCGCCGAGTCCATTCCGCTGCCGAGCCTGTACTTCGCACACGAGCGGGAGGTGGTGCGGCGCGATGGCGTCCTGCTCGCGATCGGTGAGCACAACGTGTTGATGGAAGGCGAGAGCACGGAGCGGCTCCTCGTGCGCTGCCGTACCGTCGGCGACCTCACGTGTACGGGCGTCTGGGAGAGCAGCGCGAGCACGCTCGAGCACATCATCGACGAGGTCTCGGCTGCGCGTGTGGCCGAGCGCGGCGGGCGCAGCGATGACAAGCGCAGCGACGCGGCCATGGAAGATCGCAAGAAGCAGGGGTACTTCTAGTGGGCTTCATCGTCTCACCCGGCTATCGCCTCCAGCGTCGTCGCGTGGCAACGTTCTCGAACGGAGTCAGCCTTCGTCGCATTGCATCCTTCTCGAACGGATTCAATCGCGGAGGGCGCGGAGGACTGCGAGGGCGCGGAGTGAGGGCGGTCAATCAGATCACCGAGGTAATTATCGGGGATGCAATCGCGGTGCACCGTGAGCTCGGGCCGGGGTTGCTGGAGTCGTGTTACGAGGAGTGCCTTGCTCTTCTCCTGCGGCGTCGTGGCCTGAAGGTGGAGCGGCAGGTGCCGTTGCCGGCTCATTTCCGCGGAGAGCGCCTCGAAGCCGCCTACCGTGTCGATCTCCTCGTTGAGAACCAGGTCGTAGTGGAAATCAAGACGCAGACAAGGCTGGATGCTGTCCACGTGGCCCAGCTGAACACATACCTCAAGTTCTCGGGATGTAAGGCAGGTCTGTTGATAAACTTCAACGTCACGCGTCTCGTGGATGGATTACGCCGGGTAGTCAGAGACTACGACGGCCCCTCCCCAACCTCGCAGTCCTCCGCGCCCTCCGCGATTGATTCCGTTAAAGCGCCCGGGAGCGCCACATGACGACCTCCTATCTCGAGATGGACCTGCTGCGCATGACGACGGCAGGCAGCGTCGATGACGGCAAGAGCACGCTGATCGGCCGGCTGCTGTACGACACCAAGAGCATCTTCGAGGACCAGCTCGAGGCGGTCGAGCGCACGTCGAAGCAGCGCGGCGAAGGCTACGTGAACCTGGCCCTGCTGACGGATGGGCTACGCGCGGAGCGCGAGCAGAACATCACGATCGATGTCGCATACCGCTACTTCGCGACGCCGAAGCGCAAGTTCATCATCGGCGACACGCCCGGTCACATCCAGTACACGCGCAACATGGTGACGGGTGCTTCCACAGCGGAGCTGGCCGTCGTGCTGGTGGACGCGAGGAAGGGCGTGCTCACGCAGAGCAAGCGGCACGGCTTCATATCGTCGCTGCTGCGCATTCCGCACATCGTCATCGCCGTCAACAAGATGGACCTGGTCGATTACGATGAGACGATCTACCAGCAGATCGTGGACGAGTACAGCGAGTTCGCGCAGAAGCTGGACGTCGCCGACCTGACGTTCATACCGATCAGCGCGCTCAACGGCGACAACGTCGTCGAGAAGAGCCGGCTCATGCCGTGGTACGACGGCAGCACGCTGCTGCACCACCTGGAGACGGTGAAGGTCGGTGCCAGCCGGAACCTGCTCGACTTCCGGTTCCCCGTGCAGTACGTGATCCGCCCGCACCAGGACTTCCGTGGCTTTGCCGGCCGCGTCGCCGCGGGCACGATCCAGCCGGGCGAGGAGATCGTTGTGCTGCCGTCGGGGCACACGAGCACTATCACGTCGATCCTCGCGGCCGACGACGTGTGCGACGAGGCCGCCGCGGGCGAGTCGGTGGTGCTGACGATCGCGGACGAGATCGACATCAGTCGCGGCGACATGATCGTACGGCGCAAGAACGTGCCGAACGTCGCGAGCCGCATCGACGCCATTCTCTGCTGGATGAACGAGACGCCGCTCGATCCGTCGCTGCCGTACATACTCATGCACACGACGCGGCAGACGCAGGCGTTCGTGTCCGACATCGTGTATCGCATCGATGTGGACACACTGCATCGCGAGGATGTCGAGACGTTCGGCCTGAACGACATCGGCCGGGTCGAGATCACGACATCGCAGCCGCTGTTCTTCGATCCGTACGAGCGCAGCATTGCGACCGGCAGCTTCATCCTCATTCATCCGCACACGCATGTCACCGTCGCCGCCGGCATGATCCGCGGCGAGGTGCGTGAGGCGCCGGATCCCGAGGACCTCGAGAGGCCGCGCCGCGAGGTGAGCCCGAACGTCGTATGGGAGCCGTGGAACATCCCGCGCCAGGAGCGCGAGCTCCGCAACGGTCACCGCGCAGCGATCCTGTGGTTTACGGGGCTGTCCGGCAGCGGCAAGAGCACGATCGCGCGCGCACTCGAGCGGACGCTGTTCGAGGCGGGCTGCCAGACCGTGCTGCTCGATGGCGACCAGGTGCGTCACGGACTCAGTGGCGATCTCGGCTTCTCGCCGGAGGACCGCACGGAGAACATCCGCAGAGTCGGTGAGACCGCACGCCTGTTCTTCGAGCAGGGAAGCATCGTCATCTGCACGTTCGTATCGCCGTACCGCGCCGACCGTGCCCGCGTGCGCGGCCTCGTGCCCGACGACCGGTTCATCGAGATCCACGTGGACTGCGACGTCGAGACGCTGAAGCAGCGCGATCCGAAGGGGCTCTATGCGAAGGCGGAGCGCGGCGAGATTCGGCAGCTCTCCGGCGTGCAGTCGGCCTATGAGGCCCCGCTCGAGCCGGAGCTGCGCATCGAGACGGATGCCGTCGCCGTCGAGGAAAGCGTGCGCACGCTGGAGCAGCTGCTGCGGGATCGCTCGATCATCGAATGACCGAGCCCTCCGGCCGGATGTGACCTCCCCCGGCACTGGATCGTCTACAGGCGGGAATCCCTCGGATACGCGTTACCGTGGCCCGTCTGTCAGACAGTGCCGTAAGG
Source organism: Longimicrobiales bacterium (assembly GCA_035461085.1). Taxonomy (GTDB): domain Bacteria; phylum Gemmatimonadota; class Gemmatimonadetes; order Longimicrobiales; family RSA9; genus SH-MAG3. The sequence continues at coordinate 3,100 of DATHVW010000080.1, read as the reverse complement.
AGGCATCATGCAGCACAGGACTACGGTTCGGCTCGTCGCGAGTGATCCGGTACTGTACAGGAGCGCCGCGTACACGCTGGCCGCGGCGCACTTCCGGATCGTCGGCCCGGACTCGATGGGGCGCACCCGCTCGGATCTCATCGTGAGACACTGGGCGGAAGAGGAGGGCGACGCTCGTCAGCCGTCTGTGCCGGAGCTGACCGTCGATCTGTCGCTGATCGCGGGCGATGCCCTGGTCGGCGTGGTGGAGCGTGTGGTCGGACCGGCTGCCGATGCCGGGGTGGTGCGATTCCGCTAGCAACCGGTCCGGGACGCCGCCGCGCTCGTTGGGAGCGGCGCGGCTGGTACTTCAGGAGCCGGGCGACCTGTCCAGCAATTCGCCATACGGCCGAAAGCCCGCCCGCCGCATGAGCGCCCATCCCGCCAGGACGCCGCTCGCGCCGATGATGATGTCGGTCACATCGAAGAAGCGCGCCCCCACCAGCAGCTGACCCGCCTCGACCAGGATGACGATCCAGATGCCCGTCCAGGCATGGGCGAGCCAGCCATGTCGGCGGAGGGGCCATACGGCCAGCAGCGCGCCCACCGGAAAGTTCAGCAGAAAGCTGACGGCGACATCCGACGCGCTGAACATGTCGGTCTTCATGGCGAGTGCCGTGAGCGGCATGAGGTGACCGGCGGAGAAGGACTGGCGCAGCTCCGCGAGGTCGAACCGCAGCCCGAACGGGCGCCATCCCCAGAGCAGCAGGATGACGGCGTAGGCCGCGATCAGCATGCGGGGGCGGGAGCGGCCGCGAACCGCGCGTGTGAGGCGAGGCAGCCAGTGGGCGGCCAGCCACGCCCCGGCCGCGAAACCGATCGCATGAGCCACGAAGATGCCCAGCTCCACGGGCTGACCGGTTGCACCGCGGGCAAATTCGAGGACCAGCGCCAGCGCGACGCCGGCAGCAGCCGTCATGGCCAGTGCACGTGCGTACGACCGCCCGCTTTCGGCGAGAGCCGCCACCGCGAACGCGCCCGCAGGCAGCATCAGCATGACCTGCAGGAGTGATGATGCGACGCCGTTGCTGCCCCACCCGATGTAGTCGCGTGCGAGCTGAAACCGCCTGAACGGACCGCCCGCTGCGCCGGGTAGATACTCCTGGCGCAGACCGGGCAGCAGGATCTCGAGCATCGCCGCCGTGCCGTAGGCCGCAGCAAACACGAACATTGGCATGCCGAAGAACGAGCGCGCCGTCCGTGCCGCGCGCGCCGCGCGAAGCAGTCCGACCGCCACCACGCCGCCCATGAACGAGCCGCTCGTATTCGTGAGCAGGTCGAGCACGCTCGCGTAGCGCCGCGACGAGAAGAGCTGTGCGCTCTCGACGCCGGCGCTGAGCACCATTCCTGTGATCGTCGCCATGACGATCGCCCGGCCGAGACGCGTGTCGGGCGCGGTCATGCACCACGCCAGTCCCCACCCCGCGAACAGCAGCAGGTTGCGCAGGCCGTCTACCGCGTCGCCCGGTGTCACTGACGGGGACAGGGCTGCGCCCAGACGGCGCGCCAGCTCCGCCGTGCCCACGGACTCGAAGCCCAGATTCGAGAGCGTGGCCACTCCGATGACAGCGACGTAGCCGACCCGTACCCAGACCCGCCAGTGCGAGACGGGGGACGTCACGTCAGCAGAGCGCGCGGCGTGTGGAGATCGCAGTGTCAAGCTGTTCGGATTTCTTTTCAGGGTGACTCGAGCCGCGAACGGTAGGGCAGCCGGTGACCGTGAGCAATGGCGCCGCGGGAACTCGCATTTTTTTCCGTGTCCCCGCACGTCGTGACCGATGCGTCAGTCCGGATTTGTCGTGCAGCCCACCCGGCGACGGGAGTCAAGCGCCGGTCCGGCAGCCGTTTACGTGACTCGAACGTGCGCGTACACGCCGAAGGCGCGCAAGGGAATCGCGCTTGCATTGATGCAGCGCCTCAAGCAGTACAACTGAACCAATACCGGAGCTGGTATATGAGAGTGGCGCTGCTGCTGTCCCTCGCCGTCATCGGCACATCCGCTTGCAGTCGCACGATGGCGACCGCTGTGCCCGGTGGATCCCCGTCTTCCGTCAGCACGGAGCGGGCCGATCGGGACGACTCCCGCAACGGGACCGGCAACGGCCGTGGCCAGCCCGCGCGCGGCCCGCGCAAGCTGAATGGCGTCCCTCCGGGTCATTACCCCAAGCCGGGTGAGTGCCGCATCTGGCACTCCGGACGTCCGCCAGGACAGCAGCCGAAGCCGACCGCGTGCAGCAACCTCATGGGTCGCGTGCCGGCCGGTGCGTTCATCCTGTACGGCGACAAGGCCTGGGATTCGAGATATGACTGGTCGCAGGACCGGACCGCGCGTGCCTCGGTTCCGAAGGTGATCCTGGACATCCTGGGGAGCATGCGATGAGGCGGACCAGCGGAGTCTTCGAGCGGCGGTACCTGTTGGCGGTGCTGCTCCTGATCACACTGTCGAGCATGCCGGCGTGTGTCATCTATGCGACCGCGCCGCCGCAGGAATCGGCCGTGGCCGCCGCGCCGCCTCCGGCCAAACGCGATACGGGTGCGCAGGACGAGGCCGCGCGCCTCGAACGCGAACGCGCCGAGCGCGACCGGGCCGAGAAGGAACGCGCGGAGAAAGAACGGCTCGAGAAAGAGCGGCTCGAGAAGGAGCGGCTCGAGAAGGAGCGGGCCGAGAAGGAGCGCCTCGAAAGGGAGCGGCTCGAGAAGGAGCGGGTCGAGAAGGAGCGGGTCGAGAGGGAGCGGCTTGCAAAGGAGCGCGCCGACAGGGAGCGTGCGGAACGTGCGCGACTCCGCCAGGAGCGACTGGAGCGGGAACGCGCGGAGCGCGAGCGAATGGCGGCCGAGCGCGCGCGACTGCAACAGGAGCGTCTGGAGCGGGAACGCGTTGAGCGTGAGCGCGCCGCCGCAGAGCGTGCCGAGAAGGAACGCGTTGAGAAGGAACGCGCCGAGAAGGAGCGCGCCGAGAAGGAGCGCGTGGAGAAGGAACGCGTCGAGAAGGAGCGCGTCGAGAAGGAGCGCATCGAGAAGGAGCGCGCTGAGAAGGAGCGCGCTGAGAAGGAGCGCATCG
>DATHVW010000079.1:0-5354 GCA_035461085.1 Longimicrobiales bacterium | reverse complement strand
ATCGGAACACCCGGCATCCCTCTCGAGATCCACGTCCCGGGCACAGCCTCGACGCCGATCGTGCCGAAATTGATTGTGACGCCACTTGGACTCGCTACGGGCGACACCCTGGTAGCGATTCGCGGCGATGTCGCCCATGTGGATTGGGTCGGATTCGGCGACAGTCTACCGGGCCAGATAGTGAATTGGTCATGGACCGTGCTCACGGGCGAGCGAAGCGTCCTCTCGGTGTCAGGCACATCATTGCCAGACGGCCGATTCTCGATTCCAACATCACTGTTTCCACTGGAAGCGACTGAAGGTGTGCTGCGCGTGGAAGGCAGGGTGTCGTCTGCCATTGCGCTGGAACCTTATGGCGCAGCTCTCAACCGCACCTTCCTGCGATTCATCCCTTTCCGGCTGAGCTCCGCAGCGCCACAATGAACCGGTACTGTGCCTCGTAACCAGCCAGGCGAGAACCTCATGCGCGGGCCCCGAGGGTGCTGTCCTGGCCGTGGACCCTTTCAATATCGAATCGATCCGGGTCCTGAAAGGAAATGAAGCGGAGTCAACGGGATCGACGGATCGAACGGCGTCATTGTCATCACGACGAGGAGGGGCTCCGGAAGATGACGCGCGCGGCTGCCATGGGATAGGCGCCTGACGCGTTCATCTGGATAGAGAACCGACTGCGAAAGGTGTCGCCCATGACTTCCTCCACCCTGCGCCGCCGTGTGACGATGGCCGCGACGGCCGTGCTGGCCGCGGCCTGCTCATCCCCGGAAGACGTGCTGTCGTTCGATCCGCTCAACTTCCAGGAGCAGACCGGGATCGTGTTCGTCCGGCAGAACGAGACTCCGACCGCGGTAATGGAAGCGTTGTTCGAGGGACGAGTGATCGCGGATGCAGCCGGCTGCCTGCGCTTCGATTCACCCGACCCCGCCACGGTCGTGTGGCCGAAGGGTTTCACCATGGTCCGGAGCGGCAACGAGATGCTCGTGCGGGATCCGGCAGGTCGTGCGATCGGCCGCGTCGGTGGAACGTTCCGCCTTGGCGGCGGCGAAGTGTCGTCGTTAGAGGGCGCGGCCATGAGCGCGGCCGACCAGCAGCGCGCCGCCACCCACTGTCCCGGCCGCTACTGGATAGTCGGCGACGTGCCCCAGGCCTCATAACGCTCCCGGGGAGCAGATGTATTCCACCTGTCTCTTCTGTAACTCCGATCTCGGGCGCAATGAGGCGCTTTACGACTTCCCTGTCGGACGTCGTCTCGCGTTCGACGGGCGGAAGGGTCGACTCTGGGTCGTATGTCGCCGATGTGAGCGCTGGAATCTCACGCCTCTCGAAGAGCGGTGGGAGGCGATCGAGCAGGCGGAGCGGCAGTTCGGCTCGACAAGGCAGCGAGTCTCCACGGAGCACATCGGACTGAGCCGGCTGCCGGACGGGACCGAGCTCGTGAGGATTGGCGCACCACTCCGCCCCGAGTTCGCAGCGTGGCGCTATGGCGATCAGTTCGGCCGTCGCAGGCGTCGTCGGATGCTGATTGCGGGTGGCGGGCTTGGCGCGTTCGGCGCGCTGATCGCCGGCGGAGCCATGGCTGGCGTGAGCATCGCTGCGTTTGGTGGCCTAATCATAAACGGCATCACCTCCATCGTGAACGGGAGCCCCGATGAGGTTGTCGCTAATCTGCGGACCGATTCCATAGGCACTGTCGCTGTCCGACGCAGACACCTCGCCGAAACCCAGCTCCTCCGGGGTGCGGATGCGCCTCTTGCTCTCGATCTCCGCTTCAAGGGTGGAGCTGCGCGCGTGGAAGGCGCCGAGGCTCTGCGCATCGCCGGGCAGCTCATGCCACACGTGAACCGGTTTGGCGCCAAGCCCGAGATCGTGAAGTCCGCCGTCGCCACGCTCGACAGCTCCGGCGGCGCCGAGGCATATCTCGAGCGCCTCAGCAGCTACGCGCCCGCGGCCACACATGTGGTGCTGAAAGGGAATTCCAGGAAGCGGAAGCCGCAGCAGTCGGGCTGGATGATGGCATACACCAGCGGACTGTTCGGCCTGAAGCACGCGGATCGCCTGGCTCTCGAGATGGCTCTGCACGAGGACGTCGAGATGCGCGCGCTGCAGGGTGAGCTGCACACTCTGGAACGCGCCTGGCGCGACGCGGAAGAGATCGCGGCCATCGCCGACGGGATCCTCACACCGTCGCCGATGCAGTCTGCATTGAACAGGCTCCGACGCCTTGGTCAGTAATAGTACCGCTGCGTGGGAGCGGACATCGGCGCGGCATCGCCGTTTGATCTATGCAGCTCTTGTCGTCGCCACCGTCACCGCCGGCCTGGTCTTGCACTTCCACGGCGGCTCGCTTCATCCGGACGTCCGCGACATTCTCGGCGATTTCCTGTGGGCCTCGATGATCTACTGGCTCCTCGCCGGTGCCGCCCCGAACAGCAGGCCTTGGTGGCGGGTGATCGCGGCAATCGGAATCTGCGTCGCCGTGGAGTTCAGCCAGCTGGTCCAGACAGAGTGGCTCGAGGCAGCCCGAAGCACGTCGATCGGGCACCTGGTGCTTGGAAGCAACTATGACTCCCGCGATCTGCTCGCGTACGGCTTCGGGGTGGCCGCTGCTGGAATCCTTGATCGGTGGCTGATCGAGTCACGTTGAGCGCGACATGAACGTGTACGACCCGAGTCCTGGTGCCGTGCCGCGACCAACCCTGAACCTGGGGATTTCTCATGGTATTCGGAACGCTTGATCGCCTCGTGATCATGCTGGTGCCCATGACGTTGATCGTGTGTGTGGCGGCCGTAATGATCTTTCGCCCTCTCACGAAGCAGCTCGGCCAGATACTCGCGGAGCTTCAGGTGCAGCGCGGACGCGGAGCGGCGCGTGACGACATCGATCGGCTGGTGTCGAGCGTGACGCAGCTTCAGGACAGGCTGGAGACACTGGAGCGCGATGCGGAGTTCGACCGCGCCTTGCGCTCTCCATCATCGGATCCGGCCCGCTGAGATCCGATGCGTGCCGGCACTGGCGCTTACCGACCATCGGGTTCGCCGACCGTGTCGTCCTTATTACCTGATCGAGGAGTATCCACATGAAGCAGCTCGTGGCCGGACTGATCCTGTCCGTAACCATGATGACCATTGGTCCATCCGATATCCATGCACAGACCAGAGCGGACTCCATTACGGCGTTCGCGGAAACGATCATGAGTGGCTTCTTCTTCAGCAACGGTGAGAAGCCGATCCTGCGGTTGGCCGAGCTGCCTTCCCTGGTGCCGGATGAGTTGATCGTCCCGCCGGAGGTCCGTGTAGCCGGGTCGGTAGAGTTCCCGTCAATGAGCTTCATCATACTCGACGCAGATCAACCCGAAGGTGTGGCAGCGTTGATGCAGCGCAGTCTCGAGCAGGGTGGCTGGGAGCTCCATGAGACTCCTCAGGTGCCGGGTGATTCACCAGAGGATGGCGTCGAGTCCGTTACATATTGTCGTGACCGACTCGCGCTCGGTCTCGGCGCAAGCAAGGCAAACAATCAGGTCTCGATTTTCTACATGACGGATCCCGACATCGCGCCGTGCACAACCCCGTCCCGGTCCGCACATGAGATTCCGCAGTCGCCGATTCCGCGCCTGTCGCGTCCGAGCGGAGCACGACCTCTGGGATCCAGCGGAGGAGGCAGCAGTGACCATTGGTACTCCGCCATCGCCCTCAGGACCGACCATACGCTCGAAGATCTCAGGCGGCACTACGTGGAGCAGCTTGAAAGCCACGGATTCGTCGTGGGATCGACCGTCAGCAATGATGAAGCAATCCTGGTGACCGTGGAGGTCGTGGATTCTTCCGACCAGGCGTGGACCGGTACCGCGAGTTTCACGGGTGGTTCCGCCCCGGACAACCGCCACGTGCAGATTTTCCTTGTGCGGTGATACCGTGCAGTGCAAATCAGGAGGTATGATGAAGTTGCCTTACAGGGGATGCATTGCCGTGCTGTTCCTCGTGAGTGGCTGTGCCACTCGCAGTGACGAACCGCGAGCGATCACGGCGGTGACGTCTCGAGTCTCCGTGGTTACTCCGGTTCAGGACGGCAGCGCGCTGCGTGATTTCAAGCCGGCTCGACCGGGAGTGCTCTCCGGCGGTGAATGCACGGAGCGCAAGCTTCCCGCCGACACAGTCTCTCGCTATACCGCCCACTTTCCCGCTCGCCGGAATCCTGATCTCCTGATCACATTGATAGTCACGGACTCGGGCACCCCTGTACGCTACAGCGAGTTGCGAGGTCTGCCGCGGCCGGCACGTACGCCATCAGGGGCAATGGGACTGGAGGATGTCGTGTCCACTCACTTCCAGCTCGACTACGTGACAGGCGAGGCGATGGTCAGCAATCGCCAGCCTGACGAAGAGAATCGGATGATCATGACCTCGGTGGACGCTGTGGCGTCGTCAGGCCTTCTCGGCGACGTTCAGGAGCGCATCGGAACGGTCAGACAGGTCTGCGAAGCAGCGCGTTAGCGAAAGTTGATCCGGCCACACGCCCCGAGGTCTCTGAGCCTATGATCAAACGGCAGGTTGTCGTCGTACCACTCATCGGAGCGATCAGTTTCCTGATCTGGGTCGCCGCTACGTCGCTCGGGCGGTATGTCCTGCGTTCGGATCTACGTCCATCTTACCATGAGCTGGTGCTGGGCGCGGCCACACCCGATATGGCTGGAGCCCTGTTGCTTCTCACCGCAATTCTATCCGTGACGCTGTGGGTTCGAGGGGTCAGAGATCCACGAGAAGCCGGGTCCGTCACTCGCCCGCTTTTCATCGCCGCCTTCGCCGTGACGGTGGGCTTTGGCGCCGAGCGATACGGCATTGTGAACGCGGTCCTCACGGCGCTGTTCATCATGGCCCTGATGCATGGAATCGCGGTGGCTCTCTGCATGGCGCTATACGATGATGACAGACGACCCGCGGGCCCTCAGTGACAGGAGGTGGCACGATCTCCGTCACGCGCTTCGACGTATCTGCTCGCCCGGCATCGGTGTTGCCGCCGCGGGACTCTTCGATCGCTGGCTGCCGGTTCGTGTCATGCTTGAGAGCCGAGCTGCGTCCGTTCTGGCCGTATCCGGCGCTCGGTGCTATTTGTGATTCCACCCTCACACCTGGCGCAGGCATCCATGCGTCCGACTGAGCCGACCACCTGAATCAGAAATCCAATGCATAATCAAGCCGCTTCGTGTGCGGCCGTACTGCTGGCGCTGCTGGCGGCGTGCGGCGACACACCGACCAACTCCAACGTGAGGCTCGTTGCCTCGCCGGGTGCCGTTGCCGTGTCGGACACGGCCGCGCCGGCGACTATATTCCTGACTACCGAGCCGTCCGGCCGCATCAAC